>NZ_JBIAGB010000005.1:0-344211 GCF_042869575.1 Streptomyces sp. NPDC006925
GACGCGAGAGCCGGGCCTCCGACCTGCCCACCATCAGCACCGAACGCAAGAACGGTCTGCCGACTCCGTCGGCAGACCGTCACGAAAGTTCGAGGTGAGAGGGCAGAGAAACCACTGGTCGCTGCGCCCTTCAGTGAGCAAGGCAAGAGTGAAGTACCTACGCGCCATGGGCGAACCGCCCGATTGGATCGAGGTACTTGCGTACCTCCATGGGCGTCACAAAGGTGCCCCTTTCGCCTTCCTGGGCGACTCGCCGGGCACGCGTCACTCGACGTGGCGACTGCCCGTCGCCGAACCGGGTTACGGAGTCCAGAAAGATCACTGAATCGGGGGCCTCTTCCAAGGCCGCAGCGAGAGCCACGGGCGAGTGCGTGGTGACGAACGTCTGCCTGCCGTGTCCTCCGGTCAGCGTCTTGAGGTCGCTCACCCTGCCACGCAGCCGCGACAGCAGCGTGGGGACCCTGCTGGGGTGGAGCCCGTTCTCGGGTTCTTCGAACATCAAGATGCCCTCATGGGCAGGGTCATGCGCAGCGGCGAGCAGCGCCAGTACGCGCAGGGTGCCCGCCGATACCGCACTGGGTGACATCCGGTACTCGTGTTTGTGCTGGAGCCAGACGTCCCACTGCCCCCAGTCGGAGTTGGCCTCAACCTTGATGCCGGCCAGCTCCGGGAGCAGCGCGACCGCATCGGCGAGGAAGTCGTACCAGCTCTCCGGATAGCGGGAGATCCGTCCGAGGACAGCTCCGAGGTTCTTGCCGTCCTCTGCAAGGGGAGCTGTGTCGTATGTGGATGACACGACCCGCATCGCCTTGGGAGACGGTTCGATGATCCGCCAGTTCTTGGTGGCCTCTGCCAGCTCGGTGCGATAGGCGGCCTGGCTGACAGGCAATTCGGTGCAATGCAACTCACCGTTGTCGACGCCGAAAGAGGCGCGAGGGAGCGTGTGCCTGATCTCTTCCTCGTACTCGCCACCCCCCCAGTAGTCGTGTGCATTGATGACCAAGACACTCACCCGCAACGGATCAGGCGGATCGGTGTACCGGACCGTGGCTGTCACCCGGAGCCAGCAATAGCCGGACTCGCCGTCCACGACCACGTCGGCCGCGATCCGCATCGTGTCGACCGGCTCGCCGTCCGGCCCGCGCCGGAAGAGATCCTTCGGCCCGCCGCGCCGCGCGTGGTCGACCAGCGTCTGCCCCGTCGGCTCTCTGACGAGGTGTCCCAGCAGATCCACGGCCTCCAGCAAGTTGGACTTGCCCGAGGCATTGGCGCCAACCAGGACGGTGAAGGGCGGTAGGTCGAGGGCGAAGTCTTCAAAGGACTTGAAGCCGTCGATCTCGATGCGGGTGATCATCGCCCAGTCCTCCTACCGGCCAAGGTCGCTGCTCTGCCGTCGTACGCCGTCACAGTATCGGGCCGTCAGCTCTGTGTGCTGCCGCCGCTGCGCACGGCAAGGGGTGTGGCTGCCGGTACCCGCAGTGCTCGGCCCTCCTCCAGGCCGAGTACGAGGGCGAGCCCTCCGGTGGCGTACGGCTCGCTGCGTACGCTGCGTACGGTGCGGACCGTGTGCCAGGCGCCGTGCGCGTGGACGCGCTGGCCGGGTCGCACGGTCAGCGCGGCGGCCGTCGCCTCGGATGTCGGCTCGCTCTCTGGCGCGGGCAGCTGGGCCCACACCGTCTTACCGATGCCGCATGCGCGGCGCGCGGTGCCCCAGCGGTGGGCGAGTACGTCGACGAGCAGCAGCCCGTAGCCGCCCTCGTCACCCGGTGCGGGGTCGCGCCGCTGCGGCTCGGCGGCGTTGGTATCGCTCACCTCCACGCGGAGCGCGGCGTCGTGCTGGTGGCATCAATACAGCTCGGTTCTGAGCGACGCCTACCGGGACCAGATCGAGATTGAGGCCATCTGCTCCAAGGTTCGCAGCTTCCAAGTTCAGACCGTCCCCGGCCTGCTCCAGACCGCGGAGTACGCACGCGCCGTCGCTGTGGCTTCCCGACGCTGGGACACCCCCGAGGAGATCGAGCAGATGGTTCAGGTCCGGATGACCCAGCACGCGCACCAAAGCTCTGTCGCCGACGGAATCGGTAGCACTCATCAAGCGCATAGCAACGAAGGCCAAGCCATGAGAAGCCAGTTTGCCGCCCCGCGCCAGTCCGGCATACCGGCCTGGCGGATCAGCAGCTATAGCGGCGGCAACGGGGACTGCGTCGAGGTCGCGACCAACCTCCCCCACACCGTCCCCGTGCGGGACACAAAACAGCGGCTGGACGCGGACCGGCCCACGCTCGTGTTCGGGTACGAGGCGTGGGCACGGTTTGTCGGTCACATCAAGTAGGGCCCTGACGGAGTCACCGGCGCAGGCGGCGCAGCAGTTGGGCGGTGTGGGCGCGGCGGGAGCGGGCGATGTAGGCGAACACGGCGGCCAGCAGCGTGGTCGTGATCACGGCCTCGGGCGCGTCGAGCACGGTCAGGTTGAAGACGGTGGCGCCGATCATCAGGCCGATGAAGGCCAGCGCCGCGGCGCCGGACAGTATGGGGACCAGCAGGGCGACGGCGCCCAGCACTTCCAGGGAACCGACGGTGTACATGAACCAGTCGCCCCAGCCGATCCTGTCGAACGCTTCGACGGCGGCTCCGGCCCGGAACAGCTTGGGCAGTCCGCTGGCCGCACCGAGGAAGAGGGCGAGCAGCACGGTGAGGACCTTCGCCGTGATCTCGCTGCGTCGGCTGCGGACGCCCTCCCCGACGCCGGGAACGGTCGCGGCGGTGTATACCTCGGACATCGCGGTCTCCTTCAAGAGGGGGTGTGATGCGGCTCTTGCAGGGACAGACCGCCCTCGGCACAGGAACTCATCGATGCGGACCACGTTTCCGCACGTTGGATAATCAAACGCATGGCACTCTCTCCTTCCTCCCTTCGCGCACTCGGTGACGGTCTGCATCTCTGGAAGCCGCCGCAGCGGGGCTGGGGGCTCGCCAACTGTGGGTTGCTGGTGGGGGACGGAGAGGGGCTATGGATCGATACGCCGTACGACCGGCCGCTGGCCGAGGCGTTCCTCGCGGCGTCCCGGGAGGTGCTGGGCGGCAGCGGGGGCGAGATAGCCCGGGTCGTTGTCACGCACGCCAACGGGGACCACTTGTGGGGCGCCGATGTGGTGCCCGACGCCGAGGTGATCGCCACGCGGGAGGCACGGCACCACATCGAGATCGAGCCGAGTCCGCAGCAGCTGCGGGAGTTGATCGAGGGGGCGGGTGCGCAGTCGCCGGTCGGCAGTTACCTCGCCGAACACTTCGGGCACTTTGACTGGTCCCGGACGGAGGTCGTCGCGCCGACGACCGTGTTCGAGGGGGAGCTGGAGCTGACCGTCGGAGGTCACCCCGTCGTGCTGACCAGCCTGCCGTCCGCGCACACCACCGGGGACCTGATCGTTCAGCTGCCCGACCACGGCACCGTGTTCACCGGCGACATCGTCTTCGCCTCGACACCCGAGGAGCCCGGCGACCACGCGGTGCACTGGGCGGGGCCACTGGAGAATGTCATCCAGGCGTGCGAGGGGGTGCTGGCCTGCGGGGCCGAGACCATCGTGCCGGGGCACGGCCCCGTGCTCGGCCCGGCGGGGCTGCGCGCCCACATCGACTACCTCGGAGTGGTGCGAGAGCGGGCGCATGCGCTGCATGCGCGCGGGGTGCCCGCCGTCGAGGCTGCACGCGCGATAGCCGGGGAAGGCCGCTGGCCGGGGCTCGGGCTGCCCGAGCGGCTCGTGGTGACCGTCGGCACCGAGTACCGGCATCTGAACGGTACGGACCCGGAGCCGATAGCCGCAGTCCTGCCCGAGATGGTGGCCTTCGCCAGCCAGCGGCATTCCTTCTGAGCGCACGGGTGGGGCACCGGAACCATCCCATCCGCTGCCCCACCCGCCACGGCTCAGCTCAAAGGGCTCAGCCCTCGACGCCGAGCTTCTCCAGGATCATCTCGCGGGCACGGCCCGCGTCGGCCTGGCCCCTGGTGGCCTTCATGACGGCGCCGACCAGGGCACCGGCGGCCTGGATCTTGCCGCCGCGCACCTTCTCGGCGATGTCCGGGTTCCCGGCGATGGCCTCGTCGACGGCGGTACCCAGCGCGCCCTCGTCCGAGACGACCTTGAGGCCGCGCTTCTCGACCACCTCGTCCGGACCGCCTTCACCGGCCAGCACGCCCTCGATGGTCTGCCGGGCGAGCTTGTCGTTCAGCGAGCCCTCGGCGACCAGTGCGCAGAGCCGGGCGACCTGCTCGGGGGTGATGGGCAGCGCTGTCAGCTCGGCGCCGTCCTCGTTGGCGCGGCGGGCGAGCTCCCCCATCCACCACTTGCGGGCCTGGTCGGCGGGGGCGCCGGCGTCCACGGTGGCGACGATCGGGTCGACGGCGCCCGCGTTGAGCACCGACTGCATCTCGTGCTCGGAGATGCCCCACTCCTCGCGCAGCCGCATCCGCCGCACCCGGGGCAGCTCCGGCAGGGTGCCGCGCAGCTCCTCCACCCACTCGCGGGCGGGTGCGACGGGCACCAGGTCGGGCTCGGGGAAGTAGCGGTAGTCCTCCGCCTCCTCCTTGATCCGGCCGGAGGTGGTGGAGCCGTCCTCCTCGTGGAAGTGCCGGGTCTCCTGGAGGATGGTGCCGCCGGAGGAGAGCACGGCGGCGTGCCGCTGGATCTCGAACCGGGCGGCGCGCTCGACGCTGCGCAGCGAGTTGACGTTCTTCGTCTCGCTGCGGGTGCCGAACTTCTCGGTGCCCTTGGGGCGGAGCGAGAGGTTGACGTCGCAGCGCATCTGGCCCATCTCCATCCGGGCCTCGGAGACGCCGAGCGCCTTGATGAGCTCGCGCAGCTCGGCGACGTACGCCTTGGCGACCTCAGGCGCCCGCTCGCCCGCGCCCTGGATGGGCTTGGTGACGATCTCGATCAGCGGGATGCCGGCCCGGTTGTAGTCCAGCAGCGAGTGCGAGGCGCCGTGGATGCGTCCGGTGGCCCCACCCACGTGGGTGGATTTGCCGGTGTCCTCCTCCATGTGGGCGCGCTCGATCTCCACGCGGAAGACCTCGCCGTCCTCCAGCTGGACGTCCAGATAGCCGTCGAAGGCGATCGGCTCGTCGTACTGGGAGGTCTGGAAGTTCTTCGGCATGTCCGGATAGAAGTAGTTCTTCCGGGCGAAGCGGCACCAGTCGGCGATCCGGCAGTTCAGCGCGAGGCCGATCCGGACGGCGGACTCCACGCCCACCTTGTTGACGACGGGCAGCGCACCGGGCAGTCCCAGGCAGGTCGGGCAGACCTGGCTGTTCGCCTCGGCTCCCAGCTCGGTCGAGCAGCCGCAGAACATCTTGGTCCTGGTGCCGAGCTCGACGTGGACCTCGAGGCCCATGACGGGGTCGTAGGAGGCCAGTGCCTCGTCGTACGACACCAGTTCGGTGACGGTCACGGAAAACGTACCTTTCTCTCCCGCGTCAGTCGTCGAGGATGTCGTCGACGACGTCGAGCCGGCGCAGCTCGCGCACCAGCAGCACGACGCCGGTGACGATGCCGGCCGCGGAGACCGCCACATCGACGAGCTGCAGCATGTCCCCCTCCTTCTTCGCCTCCTTGGCGCGCTTGACGGTGCCGGGGACACCGATCAGCGAGGTGGCGATGGAGAAGTACAGCCCGGTCCTGGACTTCTTGAAACCTTTGGCCTTCTGCAGCTTCGAACTCACAGCGACGGTGCCTCCTCTAGCAGCGGGTGCCCCCAACGTGCCTGGAAGGCGGCCTCCAGGGCCGCACCGACACGGTAGAGCCTGTCATCGGCCATGGCGGGGGCGATGATCTGCAGCCCCACCGGGAGCCCGTCCTCCGGCGCGAGCCCGCACGGGATGGACATGGCGGAGTTGCCCGCCAGGTTGGACGGGAGTGTGCAGACGTCGGCGAGGTACATCGCCATCGGGTCGTCGACGCGTTCGCCGATCGGCCAGGCGGTGGTGGGGGACGTCGGTGAGACCACCACGTCCACCTGCTCGAACGCCTTCTCGAAATCACGGGTGATCAGGGTGCGGACCTTCTGCGCCGAGCCGTAGTAGGCGTCGTAGTAGCCGGAGCTGAGCGCGTAGGTGCCGAGCATGACGCGGCGCTTGACCTCGTCGCCGAAGCCCGCCTCCCGGGTCAGCGCGGTGACCTCCTCCGCCGAGTGGCCGCCGTCGTCGCCGCTGCGCAGGCCGTAGCGCATGGCGTCGAACCGGGCCAGGTTGGAGGAGCACTCGGACGGGGCGATCAGGTAGTAGGCCGCCAGCGCCTTGGTGAACGAGGGGCAGGACAGCTCCACGATCTCCGCACCCAGCTCGCGCAGCAGTTCGACGGATTCGTCGAAGCGCTGCATCACGCCGTCCTGGTAGCCCTCGCCGCGGAACTCCTTGACGACGCCGACGCGCATCCCGCTCGCCGAGCCGTTGCGGGCCGCCGCCACGATGTCCGGGACCGGCTGCGCGATGGAGGTCGAGTCCCGCTCGTCGTGGCCCGCGATGACGCTGTGCAGCAGCGCCGCGTCCAGCACCGTACGGGCGCAGGGACCGCCCTGGTCCAGCGACGAGGAGAAAGCGATCATCCCGTACCGGGAGACCCCGCCGTAGGTGGGCTTGACGCCGACCGTGCCGGTCACGGCGGCGGGCTGACGGATCGAGCCGCCGGTGTCCGTGCCGATGGCCAGCGGCGCCATGTGCGCGGCGAGCGAGGCGGCCGAGCCGCCGCCGGAACCGCCCGGGATCCGGGTGAGGTCCCAGGGGTTGGCGGTCGGGCCGTAGGCACTGCTCTCGGTGGAGGACCCCATGGCGAACTCGTCCATGTTGGTCTTGCCGAGGATGACGACGTCGGCGTCCTTGAGGCGCTTGGTGACCGTCGCGTCGTAGGGCGGGATCCAGCCCTCCAGGATCCTCGACCCCGCGGTGGTCGGCACCCCCTCGGTGGTGAACAGGTCCTTCAGCGCCAGCGGGACGCCGGCCAGCGGCCCCAGCTTCTCGCCGCGCTCCCGCTTCGCGTCGACCTCCCGGGCCCGGGCGAGCGCGCCCTCGCGGTCCACGTACAGGAAGGCGTTGACCTTCTCGTCCACGGCGCCGATCCGGGCCAGATGGGCCTCGGTCGCCTCGACGGCGGTGACCTCACCGCTCGCGATCCGGGCCGCCAGCTCGGCGGCGGTCAGCGTGATCAGTTCCTCTGACATCCCGGTCACTCCTCCCCCAGGATCTGCGGGACCTTGAATCGCTGCTGCTCCTGCGCGGGGGCTCCGGAGAGCGCCTGCTGCGGGGTCAGCGACGGACGGACCTCGTCCGGTCGCATGACGTTGGTGAGCGGGAGCGGGTGGGAGGTCGGTGGTACGGCCTCGTCGGCGACATCGGAGACGGCGGCCACCGCGCCGATGATGTCGTCGAGCTGTCCGGCGAAGTGATCGAGCTCTTCGTCCTTCAGCTCCAGGCGCGCCAGCTTCGCGAGGTGGGCGACCTCCTCGCGCGAGATGCCAGGCATGCAGCGGTCCTCTGGGTGAGTGTCGGATTGTCCGCCCCAATCCTATGGGGCGCCCCCGACTGCCGGGGAACGGCTTTCCCGCTCGGGTGCTCCGGCGGTGGAGGGACGGCCGCTCGTGCGCCGCGGGGCGCGTCGCTGCTGGTCAGAGAGTCAGGAATATGTACCGTTTACCCGAATTGCGTACCTATGAGGCACAGGTCACCATGGAAGCCGTCCCCAACGAAAAAGGAGTGATCGTATGCCTATGGATCGCACCGCCCAGCCCGAGACCGCGGCGCTCGCCGCCGAGGTGGATGGCCTGATGAGCGCCCCCGAGCCGGACGGCGTCTTCCGTGACACCCGGGAGTGCGGTGGTGGGCTGCTCCTCGCCGCGCTGCTGCTGATCTCTCCCCCGACCCCCCGTCCCAAGACGGAGACCAAGTAGGGGGTCGCCTTGACGGAACAGGCACAGGGAGCAGCCGCGTTGCACGCGGTCATCGCTGATGCCGCATCCGGGATCGCCCTCGCCCTCCGCGGCGAGGGCGATCCGTATGCGCTCACCAGGACCCTGCCCCAGGAGGACGCGCTCTCGCCCGCGGCGGTCCGGGTGCTGGGGGCCGATGCCCTCGCCCCGTACGCGCTGGACGGCGGCCGCGGAGCCGACGGTGCGGGGAGCGCGGACGCGGCCCTGGTGCGGCAGGCGCTCACCGCCTTCCCGCCCGGCGACGACCCCACGGCCGTCTCCACCTGGAGCTACCGCGGACTGGTCGAGGCCACCCGCGCACTGCTGCCCGCGCACGCGGCACAGCTGCCGCCCGCGCCCGACCCGGCGGACGGCTGGCTGGACACCGACCCCTGGCCCCGGCTCTCGCACCGGGTCTCCCAGCTCGCCTCGCTCGCCCTGCCCGGACTCGCCGGCGACCTCACCGACCGGCTGTCCGGCCGGACCGAGGACCTGGCGCGCGGGTTCGTGCGCGCGGTGCGCCGCCGCGACTGGCAGCAGGCCGCCGGGCTCGGCAGATGGCTGGCCGGACTGCCGCAGACCCCGCCCTCGCTCGGCCTGGACAGCGGACTGCGGTTCGTGCAGCAGATGAGCGGCGATCCGCGGGCCGCCGTGCATCTCAGCGCCGCGCGGACCTTCTTCGGACGGGGCCGGTGACCACCGCCCGCGCGGCTCCCGCGGAGCCGCGCGCCCACCCCGGCGCGGAACTCCTCGACACCCTGGTCGCCGAGGGCCTGGAGTGGATCGAGCGGCACCGCGCGCACTTCCGGCTGCCGCCGGACGTGGCGACCACCGCCGATCCCAATCTGACCCTCAAACCACTCGGTGAACTCGCCGAGCTCTCGGCCCTGATCGCGCAGCTCCATCCGCTGCCGGAGCTCCGCGACCGGGCGCGCCGGCTGCTCGCGCACGCCTGGCAGGAGGCCCGCGAGGGCGAGCTGTTCGCCGAGCTCGTACGGGGCGAGCCGCAGGCGACCTACCCGGTGGAGCTGTACGGCAGCTTCGCCCGGGCCGGACTGCGCGACGCCGCCGTGGACGAGCTGGTGCGGACCACGACCGGGCTGCGCGGCTGGCAACTGGCCCGCGAGGACCACACCCGCACCCTGGCCGTGCTCAACGCCGAGGCCCGGATCGGGGTGCCGCACCACACGGACTTCGGCGCCGCACTGGCGCACACCTGGCTCGGGCGGCTGCCCGAGCCCTGGTTCCTGGAGTGCCGGACGGCCTACGGACTCACCCACGACGTCTTCCACCTGACCGACTGGGGCCGCGCCCCCTCCCGGCTCTCCCCCGCCGCGGCCGGGTACCTGCGACTGTGGCTCCCGGCATGGCTGGGCAGCTGGCTGGAGGAGCGGCTGTGGGACCTGGCCGGAGAACTCCTCGCCGTCGCCGCCTGCCTGCCCGGCGCCGCGTTCGACGCGGCGGCCTGGCAGCGGCTGGCCGCGGCACGCACCGCCGACGGCGCGCTGCCCGAGCGGGACGACCCACCGCCGCCCGGCACCGGCCCCGCCGAGTGCTTCACCGCCTGCTACCACTCCACGCTCGTGCTGGCGTTCGCCGGCACCCTGGCCCGGACCGCGACCCTGGACAGCGAGGCCCCCGGATGACCACGACCGCCCCCGCACCCGCCCCTCCCGCCCTGCTGCACGGCGTCGGCGACCGCGCGCTGGCCTGGCTCGACGCCAACCGCGACCACTTCCGGCTCACGGAGGCGGACCGGGCGCGCGGCGACGCGCTGATGGAGCGC
The DNA here is from genome assembly GCF_042869575.1 of Streptomyces sp. NPDC006925. Taxonomy (NCBI): domain Bacteria; kingdom Bacillati; phylum Actinomycetota; class Actinomycetes; order Kitasatosporales; family Streptomycetaceae; genus Streptomyces; species Streptomyces sp. NPDC006925. Next base: position 9,740 of record NZ_JBIAGB010000005.1, read on the forward strand.
CTCAAGCCGATCGGCGAGCTGGCCATCAACATGCGGATGCTCTCCCGGGAGGGTGTGGCAGGCGGCCGCCAGCGGGAGCGGGCCACCTCGCTGCTGGACTTCGCCTGGCGGGAGCTGCTGGACGGCGGCAACGTCCTGGCCAGGCTCCAGCAGGACGAGCCCTTCTCCCCGGTGCCGCTGGAGATCTACGCCGTCTTCCACGAACTGGGCCACCGGCACCCCGGGCTGGAGGCCGCGCTGCGCGCCCCGCGCGCCACCCGCGCCTGGCAGGCCCTGGAGATGGTCCCCAACCGGCGGCTCGGCGTCCTGAACGCGGAGCGCCGGATGGGGCTGGATCCGAGCGGCGACTTCACCGAGACCCTCGCGACCACCGTGCTGGGCCGGCAGCCCGAGCCGTGGGCGGTGCAGCTGCACATCGCCTACGACATCACCCACACCGTCTTCCACCTGACCAACTGGGGCGAACAGCCCGAGGGCATCCCCGAGGAGCTGGCCCGCTATCTGGAGCTGTATCTGCCCGCCTGGGCGGCGGACTGGTCCGAACTGGAGCACTGGGACCTGCTGGGCGAACTCTTCATCGTCGACGCCTGCCTGCCACGCGCCGCCCTGGACGGGGCGCTGTGGGAGCGGTACGCGGCGGCGCAGTCGCCGACGGGCGCGATGCCGGTGTGCGGCGGGATGCCGGAGGGTGATCCGTCCGATGTCTTCGACCTGGTGCACCACCCCACGCTGGTGTCCGCGTTCGCCTCCGCGATGGCCACCTCCCGCGCCCTGTCGGGCGGCGGCGCGTGAGCCCGGGCGGCGCCCGGACCGCGCTCGCCGAGCCGCGGGTGAACACCTGCGGCTCCGAGGCCGCGCTCACCGACCGGCTGGCCCGCGAAGTGGCCCGCGTGGACGCACCGGACGTGGTGTTCGGCGTCACCCGGCACGGCCGGCGCACCGTGGTGGCCGGCGGCCGGGCACAGCCGCCGGCCACTCCGCGCGAGGCGCTGCGCTACGAACTGGGCTCGCTCTCCAAGACCTACACCGTGCTGCTGCTGGCGACGCTGGCCGACGAGGGTGTACTGCACCAGGACGATCCGCTCACGGCCCACCTGCCGCCCGCGGTCCGGCCCGTGCACCGCGCGGCCCACCGCATCACGCTGCGCCATCTGGCCACGCACACCTCCGGGCTGCCCCGCGTCCCGCACGCACTCGTCCCGGGCGCGCTGCTGCGGCCGCACAGCAACGGCTACGCCCGCTTCGGCACCGAGCGGCTGCTGCGCAGCTTCGCCGCCACCCGGCCGCGGCATCCGGCGGGCCGCCGGTGGATCTACTCCAACTTCGGGATCGCACTGCTGGGACCCGCCCTCTCCCAGGCGGGTGGCGGCAGCTTCCCCGCGCTGCTGGGCACCCGGGTGCTGCGGCCCCTCGGGCTGACCGGCACCACGCTGGGCCCTGGCCCCGCCGGCGCGGACGCGGTCGGGCACCGGAGGGACGGCCGCACCCCCGTCCCGGCCGCCGACATGGGCGGCTTCGCAGCGGCGGGGGCCGTCCGGGCCACCCCGCACGATCTGCTCGGCTTCCTGGAGGCCCACCTCGACCCCGCTGCCTCCCCGCTGAGCGGGCCGCTGCGCGCGGTGCAGCAACCCCAGTTGCACCGGGGCGGGGAGCGCGGTGAGACCCACACCCTGACCTGGTTCCAGCACCCCGCGCCGGGCGGGCCGCTCCTCTTCCACGCCGGTGCGACTTTCGGGCAGCAGGCGTTCTGCGGCTTCCACCCGGCGTCCGGCACCGGCCTCACCGCCGTGGCAACCCGCCGCTACCGCGGCTGCCGGCTGGTACCGACCGCCTACGACCTGCTGTACGCGCTGGTGGAGGAAGCCGCGGCAGGGTGACCCGGGCCGCGCCGACCGGGGCACCCCGACCGGCGGCGGATCGGCGGCGTACCCGTCGGCTCGTCACGGTGTCCGCAGCCGCCACAGCACGGCGCCCGCAGGGCTTCCGTCACGGAGTGCGCGCGGGCGGCCCGGAGGGGAGGGAGCGGTCCGCCGGAACCTCCCGGGCCCGCAGCCAGGCCGTGGTCTCGCCGGGCGGCATGGCCGCGGCCACCAGCCACCCCTGCACCGCGTCGCAGCCCAGGTCGCGCAGCCGCTCCCAGGTCTCGTCGTCCTCCACGCCCTCGGCGACCACCAGCAGCCCCAGGGAGTGCGCCAGGTCGACGGTGCACCGCACGATCTCCGCGTCCTCGGTGTCCACGGCCAGCCGGGCCACGAACGAGCGGTCGATCTTCAGCTCGCTCACCGGCAGCCGCCGCAGATGCACCAGCGAGGAGTAGCCCGTCCCGAAGTCGTCCAGCGACATCTTCACGCCGTGACCGGTCAGCCCCGCCAGGGTGTCGGCCGCCTGCTGCGGGTCCTCCAGCAGCACATGCTCGGTGATCTCCAACTGGAGTGCCCCGGGGGGCACCCCGTGCCGGGCCAGCCGGGCCGCGACGGCCCCGGCGAACCCGGGCGAGTGCACGTCGCGCGGCGAGACGTTGACCGCCACCGGCACCGTCAGCCCGCCCCTGCGCCAGGTCGCCACCTGGGCGAGCGCGGTCTCCAGTACGTACTCGGTCAGCCGCGGCATCAGGCCCGAGGTCTCGGCGATGGCGATGAACTCGTCCGGGGGGACGCGGCCGCGCTCCGGGTGCACCCAGCGCACCAGCGCCTCCAGCCCGGAGACGGTGCCGTCGAACCCGACCTTGGGCTGGTAGTGCAGTTCGACCTCGCCCGCGTCCAGCGCGCGCCGCAGATCCGCCAGCAGGCCGAGCCGGTCGGGGGTGTTGCCGTCCCGGGTGGCCTCGTAGACCTCCACGGCGGTGCGGTCGCGCTTGGCCTCGTACATCGCCACGTCCGCGCGGCGCAGCAACCCCTCCGCCTCGGTGGCGTGTTCGGGGTAGACGGCGACTCCGGCGCTGGCCTCCAGCACCAGCGTGAGCCCGTCCAGATCGAGCGGGGAGCTGAGCGCGGAGACCAGGCCCCGGGCGATCCGCTGGGCGCTGGTGGTGGAGTCGGCGACGGGCAGCAGGACGGCGAACTCGTCCCCGCCGAGCCGGGCCGCCTCGGCACCGCGCGGCAGGGCGGCACGCAGCCGCTCGGCGATCTGCAACAGCAGCCGGTCGCCGGCGAGATGGCCGAGGGTGTCGTTGACGGAGCGGAAGCGGTCGAGGTCGATGAGGACCAGCGCGGCGCGTTCGGCGGTGCGTTCGGCCTCGTCCAGGGCGGCCCAGGCGCGCTCCAGCAGCCACAGCCGATTCGGCAGGCCGGTCAGCGGGTCGCGCAACTGCTCCTCGGCGCGGGCCCGCGCGATGCGCAGGGTGGAGTCGAGTGCGATGAGCGGGACGGCGAACAGCGGCAGGAGCGGCGACTTGTGCACCGCGACGACGACGATGAGCGGCGCGATGCCCAGCAGCGCGACGGCGATCAGCCCCTGCCGCACCACGGCGGTGCGCAGCGCCGAGGGCAGCCCGCGGGTGCGCGGGGCGAAGCAGAACCACTGCAGTCCCCGGGTGGTCAGCAGATACCCGGCGGCTGCCAGCGGGATCACGGCCCCGGCGGCCGGCGACCAGTCGTCGGGCTGCCACGGGTCCTCGACCGAGGGGTGCACCCCGCACAGGGCGAGGGCGAGCCCTGCGGCGGCGATGCCGAGGATGTCGATGGCGCCGTGCACGAACGCCTGCCGCCAGCGGTGCCGCCGCGCCCCGCCGACCAGCACCACGACCGCGAGGCTGACCAGCAGTGCGGGCACCCAGCCGTACAGCAGCAGGACGGCGAGGGTCAGCGCCGGGCCCGAGCCGGTGCCGCTCCACCAGCGGTCCCGGCTCATGGTGACCAGGTGCGCCACCACACAGCCGGTGAGGACCGCGAACGACCAGCCGGGCGTGCCGTCCGGGAAGAGCATGCCGCCGCGCCACAGCACTCGGGCGGCGCCCGCGGCCAGCGCGAGCGCCGCGGCGGCCACCGCCAGCGCGGGCAGCAGCGGAGGGCGCAGCGCCACGAGCCGCTGGAGCCACGGCACTTCCTCCCCGCCGCCCGCTCCGGCCTCCGGCCCGCTGCCCGCGCCGCGGGCAGGCGCGTCCCGGTTCTCCGTCGCACCCGCCGGCCTGCCCGCCCCGGTGTCTCGCCCCGCCCTGCCCCGGGTGCCGTCCGAGGGCAGGCGGGAGAACGGGGGCCTGGATCCCCCGGAGAAATCCAGCATCCTGGTCCCTCTCGCAGCCGTCCACGCCTGCCCCTCGCCACGACAGACGTCTGTGTCAACAGTAGGCCGCTGTCTGGGAAGAGGGGCAGCGATCGGCCGCTCTTGCCCTGAATGCGTCTACGCGCTGCGTGCCCGGCCGGAGCGCGTCCCGCGGACGGCGGGGGCGGACGGCGGAGTTCCGCGCACGTGAGGGGCGGGGCGGAGGTGGCCGGATGTGGCCTGTGCGTGAACGGCGCGGCAGGGGTGGTGCGTTGGGGAATGCCCCGGACTCACCCCTGGTGGTCCGCTCCGCCGTCAGACGTCCGCTTCCTCCTCCTCCCCAGTCGTCAGCGCCGCCGCACGGGCCGCTTCCGGCCCCTCGGCCAACAGGACGGCGAGCCCGTCGTCGTCCAGAATCGACACCTTCGCCTGCACTGCCTTGTCGTATTTCGAGCCAGGGTTCTCGCCCACGATGACGAAGTCGGTCTTCTTCGAGACCGATCCGGTGACCCTGGCGCCCTGTTCCTGCAGCGCGGCCTTGGCCCCGTCCCGGGTGTAGGAGGCCAGGGTGCCGGTGACGACCGTGGTCAGCCCCGCCAGCGGACGCGGTCCCTCCTCCCCCGCGTCCTCCGCCTCCATCCGGACTCCGGCGGCGCTCCACCGCTCCACGATCTGACGGTGCCAGTCCTCGGCGAACCACGCCTTGAGCGAGGCGGCGATGGTGGGCCCCACGCCCTCGGTGGCGGCCAGCTCCTCCTCCTCGGCCGCGGCGATCCGGTCCAGCGAGCGGAACTCGCGGGCCAGCGCCTCGGCGGCCACCGGGCCGACGTGCCGGATGGAGAGACCGGTGATGATCCGGGCGAGCGGACGCTCCTTGGCCGCCCGGATGTTCTCCAGCATCGCCAGGGTGTTCTTGCGCGGCTCGCCCTGCTTGTTGGCGAACAGGGTGACCGTCTTGTCCTCGCCGGTCGCGGGGTCCCGCTTGGGCAGCCCACTGTCCGGGTCGAGGACATAGGCCACGATGGGCAGCAGGTCCTCCACCGTCAGATCGAAGAGTCCGCCCTCGTCGCGCAGCGGCGGCTGCGCGGGCTCCAGCGGCTGGGTCAGCGCGCTGGCGACCACGTAGCCGAAGTGCTCGATGTCCAGCGCCTTGCGGCCCGCCAGATAGAACAGCCGCTCGCGCAACTGGGCCGGGCAGGAGCGGGCGTTGGGGCAGCGCAGATCGACATCGCCCTCCTTCATGGGCTGGAGCGCCCATCCGCACTCGGGACACTCGGCGGGCATCACGAACTCCCGCTCGGTGCCGTCGCGCAGGTCGGCGACCGGGCCCAGGATCTCGGGGATCACGTCGCCCGCCTTGCGGAGCACGACCGTGTCACCGATGAGCACGCCCTTGGCCTTGACCACGTCCTGGTTGTGCAGCGTGGCGAACTCCACCTCGGAACCGGCCACCGTGATCGGCTCCACCACCGCGTACGGCGTGACCCGGCCGGTGCGGCCCACACCGACGCGGATGTCGACCAGCTTGGTGTTGACCTCCTCGGGCGCGTACTTCCACGCGATGGCCCAGCGCGGCGCGCGCGAGGTGGCCCCCAGCCGCCCCTGGAGGCGGATCTCGTCCAGCTTGACGACGACGCCGTCGATCTCGTGCTCCACCGAGTGCCGGTGTTCGCCGTAGTGGGCGATGAACCGGCGTACGCCCGTCAGCCCGTCCACCACCTCGGCGTGTGCCGAGGTCGGCAGGCCCCATTCGCGCAGCAGGTGGTAGACGTTCGAGAGGCGGGAGAAGTCCTCCTTCGCGAAGCCCTCCAGGGCACCGATCCCGTGCACCACCATGTGCAGCGGGCGGGTGGCCGTCACCCGCGGGTCCTTCTGGCGCAGCGAGCCGGCCGCCGCGTTGCGCGGGTTCGCGAAGGGCTTCTCGCCCGCCTCGACCAGCCGGGCGTTCAGCTCCTCGAAGCGCTCCATGGGGAAGAACACCTCGCCGCGCACCTCGACCAGCTCCGGCAGCCCCTCGCCGGTCAGCCGCTCGGGGATGTCGGAGATCGTCCGCACGTTGGGGGTGATGTCCTCACCCGTGCGGCCGTCGCCGCGGGTCGCCGCGCGGACCAGCCGGCCGTGCTCGTAGGTGAGGTTCACCGCGAGGCCGTCGACTTTCAGCTCGCACAGGAAGTGGTAGTCCACCCCCTCCAGCTCGCGGGCCACGCGGTCGGCCCACTCGCCCAGTTCCTCGTCGTCGAAGGCGTTGTCCAGCGAGAGCATCCGCTCCCGGTGGGCGACCTCCGTGAACTCCGTCTCGTACCGCCCGGAGACCTGCTGGGTCGGGGACTGCGGGGTGCGCAGCGCGGGGTGCTCCTCCTCCAGCGCCTCCAGTCGCCGCAGCAGCCGGTCGAACTCGGCGTCGCTGACGACCGGTGCGTCCTTGACGTAGTACCGGAAGCGGTGCTCCTCGACCTGCTCCGCGAGGCGCTGGTGCTCCTCCCGCTGCTGCGCGGGGACCGTTCCGTCCTCTTCGCCCGCCACCGTGGGTCCTCCCGTCACTGAGGGTTGTCAGCGAGTGCTCGTGCTGCCCGGACGCAGTGGGCGAGCGCCTGCCGCGCGTACGCGGGCGAGGCCCCCGCCAGCCCGCAGGTGGGGGTGACCACGACGGACTCGGCCAGCAGCCCCGGGGACAGCCCGAGCCTGCGCCACAACGACCTGACACCCCCGACGCTACCGGCAGGGTCTGACAATGCCCCGCCGTCCGGCTCGGTGGACGGTACGACACCCGCGAAGAGCCGCAGTCCGCCCTCCACGGCCGCGCCGACCCTCTCGTCGTCACGCTCGGTGAGCAGCGAGAGGTCCAGTGAGACGGCGTCCGCACCCGCCCGGTGCAACAGCCCGAGCGGCACACCCGGCGCGCACGAGTGCACGACCGTGGGGCCGTCGTGCACCGCGAGCAGCTCGCGGAGCACCCCTTCGACCACCGCCCGGTCCACGGCCGGGTGGGTGCGGTACCCGCTGGCCGTGCGCACGCTGCCGCGCAGCACGGCGGTGAGGGAGGGCTCGTCCAGCTGCAGCACGGGCACGGCACCCGGCACCCGGCGCCGCACGTCCGCCAGATGCGCCGCCAGCCCCTCGGCCAGCGAGGCGGCCAGGTCCCGGACGGCTCCGCTGTCGCCCAGCATGGCCTCGCCGTTGCGCCGCTCCAGTCCGGCGGCGAGCGTCCACGGCCCGACGGCCGAGACCTTCAGCCCTCGTGGCGCTTCCCCTTCGCCGTACCCCTGGGTGAACTCCTCCAGCGCGTCGAGGTCTTCGCCCAGCCAGGCGCGGGCCCGGCGGGTGTCCCGGCCCGGCCGGTCGCTGATCCGCCAGCCGCTGGGCTCCAGGTGGACGTACATCTCGGCCAGCAGGCCCGCGGTACGGCCCAGCATGTCGGCGCCCGGCCCCCTGGCCGGCAGCTCCGGCAGGTGCGGCAGGTGCTGCGGTGCCTCGAACGCGCCGGTGACCGTCCTGGCCGCCTCGCGGACGTCCGTGCCGGGCATGGACCCGATGCCGCCGGCTGCCGCGGGACCCCAGGGGAGGGCGCCGCCGCCGGTCTGTGTGCTCTCGCTCACCGGGTCAGCCTCCGGGCTTCACGGACAGGTCCGTGATCTCCGCGCCCCTGGGCAGGTCCAGGGCCGTCAGGATGCTGGTGGCCACGGCCTCCGCGGGGATCCAGCGCTCGGGGTCGTACTCCTTGCCCTCCTGGCGGTGCACCTTCTCCTGCATGGGGGTGGCGGTGCGCCCGGGATAGACGGAGCTGACGCGCACCCCGTTGGCGCTCTCCTCGCCGCGCAGCGCGTCCGCCAGCGCCTTGAGGCCGTGCTTGCTCGCCGCGTAGGCGCCCCACTCGGGGTTGGCCCGCAGGCCGGCGCCGGAGTTGACGAAGACGACGTGGCCGCGGGAGCGGCGGAGCTGCGGCAGCAGCAGCCGGGTCAGCTCGGCGGGCGCCGTCAGGTTGGCGGCGAGCGTGGCCTGCCACAGCTTGGGGGTGCTCTCGCCGACGGTCCCCAGTTCGACGACCCCGGCGACGTGCAGCAGCGAGTCGACCTCCTCGGGAAGCGCCTGGTGCTCGAACGCCCAGGAGAGGCGGCCCGGTTCGGCCAGGTCGCCGACCAGGGTGTGGGCGCCCTCGAACCGGGCGGCCAGTTCCTTGGCCCGGCCCGCGTTCCGGGCGAGCAGGTAGAGGGTGTCGCCGCGGTCCAGGAGGCGGCCGGCCACCTCGGCGCCGATCCCGGAGCCCGCGCCTGTGATCACATGTGTTGCCATGCCCCCATGATCCCGCACCCCGGTGGTCCGGCCGCGGGGCGGCTCACCGGAGCGGCGGGCGGCCGGGGCCCGGGAGCAGGCCCGGGGCGGCGCGCCCTCAGGCCGCGAAGATCGACTCCAGTTTGTCGTACTCCTCCAGACAGCGCCCGGTGCCCAGGGCCACGCACCCCAGCGGTTCGTCGGCGATGGTCACCGGCATCCCGGTCTCCTTGATCAGCCGCTCGTCGAGGCCGTGCAGCAGGGCGCCGCCGCCGGTCAGGACGAGGCCGCGCTCCATGATGTCGCCGTACAGCTCCGGCGGGCACTCCTCGAACGCCGCCTGGACGGCGGCCACGATGGAGCGCACCGGCCGCTCGACGGCCTCGACGATCTCCCCGGGCGAGAGTTGGACCACCTTGGGCATCCCGGTGTGCTTGTCGCGCCCGCGCACCGGGACGAACTCGCCGCTGCCGAGGGACATCTTGATCTCCTCGGAGGTCCGCTCGCCGACGGCGATGGTGTACTCCCGTTCGATCCAGGAGGCGATGGCCGCGTCCAGCGCGTCGCCCGCGACCCGGGCCGACCGGGAGACGACCATCCCGCCCAGCGAGATGATGGCGATCTCCGTGCTGCCGCCGCCGATGTCCACGACCATCGAGCCGCGCGCCTCGTGCACCGGCAGCCCGGCGCCGATCGCTGCAGCTATGGGTTCCTCGATCAGCCGCACGGACCGGGCGCCGGCGCGGCTTGCGGTCTGCAGCACGGCACGCCGCTCGACCCCGGTGACCCCACTGGGTACACACACCACGACCCGGGGCGACCTGCCGCGGCCCCGGCCGTCGCGGGCGGCGCGGATGAAGTACCGCAGCATTCCCTCCGTCGCCTCGAAATCGGTGATCACTCCGCCCTTGAGCGGGCGGGTCGCGGTGATCGATCCGGGAGTTCGTCCGACGGCCTGGCGCGCCTGGGCGCCGACCGCCAGCACTTTTCCGGTGCGGGTGTCGATCGCGACGACGGAGGGCTCGTCGAGTACCACTCCGCGCCCGCGTTCGTACACCAGCGTGTTGGCCGTGCCGAGGTCTATACCGATGTCCCGGCCACGGAACGAGGAGGAGGCGGAGGAGAGGGCGGAGGAAGTGCGTTTGGCCATGAGTGCTCACAAGCTCGGTGCGGTGTTGTACGAGGATGCCACGAGTCGTCTGAATTGTGGTGCTGCCAGCCGCAGCATACCCAACTGTCCTGTTTGCTGCGGCAGGTGGGCCCCACCGGCCCGCCGAAAATCTGGAATCGGAAAGATGCTGGTCGGAGCGCGTTTTCCGGACAATCGCACGCATGCATCAGCCAGTTGGTGGCATAGATCTCCGGGGGTTGGATAGCTATGCACCGGAGACCACGCGCGGTTCACCGAGCCCGAAGCCTGGTGCGTCCTCGGGGACCGCGCCTTGGGCCACCGTCTCTACCACTGGAGGTTTCGTCATTTCCGCGCGACCGGCTCAGGAATTCGGAGACAACCCCGTCGAGGTCCGGGAAACCGGACACTATACAGAGGAATACGTCCCCAGCTTCGTGGAGAAGTGGGATTCTCTCATAGATTGGGAGAAGCGAGCGGAGAGCGAGGGAAATTTCTTCATCGACCTGCTGCGAAAGCGAGGAGTGCGGAGCGTCCTCGACGTCGCGACAGGGACCGGGTTTCACTCGGTGCGGCTGTTGGAAGCCGGATTCGAAACCGTGAGCGCGGACGGAAGTGCCGACATGCTCGCGATGGCGTTCGAAAACGGAATGAAGCACGGCGACCATATCCTGCGGGTCGTCCAGGCCGACTGGCGCTGGCTCAACCGGGACGTTCACGGTGAGTACGACGCCATCGTGTGCCTCGGCAACTCCTTCACGCATCTCTTCTCGGAACGCGACCGGCGGAAGGCGCTGGCCGAGTTCTACGCGATGCTGAAGCACGACGGAATCCTCATCCTGGATCAGCGCAACTACGACGCGATTCTGGACCGCGGGTACTCCAGCAAGCACACGTACTACTACTGCGGCGAGGACGTCGCGGTCGAGCCGGAATACATGGACGAGGGGCTGTGCCGCATGCGGTACCGCTTCGCCGGCGGCGCCGACTACCACCTCAACATGTTCCCGCTCCGCAAGGACTACACGCGGCGCCTCATGTCGGACGTCGGATTCCAGCGCATCGAGACGTACGGCGACTTCCAGCACACCTACCGGGACGAGCAGCCCGACTTCTTCGTGCATGTCGCAGAGAAGGAATATCACCCGGAAGATGAGGGAGAAGGCACTTACGGCGGCGCCGTGGGTACTGCGCGGAGTTATTACAACTCCCCCGACGCGGACACCTTCTATTCCTCCGTGTGGGGTGGCGAGGATATTCACGTCGGCATCTACTCGGATGCCGAGCAGCCCATCGCGGAGGCCAGTCGGCACACCGTCGAGCGCATGGCCTCCGGGCTCGGGCTCGACCGGGATTCCCGCGTCCTCGACCTCGGCTCCGGCTTCGGGGGCTCGGCCCGCTACCTCGCCGAGACCTTCGGCTGCGCGGTCCAGGCGCTCAACCTCAGCGAGGTGGAGAACCAGCGGCACAAGGAGCTGAACGCGATCCGCGGCCTCACCGACCGGATCGAGGTGGTGGACGGCTCCTTCGAGAGCGTGCCGTTCCCCGACTCCAGCGTGGACGTGGTCTGGTCGCAGGACGCGTTCCTGCACAGCGGGGACCGACTGCGGGTGCTGGAGGAGGTCCGCCGGGTCCTGAAGCCGGGCGGGCAGCTGGTCTTCACCGACCCGATGGCCGCCGACGACACCGACTTCAGCGCCATCCAGCCCATCCTGGACCGCATCCACCTCGACGACATGGGGTCCCCCGGCTTCTACAAGCGGGAGCTCACCCGGCTCGGCTTCACCCCGACCGAGCACGAGGACTCGGACGCAGGGTTCGAGGACCTGCGGGAGCAACTCGTGCGGCACTACGGTCGGGTGCTGCAGGAGACCGAGCGGCAGGAGGCCGACGGGCTCGCCTCGAAGATCAGCAGCGACTACCTGAGCCAGATGAAGAAGGGGCTCGCGCACTGGGTCGAAGGCGGCGAGAAGCGCCGTCTGACCTGGGGCATCTTCCGCTTCACCCTGACGAAGGGCTGAGCGGCGGCGCCACCTCGGCGCAGCGGTGACCCGCATCGCGCACGGCCGCCCGCCCTCCCCGGTCCGCACCGGGGAGGGCGGGCGCGTCCCTGCGGATCAGTACCCCGTCCCGGGATCGGGCGCGGGCTGCCACTCGCGGGGCCGGACCTCCGAACCCCGGCTGTCGCGGGGCACCGGCTCGGGCCGGACCGTCACCGAGTCCCGGAACCCACCCTCCGGGGGGATCATCCGGATCGACGGCCGGAGTTCGCCGTACCGCTCGCCCTCCTCGGGCTTCGGAGTGACCGGCACGCTGCCGTGCATGGGGTTGCCCGAGATGTCGCCGTCCCCGCCGCCGGAGCGCCGGGCGTCCTCCGCGTCGTACCAGCCCGGTCCGCTGCCGTCGGAAGCCGACTCCTGCTGCCAGCTCACCGTCAGCAGGCCCCCGGTCGCCACGAGCACCGCCCAGGTCCCGGTCAGCCAGGCCCAGCGCCGCCGCTGCCGTGCGTCCAACTCCGCTCCCCCACCCCTGAATCAGCCCTGTGTCAGCCCTGCATCGGTCTGTCGCCCCCGAGCGCCGCACCGCGTACGCCCGGGCGTGCCACAGCGTACGCACTCCGTCACCCGGCCCGCAGCCCGCCGCCGAACCCCGTCCGGCAGTCGGCGCCCGCCTCCCTCCCGGCCCCGGGCGGCCGGCTCTAAGCTGGGCCCATGGCCTCCTCCTCGACCCCCATGAACATCTGCGTCTTCTGCTCGGCCGCCGAGCTCGACGGCGTCTACACCGAAGCGGCCCGCGAGTTCGCCGAACTCCTCGGCAAGCGGGGGCACAGCCTCGTGTGGGGCGGCTCGGACTCGGGGCTGATGAAGATCGTGGCCGACGGCGTGCAGGGCGCGGGCGGACGGCTGATCGGCATCTCGGTGGAGTTCCTGCGGGACGTGGCACGGCCGGACACCGACGAGATGGTCGTGGCCGCCGACCTCGCCGAGCGCAAGGCGCTCCTGCTGGACCGCGCGGACGCCGTGGTCGTCCTGGTGGGCGGCACCGGCACGCTGGACGAGGCGACCGAGATCCTGGAGTTGCGCAAGCACGGCATGCACAGCAAGCCGGTGGTGGTGCTCAACACCGCGGGCTTCTACAACGGCCTCAAGCAGCAGATGGCGCGGATGGAGGCCGAGGGCTTCCTGCCCGTCCCGCTGGCGGACCTCGTCAGCTTCGCCGACGACGGCCCGCAGGCACTGGAGCTGCTCGGCGCCTGAGGCCGCGGCGCCCGGACTGTGCGGCCTCGGACGCCGAGGGCGCGGGCCGGCAGGAACTCCGGCCCGGACCGCCGCTCCGTGCGCGTGCTGCCCGGGACCGCCGCCTCACGGCGCGTCCCGCGGGCCCGGGACGGGGACAGCGCTGCGCGCGCTCAGGCCGCCGGGACGGCGCGCTCCGTCCGGTCGATCGTCGCCGAGCCGACCACCCGGGTGCCGTCGTAGAGCACGATCGCCTGCCCCGGTGCCACGCCGCGCTCCGGAGCGGCGAACCGCACCCGCAGCTCGCCCTCGACCAGCTCCGCCTCCACCGGCGTCTCGGCGCCGTGCGCCCGCAGCTGCGCCGTGTACGGGCGGGGGCCCTCCGCCGGGGGCGCACCGCACCAGCGGGGGCGGATCGCGGTGAGGGCGGCGACGTCGAGGGAGGCCGCGGGGCCGACGGTGACCGTGTTGTCGACCGGGGAGATGTCCAGCACGTAGCGCGGCTTGCCGTCCGGTGCCGGGTGCCCCAGCCGCAGGCCCTTGCGCTGGCCGACGGTGAAGCCGTAGGCGCCGTCGTGGCTGCCCACCTTGGCGCCGGACTCGTCGACCACGTCGCCCTCGGCCCGGCCGAGCCGGGAGGCGAGGAACCCCTGGGTGTCGCCGTCGGCGATGAAGCAGATGTCGTGGCTGTCGGGCTTCTTCGCCACGGCCAGGCCGCGGCGCGCGGCCTCGGCGCGGATCTCCTCCTTGGTGGTGAGGGTGTCGCCCAGCGGGAACAGCGCGTGGCTCAGCTGCCGCTCGTCCAGTACCCCCAGCACATAGCTCTGGTCCTTGGCCTGGTCACTCGCTCGGTGCAGTTCCCGGTGCCCGTCCGCACGCGTCACAACAGTGGCGTAATGGCCGGTGCAGACGGCGTCGAATCCCAGCGCCAGCGCCTTGTCCAGCAGCGCGGCGAACTTGATCTTCTCGTTGCAGCGCAGGCAGGGGTTGGGCGTGCGGCCCGCCTCGTACTCGGCGACGAAGTCCTCCACCACGTCCTCGCGGAAGCGCTCGGCCAGGTCCCACACGTAGAAGGGGATGCCGATGACGTCGGCGGCGCGGCGTGCGTCGTTCGAGTCCTCGATGGTGCAGCAGCCGCGCGCACCCGTGCGGAACGACTTAGGGTTGGCGGACAGAGCCAGATGCACACCCGTGACGTCGTGTCCGGCCTCGACGGCACGGGCCGCCGCGACGGCGGAATCGACCCCGCCGGACATGGCGGCCAGCACACGGAGCGGGCGCGCGGAGGCTGTGCCCCGCGAGGATGCAGTAGTCATAGCGCCCTCCAGGGTAGACGGAACCTCCCGGCCACCCGAACGCGTTAGGGAGCGCATGGGACCAGCGGCGGATGACGGACACGAGGACGGCCCGGCGGACGGTTCCGGGTCCGGCCCCGGCGAGGGCCGGGACACCGGTCCCGGCGGCCAGGACGAGGGCGTCGGCACCTCCGGCGACGGCGGCCCGGAAGGCACGCGCGGCCGCGGGGTCGCCCGGCGGCGGCTGCTGATCGGCGGCAGCACCCTCGTGGGCCTCGGTGTGCTCGGGGTGGCCACCCAGCAGGAGCTCAAGCGCTGGTGGTGGCGGATGCCGGGGAACGACAAGCCGCGGCTGGAGGGCGAGGTGGACGACACCCGCGCCCGCTGGGTGGCCGCAGCCGACGCGAACATGCGCCGCGGCGACCGGCCCGCGGACTACGGCATCGACCGGGTGATCGTGCATGTCACGCAGGGCAGCGCGGCGGCGGCCGTGAAGGTCTTCCGGGACCCGGAGCACCAGGCCGCGGCGCACTACATCGTCTGCCAGGACGGGCAGATCATCCAGATGATCCGCGAGCTGGACGTCGCCTTCCACGCGGCGAACAAGGAGTACAACGAGCGCAGCATCGGGGTGGAGCACGAGGGCTGGATAGACCGTCCGCAGGACTTCACGGACGCCATGTACCGCTCCTCCGCCAGGCTGACGGCCGGGATCTGCTCCCGTTACGGCTTCCCCGCCGACCGGCGGCACATCATCGGCCACAACGAGGTGCCGGGCGCCGACCACACCGATCCGGGGCGGCACTGGGACTGGGACAAGTATCTGCGGATGGTCCGCACCGAGATGCGGGTGGAGAGCACGCTCCGGGACAAGTGACCGCCGGGGTGAGTGGCCGGGCGTGCGGCTCCTCCGGTGCGGCTAGCTCAGCCCCGCCGTGCGGGCCCGCTCGACGACCGGGCCGATCGCCTGCGCCAGCGCGTCCACGTCCGCCTTGGTGGTGGTGTGGCCCAGCGAGAAGCGGAGGGTGCCCCGGGCCAGGTCGGGTGCGGTGCCGGTGGCCAGCAGCACGTGGCTGGGCTGGGCGACGCCCGCGGTGCAGGCCGAACCGGTCGAACACGCGATCCCCTGCGCATCCAGGAGCAGCAGCAGCGAGTCCCCCTCGCAGCCCGGGAAGGAGAAGTGCGCGTTGGCCGCGAGCCGCCCGGCGGGGTCCGGGTCGCCGTTGAGCACCGCGTCCGGTACGGCGTCGCGGACGGCCGCCACCAGCGCGTCCCGCAGGCCGCCCACCTCGCGGACGAAGTCGGCCCGCCGCTCGACGGAGACCTGTGCGGCCGTGGCGAACGCGGCGATGGCGGGGGTGTCGAGCGTGCCGGAGCGCACGTGCCGCTCCTGGCCCCCGCCGTGCAGCAGCGGTACCGGCGCGTACTCGCGCCGCAGCAGCAGCGCGCCGACCCCGTAGGGGCCGCCGGTCTTGTGGCCGGTGACGGCCATCGAGGCGAGCCCGGACCCGCTGAAGGAGAGGTCGAGCTGGCCGAACGCCTGCACCGCGTCCGAGTGCAGTGGCACGTCGAACTCGGCGGCGACCTCGGCGAGTTCCGGTATCCGGGTGACCGTGCCGATCTCGTTGTTCGCCCACATGACGGTGGCCAGCGCGACGTCGGAGGGATCGCGTGCGAGGGCCTCGCGCAGCGCCTCGGGGCGCACCCGGCCGTACGCGTCCACCGGCAGCCATTCCAGGCGGGCGCCCTCGTGCTCGGCCAGCCACTCGACGGCGTCCAGCACGGCGTGGTGCTCCACCGGCCCGGCCAGCACCCGGGTGCGCCGGGCGTCCTCGTCCCGGCGGGCCCAGTAGAGCCCCTTGACGGCGAGGTTGTCCGCCTCGGTGCCGCCCGCCGTGAAGACGACCTCGCTGGGGCGCGCTCCGAGCGAGGCCGCGAGCGACTCGCGGGCCTCCTCCACCGTGCGCCGGGCCCGCCGTCCCGCGCCGTGCAGCGAGGAGGCGTTGCCGACGACCGCGAGCTGTTCGGTCATCGTCCGCACCGCTTCGGGCCACATGGGCGTGGTGGCGGCGTGGTCGAGATAGACGGGGTGGGCGGAGTCAGCCATGGTTCCCCAATCCTACGGTTCCCCACGGGGCGCACGACCGGCGCGTGGCAGCGTATGCACCTCGGCGTCCGTGCCCCCTCCGGAGCCGACCGGGAGTCCCGGGCGCCCGCACGGCGGCCCGCGGACACCGGAACCCGCCCCCGGAGGGCGGCCCCGGGGGCGCCCGGCGTCGCCCCGGTCTCAGCCGCGGTTCTCCGCCTGGAACATCCAGTGCTCCTTCTCCAGGACGCCGGTGAGCTGAATGAAGACGTCCTCGGTGACGGGGTCGACCGGACCGACGGCCTTCATCCGCTCCCGGGCCTTGGTGATGACGGCGCCGAGGGCCTCGACCATCAGGCGGACCGCGTCGTTGTCGGGGAGCCAGCCCTCCTTGACCGTGTTGACGGCGCTGCCGCCCGCGACCGTGGTGGAGCGGCCGTCGGGGCTGACGCCGAGCGCGGAGGCCCGCTCGGCGACGATGTCGGAGTACTGGCGGGCCGTGTCGACGACCTCGTCGAGCTGGAGGTGGATGGAGCGGAAGCGCGGCCCCACCACGTTCCAGTGGATCTGCTTGGCGGCGAGGGAGAGGTCGATGAGGTCCAGCAGCGTGCCCTGCAGGGCCTCGGCGACGGTCCTGAGGTCCGACTCCGGAAGCGTGCTCTTCACTGTGTAGGTCACGTGCGTCGCTTTCTCTCGGGCAGGCAAACTTTCCCGACCTACGTAAGCACATCACACGAAAAGGGACATCGAGGCGCCCGCACCTGTCACCCGGGCCGCCTCCGCCGGCCGCCTCGCCCGCGCTACGCGCGTGCCAGTTGCCGGGACTGCGCGACCAGGCGGTCGGCGGAGTCCCAGACCTCGGCGTCCTCCTCCAGGAATCCGCCCGCCAGGTTGCGGGTGGTGATGGCGATGCGCAGCGGACCGGGCGCCGGGCGGGCGCGCACATGGACGGTGAGCTCGACGGTGGGCACCCAGCCGGTGAGCCCCAGGTCGAAGCCGGTGGGCGGCAGCGCGTCGACGGCCATCAGCAGCGAGAGCGGGTCCGGGTCGCGCCCGTCGGCCAGTCCGAGCCAGCCGCGGATCTCGCCGCGCATGCTGGGCGCGCCGAGCGCCCAGCCGCAGGTCTCCGGGTCGAGGCGCAGGTCGAGCCGGCGCCCCATCTCGGGTACGGCGGCGTCACCGCCGGGATGGTCGGTGGCCCGGAAGCACTGATCCTGCGGCGGGACGGCGGGCGGCGTCGCGCTGGTGCGCACCTCGCCTCGGAGCGCGTCCAGTTCGCCGTAGGTCGCCAGGACCCGGATGCGCTCCACCTCCGTACCGCTCTCGTCCAGCTGGAAGAGCCCGGCCGACGCGGTGGAGACGGTGCGCCCGCCGCGGGCCACCGAGGTGCGGACGGTGGCGGGGCCCGCGGTGGTGGCCGTGAGGTAGTGGGCCGTGACGGTGAACGGGTCCGGGTGCGGGAGGGCCTGGCTCAGGGCGCGGCCCACCACGGCCAGCAGGTAGCCGCCGTTCAAGGCGGTACCGATGGCCCAGCCCGGGGAGAGCTGCGCCTCGTGGACGCCGGGCCGCAGGGTGCGGACCGCGGTGTCGCGGTCGAACTCGCTGCTGCCGGCGGGAGCGGCGGATACGGCGGTGCAGGACGGTGCGTCGGACATGGGGCGACGGTACACCGAATTTGTTACTGCTCGGTAGGGGGTGGTTCCGGGGTGCCCCCCGCCGCCTCCGCGTCCACCGTCGCGCTGCTGCGCTTCCACGCCCGCGGCGCCCGCCAGTTGTAGTGCAGGGCCAGCAGCCGCAGCACGAAGGCCAGCAGCGCCGCGCCCACCGCCGTGGCGGGACGTACCGCGTCCAGGTGGATCAGCAGCGCCACGGCGCTGGATCCGATGACCGCGGGGACCGCGTAGACCTCCCGGTCCCAGCGCAGCAGCGAGGGCACCTCGTTCGCCAGCACGTCGCGCAGCACGCCGCCGCCCGCGGCGGTGGCCAACCCCATCACGACCGAGGAGGTCAGGCTGAGCCCGTACTCGTCCGCCTTGAGCGTGCCCGTCACGCAGAAGAGCCCCAGCCCCGCCGCGTCGAAGACATTGACCGCCTTGTTGATCCGCTCCACCTCCGGATGGAGGAAGAAGACCAGCGCGGCCGAGACGAGCGGGGTGAGGAAGTAGCCGAGATCGGTGAAGGCGGCCGGGGGGACGGCACCGATGACCACGTCCCGGAAGAGGCCGCCGCCCAGGCCGGTGACCTCGGCGAGGACGGCGATGCCGAAGACGTCGAAGTTGCGGCGGACGGCCAGCAGCGCCCCGGAGACGGCGAAGACGAAGATGCCGGCGATGTCCAGCCAGTGTTGGAGCGGAGGACTGAAGAGGGATTCCACCGCTCCTTTGTATCCGGACCGTCCCCGCAGCCTCGCCCCGGCTCCCGTCGGGCGCCGCCCCGAAAGCCGCGGAACGGCACCGGAGAGGCTGGGGAACCAGCCCCTCCGGTGGTGGGTCAGCGCTTGGCGGTGACGGTTTCGCTCAGCAGCGCGGTGTCTCCCGGCTCCTGGTCCGGCGCGTTCTCCGGATGGTGGCAGGCCACGTTGTGGCCCGTCGCCAGCGGGATCAGCGGCGGCTCCTTGGTCTTGCAGACCTCCGTGGCCTTCCAGCAGCGGGTGTGGAAGCGGCAGCCGGACGGCGGGTTCATCGGCGAGGGCACATCGCCCTGCAGCAGGATCCGCTCCCGGCTGTCCGCCGCCTTGCGCCGCGGGTCGGGCACCGGCACCGCCGACATCAGCGCCTTGGTGTAGGGGTGCATCGGCGTGTTGTAGAGCGACTGCCGGTCGGTCAGCTCCACGACCTTGCCGAGGTACATCACCGCGATCCGGTCCGAGACGTGCCGGATGACGGACAGGTCGTGCGCGATGATCACATAGGTGAGGCCGAGCTCCTCCTGCAGATCGTCCAGGAGGTTGACTACCTGCGCCTGGATGGAGACGTCCAGCGCCGAGACCGGCTCGTCGGCCACCACCAGCTTCGGGCTGAGCGCCAGGGCGCGGGCGATGCCGATGCGCTGCCGCTGCCCACCGGAGAACTCGTGCGGGTAGCGGTTGTAGTGCTCGGGGCTGAGTCCGACCACCCCCAGCAGCCGCTGGACCTCCTTCTTGACGCCGCCCTCCGGCTGCACCCCCTGGAGCTTGAACGGCGCGCTGACGATGGCGCCGACCGTGTGCCGGGGGTTCAGCGACGAGTACGGGTCCTGGAAGATCATCTGCACGTCGCGGCGCAGCGGGCGCATTCCGCTGACACCCAGATGGGTGATGTCGCGGCCCTCGAACTCGATGGAGCCGGCAGTGGGCTCCAGCAGCCGGGTGATCAGCCGGCCCATCGTCGACTTGCCGCAGCCCGACTCGCCCACGACACCGAGGGTTTCCCCGGCGCGGACCTCGAAGTCGATGCCGTCGACCGCCTGCACCGCGCCCACCTGCCGCTTGAAGAGGCCCTTGTGGATGGGGAAGTGCTTCTTGAGGCCGCTGACCTTCAGCAGCGTTTCGCCCTGGCCCGGCGCTGCCGCGGAGTCGGCCCTCGGCTCGGAGCCCGGGGACTGCACGGGTTTCGTCATCGGCTCGTCGTCCTCACTCACGCCGCTCACAGCTTCGGGGCAATCTCTTCGTTCCAGATCCGCTCCCGGTCCTCCTGCGCCATGTGGCAGGCGGCCAGGTGCCCGTCCTTGACCTCGCGCAGCTCCGGCCGGACGGTGCGGGTGACGTCGTCCCCGGGGACGTCCGCGTACGGGCAGCGCGGGTTGAAGGCGCAGCCGGACGGCACGTTGATGAGGCTGGGCGGCGAGCCCTTGACGGGGATGAGCCGGTCGGCCCGGTCCCGGTCGATGCGCGGCATGGAGCCCAGCAGGCCCCAGGTGTAGGGGTGCTGCGGCTCGTAGAAGACCTGCTCGGCGGTGCCGTACTCGACGCAGCGCCCGCCGTACATCACCAGGATGTCGTCCGAGAGCTCGGCGACGACGCCCAGGTCGTGGGTGATGATGATGACGGCCGAGCCGAACTCCTGCTGCAGATCCCGGATCAGGTCCAGGATCTGCGCCTGGACCGTCACGTCGAGCGCGGTGGTGGGCTCGTCGGCGATCAGCAGTTCGGGGTTGTTGACCAGCGACATCGCGATCATGGCCCGCTGCCGCATCCCGCCGGAGAACTCGTGCGGGTAGCTGTCGACCCGCTTGCCGGGCTCGGGGATGCCCACCCGGTCCAGCAGCTCGATCGCTCGCCTGCGGGCCGTCTTCTTGTCGACGGCGTGGTGGACGCGGTACGCCTCCACGATCTGGTGGCCGACGGTGAAGAAGGGATGCAGCGCCGAGAGCGGGTCCTGGAAGATCATGGAGATCTCGCGGCCGCGCAGCTTGCGCACCGTCTCCGCGTCGGCGGTGAGCAGCTCCTGGCCGTCCAGCCAGATCTCGCCCGAGAGCCGCGGACGCTGCCTGCCGTACTGGCCGACCGTGTGCAGGCCCATGATGCCGAGCGAGGTGACGGATTTGCCGGAGCCCGACTCGCCGACGATGCCGAGGGTCTTGCCCTTCTCCAGCGAGAAGGTGAGCCCGTCGACGGACTTGACCAGGCCGTCCTGGGTGGGGAAGTGCACCCGCAGGTCCCGCACCTCCAGAAAGGAGGACGGGGGCCGCTGGTCCAGCTCGGGTTCGCCGGG
This sequence comes from Streptomyces sp. NPDC006925, assembly GCF_042869575.1. Classification (NCBI taxonomy): domain Bacteria; kingdom Bacillati; phylum Actinomycetota; class Actinomycetes; order Kitasatosporales; family Streptomycetaceae; genus Streptomyces; species Streptomyces sp. NPDC006925. The sequence continues at coordinate 30,646 of NZ_JBIAGB010000005.1, forward strand.
CGCGGTGCCGGAACCGGTCAGGTCCGCTGCCGTGCCCTGCTCGGGGATCGCTGCCCCGGCGGCGCCGGAGGCGGCGGCCGCCGGCGGCGCGTCCGCGCGGGTGGCGTCCGTGCCGGTCTCGGTGTCCTTGTGGGACTTGTGCTCGTGGTCGGTCATCCCAGCCTCACTCGTGGGTCGATCACGCCGTACAGCAGGTCCACGATGAGATTCGCGATGACGACGGCGGTTGCGGTGATGAGGGTGACGCCCAGGATCAGCGGGAGGTCGCGATCGGTGATCGCCTTGAGCACGGCCTGCCCGAGTCCGGGGATGCTGAAGGTGGTCTCGGTGAGGATCGCGCCGCCCATCAGGGCGCCGATGTCGATGCCGAGGAGCGTGAGGACCGGCGTCATGGTGGAGCGCATGGCGTGCTTGCCGATGACGACCGGCTCCTTGAGCCCCTTGGCACGGGCGGTACGGATGTAGTCCTCGCCCATCACCTCCAGCATGGTCGCCCGGGTCAGCCGGGCGTACATGGCGCCGAAGAGGAAGGCGAGGGTGACCCAGGGCAGGATCATGCCGCTGAACCACTTGACGGGATCGTCGCCGAACGGGGTGAAGGTGTTGCTCACCAGGTCGAGTTGGTAGGCGAACAGCGCCAGCGAGATCAGACCGGTGAAGTAGACGGGCAGCGAGACGCCGGCCAGCGCGCCGGTCATGGCGAGCCGGTCCCAGAGGCTGCCCCGCTTGAGTGCGGAGAGCACACCGACGGCCAGGCCGATGATCAGCCAGATGACGGCAGCGCCCAGCGCCAGGGAGAGGGTGACCGGCAGCCGGTCGGTCAGCACCGGCCAGATCTCCTGCTCGGTGCGGAAGGAGTATCCGAAGCAGGGGGCGGAGCAGTGCGTCGTGTCGCCACCGGAGGTGTAGTCCCGGCCGACGAAGAGGCCCTTGAAGAACTCGAAGAGCTGGACCAGGACCGGATCGTCCAGCTGGAGCTTCTCGCGAACGGCTTCGACGCTCTCCTTGTCGGCCTGCTTACCGACGAACATGGTGGCCGGATCGATCCCCGACCACTTGGGGATCAGAAAGAAGATGCAGAAGACCGCCAGGATGATGACGACCAGCATCACTGCGACGGCGAACAGCCGCCTGATGAGGTATGTGAGCACTGCTCTCCGGCCGCCCGGCGGCGGCCCGGCCGCTCCCCGGTCGGGAGTCGGCGGCCGGGCCGCCCGTAGCGGCCTTCACCTGCCCTTCGTGCCAGCGGCGGGTGGCGCCGTCAGATGGTGATGTCGGTGGCGAACTTCGAGGGTCCGGGGACCCCCTGGGTCACTTGACGCCGAGGGACGCGAAGTCGTACCAGCCGCTGAAGGAGTCGGCCGCGTAGACGTTCGTGAGCCGGTCCGAGCGCCACTGGACAACCTTCAGGTAGGTCAGCGGCAGGTAGTAGCCGCCTTCCATGACCCGGTGGTTGACCTCGGCGTACTGCTCGGCGGCCTTCGCCGGGTCGAGCTCGGCGATGGCGTCCTCGAGACCCTTGTCGATCTTCGGGTCGTCGATCAGCGCGTAGTTGTTGTTGCCGTTGTCACGGATCTTGGAGCTGTGCCACAGCTCGATGCCGTAGCCCTGGCCGCTGGGGAAGTCCGGGCCCCAGCCGTAGAGCACCATGCCGTAGCCCTTGCGCTTGACCGTGGCCTGGTTGCCGACGATCGAGGAGCCCTGCGAGCCGTCGAACTCGTCCAGCTCGACCTTGATGCCGACCTTCTTCAGCGACGCCTGGATGGCCTCGGCGGACTTCACGTCGGCCTTGTCGGTGTTGCGCACGGCCAGCGTGGTCTTGAAGCCGTTGGGCTTACCGCACTTCTCGAGCTCTTCCTTGGCCTTCGCGACGTCGGCGGCTCCACCGTTCTTGCGGATGCCGTACTGGTCGTCGTTCTGGTCGGCGCCCGGAACGGTGGGCGGCAGCATGTTGACGGCCAGCTCGCCACCGGCGGTCGGACCACCGCGGGCGGTCTGCACCGACTTGTGGTTGGTGCCGTAGATGGCGGCCTTGCGGCAGTGGATGTTGTCGAAGGGCTTCACGCTCTGCGGGAAGGCCACGTACGAGATGAACCCGGTCTGCGGGTTGTCCACGTTGCCCTTGTGCTGCTTGAGGGCGGTCTGCCGGCCCTGGACCTCCATACCGCGCTGGTTGAGGTCGAGGTCCGCGTCACCGTTGATCAGGCGCTTGTCGCGCTCGTCCGGGTTGGTGAGCAGCGTGACCTTGACCTTGTCCGGAAGCGCCTTGCGCAGCGTGTCGCTGTTGCGGTCCCAGTGCTTGTTGCGGACCAGGAGCAGCGACTTGTTCGGGGTGTACGACTTGAACTTGTACGGACCCGAGGAGAAGGGGCGCAGCGTGTACTTGGACTTGGTGTCCTTGTCCTTGCGCACCGGCGAGTTGGTGGGCATCGCCAGCATCTGCTCGAAGTCGCCGTTGGCCTTCGGCAGGTGGAACTCGATGGTCTTGTCGTCGGGCGTCTTGATGGCGTCGAAGCCGCCCTTGTCCTCGTAGGGACCCTTCCACTTGCCGTCCGGGTCGAGGACGTCCTTGATGTAGGTCGGGCCGCCGGAGAGGGTCTTCTGGGCCCACTGGCGCTCGATGCCGTACTTGACGTCCTGGGAGGTGATCGGCTTGCCGTCCTCCCACTTCAGGCCGTTCTTCAGGGTGTACTTGTAGACCTTGCCGTCCTCGGATATCTGCGCGTTGTCCGTGGCCAGGTCGGGCTTCAGGTCCAGGCTCTTCTTGCCCGGCTTGGGGCTGTAGCTCACGAGCTGGCGGCTGTAGAACCGCGAGAAGTCGAAGACGAAGCCGTAGTACATGCGGGTGGTGTCCCAGGAGTCGGCGTCCTGGACGCCCACGAACTTCAGGGTCCCGCCCTTTTTGCTGGAGGCGTTGGCGACCTTGTTGACGCCCGCGTTGTACTCGCCGCCGCCCTCCTTGTCGCTGTCGCCCCCGCCGCAGGCCGAGGTGGCCAGCAGCGTGGCGGCGGCAACAGCCGAGAGCGCGGCCAACCGGCGCCTCGATGTGCGTAGGGGTTTCACGTCTCGCAACCTCCGTGATAGGTCACGGCCCGCACGGGCTGGGCGGGGCCGGGGTCTGGGATGGGGGATCAACGGGTGCCCTTCGGGTCCAGTGCGTCGCGAACGCCGTCGCCGAAGAGGTTGAAGGCGAGCACCGTGATGAAGATGGCGACGCCGGGAATGATCATGTACATCGGGTCGGACTCGTAGTACGTCACCGCGTCCGAGAGCATCGAGCCCCACGAGGCGGTCGGCGGCTTGACGCCCACACCCAGGAAGCTGAGCGCCGCCTCGGTGAGGATGTTGGTCGGGATCATCAGCGTCATGTAGACGGTGATCGGCGCGACCAGGTTGGGCAGCAGTTCCTTGCCGATGATGTAGCCGCGGCCGGCCCCCAGGCTGCGGGCGGCCTCGATGTACTCGCGCTCGCGCAGCGAGAGCACCTGGCCGCGCACGATCCGGCCGATGTAGGGCCAGCCGAAGAAGCCGATCACCAGGATCATCACCAGCAGCCGCACGCCCGTGCCGGTCAGGCCGAGCAGGTCGTTGGGCATCACGGAGATCAGGGAGATGATGAACAGCAGCTGCGGGAAGGCCAGCAGCATGTCCATCACCCGGCTGATCAGTGCGTCCAGCCAGCCGCCGAAGTAGCCGGCGAGGGTGCCCAGGATGGTGCCGAAGATGACGGCGACGAAGGCCGAGAGGAAGCCGACGAGGATCGAGACGCGCGCTCCGTAGACGATCCGGGTGAGGATGTCGCGGCCGCTGACCGGCTCCACGCCGAGCAGATGGTCGGCGGACATCCCGCCCAGCGCACCCTTGGGGGTGCTGAAGAGCGGGTCGATCAGATCTTCGTGGCGCTCGTTCGGCGACTGTCCGGTCAGCGCCGCGAGCACCGGGGCGAAGATCGCGAGCAGCACCAGCAGCAGCACGATCGTGCCGCCGAGCAGCGCCACCTTGTCCCGCTTGAGCCGCTCCCAGGCGATCCGGCCGAGTGAGCGGCCCTCGATCGCCTTCTCGGCCTTGCCGGGTGCCGGCTCCACGGCCGCGGTTTCCGCGATCGTTTCCTCGTGCAGTGGTGCCGTCATCGTGTTGGGGACCCCTTCTCGACCGGCAGTTGACCAGTCCACGCACACCGCTGTAGCGGTCAGAGTTCAGAAGACATTCGAAAGCCGTTGTGGGTGGGAGGCCGACTGCGGCCTTCCGGTGGCTTATGGCTCGGGAGTCTTCATCGCGCTCAGGATCAGTCGCCAGACCTGCCGGGGAATGGATGCGCAACTGTGATGTGACGCGTCATGTTCCGTTATGCGGACGGATAATGACGTTGAGCGGTGTGGGGGCCGGGAATTTGTCCTGATCTGGACCGTCTGCGGATCCGGAAATACGTCCGGATTCCGCCCCTGCTCAGAAGGCGCGCGGGTAGCCGTAACCGGCACCGGGAGCCGGTGGCCGGGAGGCGTCGTATCCGGCCGGAGCGTGTGCGTCCCGGTCGAAGAATGGCCGGGACTGGCTGCGCATCCACATGGCCACGGGGTCGTAGTCGTCCGCCATCGCGACACTGGAGACGGGGAGTCCGTCGGGCACCGCGAGCACCGACTGGGCCATCATCCGGCGGGCCGCCTCGATCGAGGCGGGGGCGCTGTCGTACAGGTCGAGGCCCACGGCCAGGTACGGGACGCCCAGCGCGGGCCGCACCCAGGCGCGGCGCAGCGAGCGGACGACAGGGGTCCGGTGGGCGTTCTGCGTCAGCAGCGCATAGAACTGCGGGATCTCCAGGGTCGGCTCGCTGATCCGCAGCGGCCCGGCGGGAAGCTGGTCGAGGCCGACCGCGATCCGCCGCAGATCCAGCCAGGGGATGCCGACGCCGCCGCCGGGAGCGTGCGGATTCAGCCAGATCCCCCAGCGGTCGGCGAAGAGGGCCGCAGCGATCTCCCGTCCGGCGACGACCTCGTGGGCGCGGTTCCAGCCGGAAGCCGCCAGCTCCTGGGCCGAGGTGACACAGGGTGCGTAGCCGTACCCGGCGACGTCCATGTTTCCGTACTGCGCGTCGGGGGATCCGACCTGCCCGTTCCACAGCAGCATCCACACCTGGCTGCCGGCGAGCGCCTGGAGCAGGGCCTCGTAGTTCTCGTAGCTCTCGTAGGTGCCGTGCCCGCCGGGCGCCACCCGCCGCAGCAGCGTCTCGACGCTCTCACCCGCGCTCACCTGGGCCGCCTTTCCACCTCTGCCGCCGTTCCTGGCTCGTCGCCCCGCACCGCCATCCAACCAGCTTACGAGCGGACCGGGACATCGGTACTCGTACTCAGCTCGGGTCCGGCAACCGGCGCGCGCCGCTCCGCATCCGGGCCGCGAACGGCACCTCACCGGCACCGTGGCCCACCACCGTCCCTGGCGCCGCGCTCAGCTGTGGTTCTCGCGGTCGTAGAACGGACGTACGCACTGCCGCAGCCAGTCCACGACCGGGTCGTCGGCCGCGTCGAGCAGCACCATCTGGACCGGCCAGCGCACCGGCGCCACGTGCAGCGCCCTGCCGAGCGCGTCGTGGGCCGCCTGCCGGGCCTCCGGATCGAGGAGGTCGAGCTCTATCCCGACGAGCAGACCGGGCGAATCGCCCTCGGTACTGGCGAGGCCCCGGCGCGCGGTGCGTACGGCCGGGAGCGCGGCGAACTCCGCCGAGGCCGCGGCGAGGAAGGCGAGCGGATCGTCCTGCCAGTCCGGCTCGAACAGCCGCACGCGGGCACCCCGCACGGCCCCGGTGGCGGCCTGCTCGGCGGGGGTGTTGGCGCACAGTTCGGCGACGGCCTCGGCGGACAGCGGAACCCCCACCGTCCCCTCCGGGTTCACGGCGATGCCCACCCCCGCGGGCAGGCCGCGCGCGAATTCCCTGGCCGGTGCGACGGTGAAGGACACATGCGTACCGACGACGCTGAGGAACTGCTGCTCGGAGCTGAAGACCGGCACATGGACCGCGCCGTCCAACTCGATGGTCGGCAGATCCAGTTCCCGGCTCTCCCGGTCGCCGCCCTCCGGCAGCGGGACCCAGACGCTGCTGCGGCCCAGCACCTCCAGCAGCCGGGCGCCCGCGTGCGGCACCTGGAGCGAGGCGGCCAGGGCTTCCTCCAGTTCGTTGCCGGGCCAGCCGCCCCCGTGCCCGGGCCCGAAGTGCTGCGGCTGCTGAGGCTGCGAGGGCTGCGAGGGAACTGTCATACGGCAAGCCTATCCATGATCCCCGCCCGCTCGGAGGGGCCCCTGAGCACCGGTCAGGCCCCCTGGACGAACCGGGACGAACACGAACAGCGACGCTCCGGTTGCGCCCCGCGTCAGATGCCCGAAAGGTGGACTCCGTCCCCATACGTGCCAACCGGCACGCCCCACGGAGGAGAGCACATGCGTGTGAACAGGATCGCCGTCACCGTCACCCTGGCCGGCTCGCTCGCCCTCGGCGCGGCGGGTGCGGCCGCCGCCGCGCCGGTGGTCGGCCACGCCCCGGGGCAGCGGCCCGGCATCCAGCAGCCCGCCGGACCGGATTCCGGGACGGAGCAGGCCAAGCCGAAGCCGTCGGACGACCAGGGCATGGGGCAGTCGGCGCCGCAGCACAAGCCCGCGACCCCCCAGCAGGACCCGATGGCGCAGCACAAGCTCCCGAAGCCGCCCCAACCCGGCGAGAAGCCGTCCGGCCCGCAGAAGCCGTCCGAACCCGGCGAGAAGCCGGCCGAAGGGCAGCAGCCCGCCAAGCCGTCGAAGCCCGCCAAGCCGTCGGAGTCGGCCCAGGAGCAGCAACCCGCGAAGCCGGCCGAGCCCGGGAAGCCCGCCAAGCCCGCCAAGCCGGCCGGACCGACGAAGCCCGCCGCTCAGCAGCCCCCGCGGCCGCAGGCCCCCGGCAAGCCCGCGCTGGGCCAGGCAGGGCAGCAGTCCCCCGCGCAGCAGCCCGTCAAGCCGGTCACCCCGGCAGCGGGCCGCTGACCCCGGTCACCCCCTGAACCCGGTCACCGGTGTCCCCGTCCGCGGCCCCGGCATCCCTCGCGGGTGCCGGGGCCGCGGGCGTCCGCTCGGCTCCGGGTGACGGTACGGTTGGCGGCGCGGTCGGGCCCGGCGGTCCCGCCCACGGGGAGAGCACCAGCGGTACCGCGGCGGGCAGCGGCTCGAAGAGCACGGACCGCACGCCCCGGGCCGCCTCCCGGTCCAGCAGCACCGAGGAGACGCAGCCGCGCGGCAGCCGTCCGGCCTCCGCGGCGGCCCGCAGCCTTCCGACAGCGCGCAGATGCCGCCGGAAGGCGTACCCCGTCACCCGTCTGCCTCGCACGGTCTGCCCGGCCAGCGCGTCCCCGGCGGGGACGTCGAGCAGCAGCAGGTGCAAGGAGCGCCCGCGCCGTACCGCGTCCCGGGCCAGCCAGCGGCGCACCCAGCTCTGCGTGCCGCAGTCGTGCACCATGACGGCCGCACCCGAGCCCAGTGCCGTGCGCAGCGCCGCGTAGTGCGCGAGCCGCACCAGGGGCCGGTAGGCGCCGTACGGCAGCCAGTGCGGCATCCGCGCCTCCCAGCGCTCGCGGGTGTCCTGCGAGTCGATGCGCACCGCGTCGGACCGGGCCGGGACCGCGCGCCGCATGAGCGTGGACTTGCCGCCGCCCGGCAGTCCGGAGACCACCACCACGTCCCCCGCCGGATAGCGCAGCGTCCACCGCCCGGCGGTACGGCGAAGATCGTGCCGGACCGCGGCGCGGGCTGCGGGGCCCGCTCGCGCGCCCCTCGGTACGGCTCCTGCACGGCACGGGCTGCCCACTGGATCTCCCTCCCCTGGCGGCTGTTCGGCCGCCGCCCCAAGTATGTAAAGAAGGAGTAATGCGGTTCAAGGCGAAGAGCTGCTCCGCGGGGGCAGCCACGGCCCGCTCGGCCGTGCCATGATGTGCGCATCCAAACTGCATACCGGCCGTTCGAACCCGCGCGGGAGAGTCCCCGGCAGGCGTGTGCAGTACGCGCACGCCGGGGCGCCGAAGGAGCAAGATCCTCCCTTGAATCTCTCAGGCCCCGTTACCGCGCAGGCTAGGCAGATCTGAAAAGCGGACCGCTGTGCCCCCGCCCCGGCGCGGAGCGGCGGTCCCACCCAAGGTGCAAGCCGGGCTCCAGCCGTTCGGGAGCTGTCGGCGAACCTCTCAGGTTCCGATGACAGATGGGGAGGACATCCACGTCATATCCCCCTATGGGGACGCATCGGGACTCTGGGAGCCTGCATGACTGAGCCACCGGCCATCCGCAAGACCGCGCTGGACGCCACGCACCGTGCGCTGGGCGCCACCATGACCGACTTCGCAGGCTGGGACATGCCGCTGCGCTACGGCAGCGAGCGCGAGGAGCATCTGGCCGTGCGCTCGACCGCCGGTCTCTTCGACCTCTCGCACATGGGCGAGATCACCCTGACCGGGCCGCAGGCCGCCGAACTGCTGGACCACGCGCTGGTCGGCAACCTGTCCAAGCTGGCGGTCGGCCGCGCCCGCTACACCATGATCTGCGACGAGGACGGCGGCATCCTCGACGATCTGATCGTCTACCGGCTGGACGACCAGGAGTACCTGGTCGTGGCCAACGCCGCCAACGCGCAGACGGTGCTGGACGCGCTGGTCGCGCGGCAGGACGGCTTCGGTGCCGAGGTGCGGGACGACCGCGACAGCTACGCGCTCATCGCGGTGCAGGGCCCGGCGGCAGCGGGCATCCTCAAGCAGCTGACCGGCTTCGACGTGGACGGACTGCGCTACTACGCCGGTGAGCGCGACATGGTCGCCGGCAAGTCGGCGCTGATCGCCCGCACGGGATACACCGGCGAGGACGGCTTCGAGCTGTTCGTCTCGCCCGACGACGCCGTGGCGGTCTGGGAGGCGCTGACCGAGGCGGGCCGGGAGGCCGGGCTGACCCCGTGCGGGCTCAGCTGCCGCGACACGCTCCGCCTGGAGGCCGGCATGCCGCTGTACGGGCACGAGCTGTCCACCGCGCTGACCCCGTTCGACGCGGGGCTGGGCCGGATCGTCAAGTTCGAGAAGACCTCGAACGAGGGACGCTTCGTGGGCCGGGACGCGCTGGCGGCGGCCGCCGAGAAGGCCGCGACCGCCCCGCCGCGCAAGCTGGTCGGGCTGGTGTCCGAGGGGCGCCGGGTGCCGCGCGCCGGTTACCCGGTGGTCGCCGACGGTGCGGTTGTGGGCGAAGTCACCTCCGGGGCGCCGTCGCCGACGCTGGGCAAGCCGATCGCCATGGCGTACGTGGACGCGGCACACGCCGAGCCCGGCACGGAGGGGGTCGCGGTCGACATCCGGGGCTCCCACGAGCCGTACGAGGTCGTGGCGCTGCCCTTCTACAAGCGGGCCTGAGCACCCGCCGCCACCGAAGGGCGGCCCGCGCCCCCCGTTCCACCTGCCAAGACCGTGTTCACTGCACCTTTCGCATCCGGGAGAATCAGACTCATGAGCAACCCCCAGCAGCTCCGCTACAGCAAGGAGCACGAGTGGCTGTCGGCCGCCGATGACGGCGTCGCGACGGTCGGTATCACCGAGCACGCCGCCAACGCCCTCGGCGACGTCGTCTTCGTCCAGCTCCCCGAGGTCGGTGACACCGTGACCGCGGGCGAGACCTGCGGCGAACTGGAGTCCACCAAGTCCGTCAGCGACCTCTACTCCCCCGCCTCCGGTGAGATCACCGAGATCAACCAGGACGTGGTGGACGACCCGGCGCTGGTCAACTCCGCCCCGCTGGAGGGCGGCTGGCTGTTCAAGGTGAAGGTCGACGCGCTGCCGGACGACCTGCTCTCGGCCGACGAGTACGCCGCATTCGCCTCGGGCAACTGAGGCGTCCGCCTCGGGGGACCGAGGCTGCTTGCCCACCCCGCCGCCACTTCCCAGGGACGGTTCTTCCATGTCGCTTCTGAACGGCTCTCTCCACGAGGTCGACCCCGACGTCGCCGCCGCCGTCGACGCCGAACTCCACCGCCAGCAGTCCACCCTCGAGATGATCGCCTCGGAGAACTTCGCTCCGGTCGCCTCCATGGAGGCCCAGGGCTCGGTCCTCACGAACAAGTACGCCGAGGGCTACCCCGGGCGCCGCTACTACGGCGGCTGCGAGTACGTCGACGTGGTCGAGGACCTGGCCCGCGACCGGATCAAGGCGCTGTTCGGCGCCGAGGCCGCCAACGTGCAGCCGCACTCCGGTGCCCAGGCGAACGCCGCTGCGATGTTCGCACTGCTCAAGCCGGGCGACACCATCCTGGGCCTGGATCTGGCGCACGGTGGGCACCTCACCCACGGCATGAAGATCAACTTCTCCGGCAAGCTCTACAACGTCGCCGCCTACAAGGTCGACGAGCAGACCGGCCGGGTCGACATGGACGAGGTCGAGCGGCTGGCCAAGGAGCACCGCCCGCAGCTGATCATCGCGGGCTGGTCCGCCTACCCGCGGCAGCTCGACTTCGCCGCCTTCCGCCGCATCGCCGACGAGGTCGGTGCGCTGCTGATGGTGGACATGGCGCACTTCGCCGGCCTCGTCGCCGCCGGGCTGCACCCGAGCCCGGTGCCGTACGCGGACATCGTCACGACCACCACGCACAAGACCCTCGGCGGTCCGCGCGGCGGGGTGATCCTGTCGAAGAAGGAGTACGCCAAGAAGATCAACTCCGCGGTCTTCCCGGGTCAGCAGGGCGGTCCGCTGGAGCACGTGATCGCGGCGAAGGCCGTCGCCTTCAAGGTCGCCGCCAGCGACGACTTCAAGGACCGCCAGCAGCGCACGCTCTCCGGCGCGCGGATCCTCGCCGAGCGCCTGCTGCGCGAGGACACCGTCGGCGCCGGCGTCTCGGTGCTCTCCGGCGGCACGGACGTCCACCTGGTCCTGGTCGACCTGCGCAACAGCGAGCTGGACGGGCAGCAGGCCGAGGACCGGCTCCACGACGTCGGCATCACCGTCAACCGCAACGCCGTCCCCAACGACCCTCGGCCCCCGATGGTGACCTCGGGCCTGCGCATCGGGACGCCCGCGCTGGCGACCCGCGGCTTCCAGGACGAGGACTTCACCGAGGTCGCCGACATCATCGCCGAGGCCCTGCTGCCGGGCTTCGACGACACCAAGGGCAAGGCACTCGCCGCGCGGGTCACCGCCCTCGCGGAGAAGCACCCGCTCTACCCCACGCTGGGCAAGTAGTCCTCCGCAGGACTCCCCGGAGCCCCCGAGCGGGGCTCCTCCCCCGCCGGAGGGGCCGCACCCGGCCCCTCCGGCACCCACCGCTCCGCACCAGGACACAACCCGCTGGCCCGCCAAGGGCTTGGAGCCGCACCATGGCAATCTCCGTCTTCGACCTGTTCTCGATCGGCATCGGCCCCTCCAGTTCCCACACCGTGGGCCCGATGCGCGCCGCCCGCATGTTCGCGCGCCGGCTGAAGAACGAGGGCGCGCTGGCGCACACCGCCTCCGTACGCGCCGAACTGTTCGGCTCCCTCGGCGCGACCGGCCACGGCCACGGCACCCCCAAGGCCGTCCTGCTGGGCCTGGAGGGCGAGTCCCCGCGCACGGTCGACGTGGAGAACGCCGACGACCGCGTGGCGCGGATCCGCGCCGAGGGCCGGCTGCGGCTGCTGGCCACGGAGATAGGCGACACGCACGAGATCCCGTTCGACGAGCGCACCCAACTCGTGCTGCACCGGCGCCGCTCCCTCCCGTACCACGCCAACGGCATGACCCTCTTCGCCTACGACGAGGCCGGCACACCACTGCTGGAGAAGACCTACTACTCGGTGGGCGGCGGCTTCGTCGTGGACGAGGACGCCGTCGGCGAGGACCGCATCAAACTGGACGACACCGTCCTGCGGCACCCCTTCCGCACCGGCGACGAACTGCTGCGCCTCACCCGGGAGACCGGCCTGTCGGTCTCCCGCCTCATGCTGGAGAACGAGAAAGCCTGGCGCACCGAGGACGAGATCCGCGCCGGACTGCTGGAGATCTGGCAGGTCATGCGGGACTGCGTGGCCCGCGGCCTGACCCAGGAGGGCATCCTGCCCGGCGGCCTCAAGGTGCGCCGCCGCGCCGCCACCTCGGCCCGCCAACTGCGCGCCGAGGGCCAGGTCGAGGCCCACGCCATGGAGTGGACCACCCTCTACGCCATGGCCGTGAACGAGGAGAACGCGGCGGGCGGCCGGGTCGTCACCGCGCCGACCAACGGCGCCGCCGGCATCATCCCCGCCGTCCTGCACTACGCCCACCACTTCGTCCCCGGCGCGGACGACGACGCCGTGGTCCGCTTCCTGCTGGCCGCCGGCGCCATCGGCATGCTCTTCAAGCAGAACGCCTCCATCTCCGGGGCCGAGGTCGGCTGCCAGGGCGAGGTCGGCTCGGCCTGCTCCATGGCCGCCGGCGGCCTCGCCGAGATCCTCGGCGGCAGCCCGGAGCAGGTGGAGAACGCCGCGGAGATCGGCATCGAGCACAACCTGGGCCTCACCTGCGACCCGGTCGGCGGCCTGGTCCAGATCCCCTGCATCGAGCGCAACGGCATGGCCGCGGTCAAGGCCGTCACCGCGGCCCGGATGTCCCTGCGCGGCGACGGCCGCCACCATGTCTCGCTCGACAAGGCCATCAAGACCATGCGCGACACCGGCGCCGACATGAAGGTCAAGTACAAGGAGACCGCGCGCGGCGGCCTCGCGGTGAACGTCATCGAGTGCTGAGCGCGCCTGCCCTGACCAGGTGATTTGCGTCTTTCAGCGCTGTCACGGGCTTGCCTCTCTGTACGGCAAAAAGTCCCTCGGAAGTCCCTGTGACAGAGCTGAAAGTCCCTGAAAAGTCTCTGGGATGTCCCTGCAGATCCGGTCAGTGACCTGCGCAGTTAGGTCGTCGTCCCTCGGGGACGCGTCTCCCGACTGTGCCCGCCCAGCTCAGACCTGACGCCTGACGGTCGGACAACACGTCTAGCACGCATGCAGCAACGAACCTCCGACCTACGCATTACGAGACCACGAGCGTTCATGCTGCGTGGTACCCCGTCGTGCCGCCCAGTGATGTTTCTCCTGATCAGACCATGTGCGGCAGGTTGACCGTGCTACCCCGTGATGCACCGTCCAAAGACGTCTGTCCACCGGCTGTCCACCGGCGGGGCTGCTTGGCCAGCAACCTCTCGCCGTCCCACCGCTTCTGACGAGACCCCTGGCAGGGGCGGAGCCTGGCATGAGGACGACTGTCCATTTCCCACAAGGAGCGACCGGGCGGCACTTCACCACGAACGCCGCAGTCTCCATCCACGACGAGACCTCTGGATCGAAACGATATCTCCCATGGTCGATAGATGGTATCGTTTCACTCACGAGAGTATCTGCGAAGGGACCGTCCACATGGCCAGAACCGTCATCGACCTCGATGAAGACATGGTCACCGAGGCCATGCGCATCTTCGGGACTAAAACGAAGGCCAAAGCCGTCCGCCTCGCCATGGAAGACGCCGTCAAGCGACACCTGCGACAGGAGTTCTTCGACGCCATGGATGCCGGCGAACTCGACTTCAGCGAGATCGTCGAGAGCACCGGCCCCCGCAACGCCGACGGCTCCCTCAAGCACGGCGGCAACCACAACGGGGGCCAGGCCGCCTGATGCAGGACCGCTACCTGATCGACAAGTCCGCCCTCGCCCGCTGGACGAAACCGAGCGTCAAAGAGGTGCTCAAGCCCCTGCACGAGCGTTACCTCCTCGCGGTATGCCGGCCCACCGAGTTCGAGATGATCCACTCCGCACGGGACAGCTCAGAAGCAACACGGATCAGCACCTGGCTCCATGCCTTCGACTACCTCCGCACCGACGACGACACCTTCACCCGCGCTCTCGAGATCCAGCGCCATGCTCTCAACGCAGGCTTCCACCGCGCTCTGTCCCTCCCCGACCTGCTGATCGCCGCCACATCGGAACTGAACCGGCGAACGGTCCTCCACTACGACGGAGACTTCGACATGATCGCCTCCCTCACCGGACAACCCACCGAATGGGTCGTCCCGCCCGGCAGCGCCGACCGATGAGAATGCCGCCCTTCCCCCCACCACAGCTGTCGTGGGAGGAGAGCGCAGGGTGCTGCCGTGGTCGGCCACGGGGTTGCGGGGCGCGTACGAGGAGGCGCCGCCGGGCGGAGCCCGACCGTCTGCCGGGCAGTCGGCGCGGAAGACAAGAGGGCCGCGGTCCGGAACCGGGGCCCGGTCCCGGCCGGACCCGGGTCAGCAGCGGAAGTCCCCGGAACCGGGACGGCGTGCCGTGGTACCGGGCTCAGCCCTTCGCCGCGAAGGCCTGGGTCCACCAGGGGCCGCCCTGTGCGTCGTGGTAGCCGACGCCGATCTCCTTGTAGGAGCAGTTGAGGATGTTGGCCCGGTGTCCGGGGCTGTTCATCCAGCCCTCCATCACCTGGGCCGGGGTGCGCTGGCCGCGGGCTATGTTCTCGCCGACGGTGCTCCAGCGGTAGCCGGCCGCGGTGATGCGGTCGCCCGGGCCCTTGCCGTCGGGGCTCTGGTGGGAGAAGTAGTCGCGGGCGTCCATGTCGCGGGAGTGCCCGAGCGCGGCCTTGTCCAGGGTCGCGTTGCTGCTGACGGGGCCGCATCCCTTCTTGGCCCGTTCCGCGTTGACCAGGCTCGTCACCTGCTGCGCGTAGCTCCCGCCGGCCGGGTCGGCGGGCGGGGGCGCCGGGGTGGCGGGCTCACGCCGCGGTGTGCGGCGGGGTGCGGTGCGGGAGGGCGAGGGACTGGCCGACGTGGACCGGGGGGACGCGGAGGGCGAGGGGGTGGCGGACGAGGAGCTCGGGGAGGGGCTCGCCGACGGGCTGGATCGGGACAGGGACCGTATCCCGTCCTCGGAGCGGGTCGGCGCAGCGGTGTCGCGGCCCTCGGGCGGGTCGGGGATCAGCAGGAAGGCTCCGGTGCCGCCCGCCGTCGCCAGCACGGCGGCGACGGCGAGGGCCGTGCGCCGTCGGGCGCGCCGCCCGCGCTGCTGGGCCCGGCGTGCTGACGCCCGGCCCTGCGCGGAGCCCAGGGGGTGTCCGGCTGCGGTCGGCTCGGCCGCCACCTCCGGGTGTCCGAGCCCCCAGCGGCTGCACAGCGCCGCCGACGGGGGGACCAGCGCGAGCCCGACGAGCAGCCGTTCGGCGGGGACGAGTCCGGACGAGTGGCCGGAGCAGACGGTGCACTCGCGGGCGTGCCGGGCGATCCGCTTGCGCCACAGTCCGGACGGTTCGCCGTCCCACCCTTCGAGGAGCGACTGGAGCAGCACGCACGAGGGTTCGGCCGCCAGCGCCCGGACGACGACCCGGCCCACCTCCAGCTGCGCCTTCATCCGCTGGACGCGTACGGCGGTGTGCTGGGGGGTGATCTCCAGCGCGGCCGCGACGTCCGCCCTGGTGAGTTCCCCGGTGCTCTCCAGCCACCACAGGGACAGCAGGGTCCGGTCGTCCGGCTCCAGCCACCGGGTGGCTTCGGCCACCTCCCGGCACTGGCCGGAGAGTCCGAGCCGGGTGATGGTCGCGTCGACGAAGTCGGCGCGCGGGTCGGGGAGGCCGCGGATCTCGTCGGTGTCGTGCAGCACCCCCGTGTCCTTCCGCCGGTGGCCGCGTATCTGGTTCATGGTGATGGCGGCCAGCCAGGACCTGAAGCGGCTGGGATCCCGCAGGGTGTCCAGCTTGGCGAGCGCGTGCAGCATGGTCTCCTGCGTGACGTCGTCCACGTCGGCGTGTCCGGGCAGGCTCCGGCCGACGATGTTGTGGACCAGCGGCAGGGACTTCGCAGCGACCAGTTCCCGTGCCCGTTCGTCCCCGGCCTGCGCCGCCTGGATCACGGCGGCGTCGATGACACTGCTGCTCACGTTCTCTCCACTCTCCCTCTGGGCTCGGACATCTGTCCCCACCTATATGGAGACGAGCGGATCGGACTTCTATAACAGAAATCTGTTCGCCGGTACCGAGGAGGAGAGGGAGCCCACGTACGGGAGAAGACCGGAAGCGGCGCGGACCGCTGCGGACCGGGGGCGGGGCCGCAGGCCGGCCGCCCCCCGGTCCGGTGGTGGTCAGTCCGCTTCGCGGTGGACGACCGTGAGGTGGCGGTCGGGCCCGGGGCTCTCCAACTCGTCGAGCGCGGCCACCGCCAGGTCCTCGGCACTGATCCACGGCCGGCCGTCGGCAGCGGTGAGCATGGTGTCGGTGCCGCGCCGGTAGCGGCCGGTGCGGGCGCCGGGCTCCAGCAGGCCCGGCGGGCTCAGGTAGACCCAGTCGGCGTGTGCGCTCTCCTGGCAGGCCCGCAGCTGGGCCACCCCGGCGGTGGCGACGGGCCGCAATTCGGCCGGCACGTACCGGGGGTTGTCGGCCACCAGCAGTTCGCTGTCCTCCGGGCTGCGCAGCGCCCCGGCGCCGCCGACGACGAGGACGCGGAGGCCGCGCCGCGCGGCGCTCTCCAGCACGGTGCGCGTGGTGCCGACCAGGAACTCCCGGTCGGCCGGCTCGGTCCGCACGGACACCACGACGGCGTCCGGTGCGCCGGGGCCGGGCGGGTCGGTCAGCACCTCGTCCAGCGCGTGCGCGTCGCTCACGTCCACCGCGACGGGTGTCACGTCCGGGGCGTCGCTCGCGGGCTTCCGGGAGACGGCGAGCACCCGGTGTCCGCGCGCCGCGGCCTCGCGGACCACTCTGCTGCCGACCATTCCGGTGGCGCCGAGCACGGCGATCGTCATCGTCTTCGTCATCGGGGTTGTCCTTCCGGCAGCCGGTCTTCCCGGACTGCTTGCAGGGGGTCTTCTGGGACGGTGTGCACCGGGACGGCCCGGGGCCGTTCCTCCTGGACCGAGGCCGCGGCGGGCGAGCCGCGGGTGCGGCGGCCGAACAGGTCGGCGGGCGCGAACTGGGCGGCGAGCATGGCGATCAGGGCGAGGACGAAGCCACCGGTCTGCGGCAGGCTCAGCGACTCGCCCATCACCAGGCCGATGACGGTCGCGACCAGCGGGGAGAGCAGCACCAGCGGTGCCGACGCGCTGACCGGCAGGGTGGCGATGCCGCGGAACCACAGCGCGTAGGCGATCAGTCCGCCCATGCTGCCGAGCCACAGGTAGCCGGCGACGGCTCCGGCGTCGATCCGCTCGGGCACCCCCTCGACGGCGAGGGTGAGCGGGAGCAGCAGCAGACCGCCGACCGCCAACTGCCAGCCGGCCAGGGCCATGGGGCCGACGCCGGGGGGCCGCCCCCAGCGTTTGGTGAGGACGACGCCGCCGGCCATGGCGGTGGTGTGCCCGAGCCCGGAGAGCACTCCGACAGGGTCCAACCGGGCCTGCGGGCCGAGCACGACGAGGCCGACACCGAGCACGCCGAGCATGCCCCAGGCCAGGCGCCACAGCGTCGGCCGTTCGCGGAGCACCGCGATTCCCGCCGCGGCGACGAGCAGCGGCTGGGCGGCGCCGAGCGTGGCGGCCACGCCGCCCGGGAGGCGTTCGGCGGCCACGAACAGCAGCGGCAGGGCGCCGATGTTGAGCGTGCCGAGGACGACGGCCTTCCACCACCAGTGTCCGCGTGGGAGCACCCGGGTGAGGGCCAGGGCGAGCAGTCCGGCGGGCAGGGCGCGCAGCAGCCCGGCGAACAACGGGTGGCCGGGCGGCAGCAATTCCGTTGTCACGACGTAGGTGGTGCCCCAGGAAGCGGGGGCGAGCGCGGTCAGCGCGACGGTTGCCGCCCGCTGCGCGGACGAGGGCGGCGCCCCCGGCGACACCTCGGCAGGAGTGTTCATACGGGGAGTGTCGACCGGGCAGGGCTATGCGTCCAAAGCATGGTTGCGATGACAACCATGAAGCATAACGATTGCCGGATGGACCTCCAGCAGCTCCGGTACGTCGTCGCTCTCGCCGAGACCCGCAACTTCACCCGCGCCGCCGAGCGGTGCCGGGTGGTGCAGTCCTCGCTCAGCCACCGGATCGCCGGGCTCGAACGGGAGCTGGGCGTCACGCTGTTCGCCCGGTCCAGCCGCCGTACCGAACTGACCGGTGCCGGGGCGGCGTTCCTCGTCGGCGCGCGCGAATGCCTGGCGGCGGCCGACCGCGCGGTCGCCGACGCCGCCGCGGCGGGCGGGTCGGTCCGCGGCCGCCTCGCGGTCGGCATGATCCGGACCACGGCCGCCGTCGACGTGCCCGAACTGCTCCAGCGCTACCGGGCCCGCTACCCGGAGGTGCGGGTGAGCCTGGAGGCGGGCAGCAGCGACGAACTGGCGGCCGCGGTGCGGAAGGGCGAGCTGGACATCGTCTTCCTCGGCCTGCCGGAGGGCGAACAGCCCGCCGGTGTGGAGACCCTCGTCCTCGACCACGACGCGCACGTGCTGGTGGTGCCGGCCGGACACCGACTGGCGGGCGCCTCCCGCGTCACCCTGCACGAGGTCGCGGACGAGACGTTCGTGGACTTCCGGGACGGGTCGCCCGGCCGCGCCCAGACCGATCAGGCGTTCGCCGCCGCGGGGCTGGCCCGGGACATCGCCTACGAGGCGGGCGTGGCCGAGCTGATCACCCAGCTGATCGCCCGCGGGCTCGGCATCGCGCTGCTGCCGTCGGCGTTCGTGCGGCCGCTGGCCGCCGACGACCCGCAACTGGCCCTGGTCCCGGTGGTCGAGGGGCCGCGCCGGGTCGAGTATCTGGCGTGGAGCCGTTTCAACCCCAGCCCGGCGACCCGCGCGCTGCTCGACGTCCTGGGGGTCGGGCCGCGGAGCTGACGGTCCACTGGCAGCCGCTCGTAAGGACCCGCGGGCGTGCGGGCCTGGACGGGGCCTGCGGACCGGGCCGGGCTCCGCGCACCGGGCCGCCGCCCGCGGAGTCCGCGGATGCCATCCGCGGGGTCAGCGGTTCAGCGCCCGGCGCTCCCCCGCGGACCCGGGCCCGGCGGCGTTTCCGGCTCCCCCTCTGGCGCCATGCGCGGCAGCAGCCGGTCCAGCCGGGCGGGGAGCCACCAGGCCCGCTGCCCGAGCAGCGTCATCACGGCCGGTACGAGCAGCAGCCGCACGATCGTGGCGTCGATGAGCACGCTGACGGCCAGTCCGAGGCCCATCATCTTGACCACGATGTTGTCCGTGAGGATGAACGCGGCGAACACGCTGGCCATGATCAGTGCGGCGCAGGTGATGACCCGGGCGGTGCGCTCCAGCCCGTGGGCCACGCTCCCCCTGCTGTCCCCGGTGCGCTCCCAGGCGGCCCGTACCCGGGAGAGCAGGAAGACCTCGTAGTCCATGCTCAGCCCGAAGACGATGGCGAACATCATCATCGGGACGTAGCTCTCGATGGGGACCGTGCCCGAGACGCCCAGCGCCGGCCCGCCCCAGCCCCACTGGAAGACGGCGACCAGGACACCGTAGGAGGCGCCGATCGACAGCAGGTTGAGGACGGCCGCCTTGACAGCGACGAGGACGCCGCGGAACACGATCAGGATGATGACCAGGGCGAGCGCGACGACCACCCCGATGATGAGCGGGAGCCGGCCGGAGACCAGCTGGACGAAGTCGAGCTGCGCGGCGGTCGTACCCGTCACGTAGGTGTGTGCGGGATACCCCCGCACGGCCCGGGGCAGCACCTCGTCCTTCAGCTCGTCGAACAGCCGGGTGGTGGAGGCGTCCTGCGGTCCGCCGCGGGGTACGACGGCGGCGGTCAGGGCGTCGCCGTTCCCGGCGGGCTCCGGCGGGGTGACCCGCGCGGTGCCGGAGGTGCCGTCGAGGGCCTTCCGCACGCTGTCGGAGAGCGCGGCGCGGTCGTCGCCGGGTACCGCGCTCTGGTCGACGACGACGGTCAGCGGGCCGTTCTCCCCCGGGCCGAAGCCCGCGGAGAGGAGGTCGTAGGCCTTCTTGTCGGTGAAGCCGGGCGGGTCCGCGCCGTCGTCGATATGCGACAGCCGCATCGAGAACACCGGGATCGCCAGCACGGCGACGACCACGACGCCGCCGAGCAGGAACCACCAGGGCCGCCGTTCGACCCGCTGCGCGTACCGGTGCCAGCCGCCCGCCGCCCGCGCGCCGTCCGCGCCCCCGGGGGCGCCGCTGCCCTCGGCGACCGGGGTGCGCATCCGGTAGCGGTCGATGCGGCCGCCGACGAGGCCGAGCAGCGCCGGCAGCAGGGTGAGGGCTCCGGCGACCGCCGTCACGACCGTGATCCCGGCCGCCAGCCCGAGCTTTCCGATGAACGACACCCGGGAGGCGTACAGCCCGGCGAGGGCGACGATGACCGTGCAGCCCGAGACCACCACCGCGTGGCCGCTGGTGGCCACCGCCCGGCCGGCGGCGCGCACCGGATCGCTCCCGTCCAGCAGCGTCTGCCGGTGCCGGGTGAGCAGGAAGAGCGCGTAGTCGATCCCGACGCCGATGCCGATCATCGTCGCCAGCGTCGGCGCCACGTCGGCGAAGGCGGCGGCGCGCGCCACCAGGCCCAGGCACCCGAGCCCGACCAGGACGCCGACGAGCGCGACGACAAGGGGGACACCGGCGGCGAGGACGCTGCCGAAGCCCACCAGGAGCACCACCACCGCCACGGCGAAGCCGATGGCCTCGCTGCGGACGTCGTCGGTCTGGGGCCGGGCGAGTTCACCGAGGGGGCCGCCGTACTGGACCTCGACACCCGCCTTGCGCAGCGGTGCCACGGCGCTGTCGACGCCGTTCAGGTACGAGGAGTCCAGATTGGTCGGGTTCGTGTCGAAGCGGACGGTCAGATAGCCGGTGCGGCCGTTCGAGGAGAGCGCGCCGGTGGGCTTCGACTCCGGGGAGGCGGGCAGCGGGTTCTGCACGGACAGCACGTGCGGCAGCTTCCGGAGCGAGCCGGCCGCGCTGTCGATCTCGTCCGCACTGCTGGTGAGCGCCCGCCCGGCGGAGTGCAGTACGACGTCGGCGGAGACACCGGCCGCGTCCGGGTCGGCCCTGCCCAGCACCTGGAGCCCCTGCTGGGACTGGGCGCTGGAGACCGTGAAGTCGTCCGAGTAGGTCCCGCCGACGGTGGCCTTCAGGGCCTGCAGTCCGCCCAGGGCGACCAACCACAGCACCAGGACGAGGACGCAGTGCCGGGCGCACCACTCGCCCAGCCTGCGCAGCCGGCCCGCGCCTGCGGACTCCGGTGCTGTGCCGCCCCTGCCGCCAGGCGAAACCATGTGTGCTCCCGGTTGGTGCGTCCGCCGCCCGGCGGCGGCGCGGACAGTTCGAGGCTGCTGGTTGCTGGGAACATAGGA
Organism: Streptomyces sp. NPDC006925; assembly: GCF_042869575.1. NCBI lineage: Bacteria > Bacillati > Actinomycetota > Actinomycetes > Kitasatosporales > Streptomycetaceae > Streptomyces > Streptomyces sp. NPDC006925. Next base: position 51,892 of record NZ_JBIAGB010000005.1, read on the forward strand.
CGAACCGGGTGGCGCCCCGCAGCGCGACACGCGCCGGGGACCCGGTACGAGCGGGACGGGCGGCGGCCGGGCGGCGCGGGGTGCCGGAGGCGCGCGGGTCAGTGCGGGGGTCCGCCGGGCCGGTGGGTGGGCCCGTGGGCGTCCTCGGTGCCGTGTCCGCCCTCGGTGCCGTGTCCCCCCTCGTGTGGAGCCTCGGGACGGTCGTCGATCTGGAGGAGTGCGCCGCTGTCGTCCTCCCCCAGGTGATCGACCTGCAGGGTGGTGTGCGTGACGCCCCAGTCCTCGCGCAGCTGCCGCTGGAGGGCGCGGCGCACACCGTGGCAGTCCCCGTCCGGGACGACCAGGACGTGGGCCGAGAGGGCCGGGCGGTTGGAGGTGATCTGCCAGATGTGCAGGTCGTGGACCTCGGCGACCTGGTCGGCCGCCGCCATGCGGTCGCCGACCGTGTCCGGGTCGATGCCCGCGGGCGCCGCTTCGAGGAAGATCCTCCCGGAGGCGCGGATGAGTCCGCTGCCCGCCCTGAGCATCAGCGCGACCACCGCGAGGGAGGCCAGCGCGTCCGCGCGGGCGAACCCGGTGGTCAGCACGATCAGCCCGGCCACCGCGGTGCCGAGGAAGGCGTAGAGGTCGTTGAGGAGGTGCTGGAAGGCCCCTTCGACATTGAGCGAGGCCCGGTTGGCACGCGAGACGCACCACGTCGCGGCGACGTTGACCGCGATCCCGGCCAACGCCGTGACCAGGACCCAGGCGCCCTCGACCTCCGGCGGCCGGATCAACCGGCGGACGGCCTCGTAACCGAGCCAGACCGCCAGCAGCACCAGCGTGAGGCCGTTGGCCTGCGCGGAGAGGATCTCGGCGCGTTTCAGGCCGAAGGTGTAGCCGCCGCGTGCGGGCCGGGCGGCCAGCCGCATCGCCACCAGGGCCAGCACGAGGGAGGCCGCGTCGGTGAGCATGTGCGCCGCGTCGGAGAGCAGCGCCAGCGAACCCGCCGCGAGCCCGACGGCGACCTCGGCGGCCATGAAGACGACGATCAGCGTCAGCGCGCCCGCCAGCCAGCGGCGATCGGCGTCCGCGCGCACCCCGTGTGCGTGTCCGTCGTCCCGGTGCCCGCCGTCCCGATGTCCCGGGTCCTGGCGTCCGGGTTCCTGGCCTCCGCCGCCGGTCTGCGCACCGAAAGGGTCGTGGTCCTGCACGCGCCTGCCTCCCGAGCGGTCGCCGCGGTGCGGAGCCGCGGAAGCGGGCGGGCCGGGCGGTCCCGCGGCTCCGGGTACCGGCTGCCGCGCCCACTACCAGTATCAGCACCGGCCGCCGCCGCGCGGTATTTCCGCTCCGCCGACCGGGGCGCCGGTCCGGGGCGACCCGGCGCCCCGGACCGGCTGCGGATCAGCCGGTCCGCGGGGTTTCCGGCCCGCCCCGCGCCGGAGCGGGGTCCTGCCCGGTGGACTGCCGTCCCACGGAGGTCAGCAGGGCCCGCTGCTCCTCCAGCTGGCGCTGCTGAGCGCGGATCACCTCGGTCAACTCGTGGATCTCCTGGCGGGTCGCGGTCCGCTCCTCCGTACCGGCCGACGAGACGCGTTCGATGAACCAGGAGGCGAGCGAGGCGGAGACCACACCGAGCACCGCGATCCCGGCGATCATCAGCAGCACGGCCACCAGCCGGCCGGTCGTGGTGATCGGGTAGTAGTCCCCGTAGCCGACCGTGGTCACGGTGGCGAAGGCCCACCAGACCGCGTCGGGGAAGCTGTCGATGGTGGCCCCTTCGACGCCGCGCTCGGCATCCAGCACGGCCAGCGCCCCGCAGAACATCAGCAGCCCGGTGGCTCCGGCGGCATACGTGGTGACCTGGCCGCGCAGCGAGACGGCGGCCCGGCGGTTGAGCACGCTCATCACGGTCAGCAGCCGCAGCATCCGCAGCGGCCGGAAGAACGGCAGGACCACCGTGGCCAGGGTGAAGAGGTTGCGCTTGAAGTAGACCCAGCGGTCCACGGCCCGCACCAGCCGGACCACGTAGTCGAGGGCGAAGAGGCCCCAGGTGATCCAGCTCGCCCAGGTGCAGGCGGTCCGCCACCGAGGGCTCAGATCCGGCTGCAGGATCGGCCACGCGTACGCCGCGAGGAAGACCAGCACCACGCCCATCAGCAGCACGTCGACCACCGGCAGCGGCTCCGGGGGCTCCGGGGAAGCCTTGCCGGCCGGGAATGCTGTCGGCTCCGAGGTGTCCGTGCGCTCGTTCATCACGCGCGCACGATACCCAGGCCCGCTGCGCGGCCGACGGCTGGTGCCCGCCCGCCCCGGGGCCGGGCCCCGGCCCCGGCCCTGTCGTTTTCCGGGGTCCGGGGCCCGGGCCGCAGCGCTCGGATCCCGCGGACCGGATCCCGCGGACCGGATGCCGGCGGACCGGACCCCCGCGGCCGGACGCGGTAGGCCCGGGCGGGGAACGGCTCGGCGGCGGGAGAGCGGGAGAGGCGGGAGCGAGTCGGGTGCTGTACGGCGTGTTGAGGGGCGGGGGAGGCTACGTTGAGGGCATGGCCACTCAGATAGCTGCCACCGAGGAACTGCTCGCCTACATCGAGTCCGTCTCCCGCCCCGAGGACGAGGTGCTGGGCGCGCTGCGCGAGTTGACCGCCGAGCTGCCCGGGGGAACCGCGATGCAGGTGCCGGCCGCCGAGGCCCGGTTCCTGTCGCTGCTGATCCGGTTGACCGGTGCGTCGACCGTGCTGGAGGTCGGCACCTTCACCGGATACAGCGCGCTGTGCATGGCGCGGGCCCTCCCGGAGGGGGGCAGGCTGACCACGTGCGAGGTCAACAGGAAGTGGACGGACATCGCCGCCGAGTTCTGGGAGCGCGCGGGGGTGGCCGACCGGATCGACCTCCGGCTCGGCGACGCGCACGAGACGCTGGCCGGGCTGCGGCAGGAGGGCGGCGGCGGGAGTGTCGACCTCGTCTTCATCGACGCCGACAAGAAGAGCTACCCCGCCTACTACGAGGCGTCCCTCGAACTGGTCCGACCCGGCGGACTGCTGGTGCTCGACAACACCCTCTTCTTCGGCCGGGTCGTCGACCCGGCGGCCGATGACCCCGACACGGTCGCCATCCGCGAGGTGAACGAACTCCTCCGCTCCGACGACCGGGTGGAGCCCGTCGTGCTGCCCGTCGCCGACGGGATCACCCTGGCCCGCAAGAAGGACGCCTAGCGACCGGCCCCCACCGGTGCGGGGGCCGGGCTTCTCCGGCGGCTGATCGCGGCCCCGGAAGCCCGGCCCGGGTGCCCGCATCGGCCGGAGCACCGGCCGATGCGGCCCGGGCCCGGGTCAGTCCGCGGCGTGCTGCTCCAGGACGGGGGCGGCCAGCGGCGGTGCGGTCAGCCGCATGGTGCTCGGCGGGTCGCGGTGCTCGGCCACCAGGTGGAGCCGCTGCACGCCCTCGGTCCCGGCGGCGGGCAGCGGGCCGCGGCAGTCGCACTCCTGGTCGTCGAAGCCGGCGAACCGGTAGGCGACCTCCATCATGCGGTTGCGGTCGGTGCGCCGGAAGTCGGCCAGCAGATGGACCCCCGCGGTGGCTGCCTCGGTCGCCAGCCAGTTCAGCACCGCCGTACCGACGCCGAAGGAGACCACCCGGCAGGAGGTGGCCAGCAGCTTGAGATGCCAGGCCGCCGGGTGCCGCTCCAACAGCAGGACGCCGATCGCGCCGTGGGTGCCGAACCGGTCGGCGAGGGTGGCGACGAGCACCTCGTGGTCGTCGTCGGCGAGGAGTGCGCGCAGCGCTTCGTCGGAGTAGTGCACGCCGGTGGCGTTCATCTGGCTGGTGCGCAGGGTCAGTTCCTCCACCCTGCTGAGTTCGACCGGGGTCGCGCGGAAGATCTGCAGATCCAGGTCGAGGGTGCGCAGGAACTCCTCGTCGGGGCCGGTGAACTCGGCGCGTTCGGCGTCCCGGCGGAAGTTGGCCCGGTACATCGCACGCCGCTTGCCGGAGTCGACCGTCCTGGTGGCCGGGGTGAACTCGGGCAGCGAGAGGAGATCCGCGGCCCGCTCGGCCGGGTAGCAGCGGACCTCGGGCAGATGGAACTCCACCTCGGCGCGTTCGGCGGGCTGATCGTCGATGAAGGCGAGGGTGCGCGGGGCGAAGTTGAGCCGGTCGGCGATCGAGCGCACCGACTCCGACTTCGGCCCCCAGCCGATGGAGGCGAGCACGAAGTACTCGGCGACCCCCAGTTCCTCCAGCCTGGCCCAGGCGGGTTCGTGATCGTTCTTGCTGGCCACCGCCTGGAGGATGCCGCGCGCGTCGAGTTCGACGACGACCGCGCGGATCTCCTCGGCGAGCCGCACCTCGGCGTCCTCGGACAGGGTGCCCTGCCACAGGGTGTTGTCCAGATCCCAGACCAGGCACTTCACCGTGGTCGTGTGTTCGCTCACCGTCCGGTGTCCTCTCGGGTGGTTGCGGGAGCCGGGCTCCTCAGGTGTAGACGCTCAACGCGTGCTCGGCCAGCAGCAGTTCGCAGATCTCGCTGCTGCCCTCGATGATCTCCATCAGCTTGGCGTCCCGGTAGGCCCGCGCGACCGGATGGCCGTCCCGGGCGCCGGCCGAGGCCAGGACCTGGACGGCGGTGGCGGCCCCTGCCGCCGCCTGCCGGGAACTGACGTACTTCGCGAGCACCGTGGCCGACACCATCTCGGGGGACCGGGTGTCCCAGCAGTGGCTGGCGTGCGCGCACGCCCGGGTCGCCGTCTGCTCGGCGGCCAGCAGTTCGGCCACGTGCCGGGCGACGAGCTGGTGTCCGGCCAGCGGCTTGCCGAACTGGTGCCGGGTGCGGGCGTGCCGGCCGACCGCGGTCAGGCAGCCGCGCAGGATACCGACGCAGCCCCAGGCGACGGACATCCGGCCGTAGGAGAGCGCGGTGCCGACCAGCAGTTCGGTGGACTGCCCGGCACCGCCGAGCACGTCGCCCGCAGGCACCCGCACCCCGTCCAGTCGCAGGTGCGCGTGCCCGGCGGCCCGGCAGCCCATGGGCTCGGGCACCCGTTCCACCGTGACGCCCGGTGCCGTCGCGGGCACCACGACCGCGGCGGCACCGTCGCCGTACCGGCCGAAGACCACGAGCAGGTCGGCGTAGCAGGCAGCGGTGATCCAGACCTTCTCGCCGGTCACCACCACGCTGTCGCCGTCCGGTTCGATGCGGGTGGCCATGGCGGACAGGTCGCTGCCCGCCTCCGGTTCGCTGAAGGCGACGGCGGCCTGCTCGCCGCCCGCCAGCCGGGGCAGCAGCGCGGCGCGCTGCTGCCGTTCGCCGAGCCGCTGGACGGTCCAGGCGGCCATCCCCTGCGAGGTCATCAGACTGCGCAGGGAGCTGCACCGGCTGCCGACGAACGCGGTCAGCTCGCCGTTGTCGGCGCTGCTCAGCCCGGGGCCCCCGTAGCGCCGGGGGATCTGCGCGGCCATCAGCCCCTGCGCACCGGCCGTGCGGACGATCTCCTCGGGGATGCCTCCCGCCCGGTCCCAGGCGTCGGCCGCAGAGTCGTCGACCAGTTCGGCGGCGACGGCCCGGAGCCGGTCGGGTCCGGCGGCCGGGTCGGCCGCCGGGTCGGCCGCCGGGTCGGCCGCCGGGTCGGCCACGGCCGTTCCGTCAGCCACGACCGGCTCCGTCCCCGGCGGACCCGGCCTCGGCGGCGTCCTCGGCGCGCAGCCGCTGGACGAGCGCGGTCATGGCCGTCACCGTGCGCATGTTGTCCAGCCGCAGGTCGCTGCCCGCGATCTCGACGTCGAACGCCTCTTCCAGGAAGACCACGAGCTCCATGGCGAAGAGCGAGTTGACCCCGCCGGAGGCGAACACGTCGGTGTCCACCGCGAAGGAGGTCTTGGTGCGCTCCTCCAGGAACCGGGAGATCCGCTCGGCGATGACGTCGGCGGTCGGCTCGGGCGTGGTGGTCATGACGGGTTCCCTCCGTAGTCGTAGAAGCCGCGGCCGGTCTTCCGGCCGAAGTCGCCTGCCCGGACCTTGTCCAGCAGGAGCTGATCCGGCTCGCAGCCCGGGTCTCCGGTCCTCTCGTGGAGTACCCGCAGCGAGTCGGCGAGATTGTCCAGACCGATCAGGTCGGCGGTGCGCAGCGGCCCGGTGCGGTGGCCGAGGCCGCTCTCGAAGAGCGCGTCCACCGTCTCGGGGGGCGCGGTTCCTTCCCGTACCGTCCGGATCGCGTCGTTGATCATGGGGTGCAGCACCCTGCTGGTCACGAAGCCCGGGTTGTCGGCCACCACCAGCGGGGTGCGGCCCAGCGCGGTCAGCAGCGAGACGAGCGCGGCTTCGGCCGGGTCGCCCGTCCGCCTGCCGCGGATCACCTCGACGGTGGGGATCAGACAGGGCGGGTTCATGAAGTGGGTGCCGAGGAACTCCTGCGGCCGGGCCACGGACGCGGCGAGTTCGTCGATCGGGATGGACGAGGTGTTGGAGACCACCGGGGTCCCGGGGCCGACCAGCGCGGAGACCTCGGCCAGTGCGGCGGCCTTCACCTCGGCCAGTTCGGTGACCGCCTCGATGACGGCGGTGGCCGCCGCGCCGTCCTTCGCCGCGGTGGTGGTGGTCAGCTCTCCGGGTGCGGCGACCTCCGGCAGCGCCCCCATCAGCCGGGCCAGTTTCAGTTCCCGGCGGATCCGCCGCCGCGCCTGTTCGAGCCGGGCCTCGTCGACGTCGACGAGGGTGACCGGCAGCCCGGAGCCGATGCCCAGCGCCGCGATACCGACGCCCATCACCCCGGCTCCCAGGATCATCAGCCTGTGGTTGGTCCGTTCCTCCGACACCACACCTCCATGGAGTGTCACATCCAGTCCGGTCATGAGCCGTCCGTCCAGCTCAGTGCGGGCAGTACGACCCCGAGCGCGCCCGCCAGGTCCCCGCGGTCCACCGCACGCCAGAACCCGTCCCCGGCCGCGCCCGGCGCGGACACGGCGTCCGCTCCGCCCGCCGCGGTCGGGTGCGGGGGCTGCCGCGGCAGCGGCCCGGTGGGCAGTTCGATCCGGCCGCGGGAGGCGCAGGCGCTCCCCCAGTCGACCGGCACCCCGGCCACCTGGGCCTCGGCCAGGGACGTGAGCATGCGCTGCGCTGTGCTCTCCCCCATCCGCAGCGAGCCGACGGCCCGGACCTCGGTCCCGGTGTCCGCGGCGATGTCCGCCACCGGGGCGGTCAGCAGGGGATGCGCGGAGGGTTCGACGAAGGTGCTGAACCCCAGGCTCAGCAGGGTCCGCACCGCGCTGTCGAACTCCACCGTCCGGCGCAGGTTCCGGTACCAGTACTCGGTGTCGAGCGCGGCGGGGTCCAGGACGCGGCCGGTCACCGTCGAGCAGAGCAGGGTGTCGGTCGAGCGGTGGCGAAGGGGCCCCACCTCCTCGAGCAGGGGGCCGTGGATCGCCTCGACCTGCCCCGAGTGGGAGGCGAAGTCCGAGACGATCCGGGCCACCCGGACACCTTCGTCCACGAGTCGCGCGAACAGCTCCTCGATCGCGTCCGGGCTGCCGGCCACGCTGGTGGTGGCCGGTCCGTTGACGGCCGCGACGGCGAGCCCGCCGCCGAGCTCCGCCAGTCGTCCGCGGACCTGCGCGGCGGGCAGCGGCACGGACAGCATGGCGCCCTTGCCCGCCAGCGCCCCGGCGATGAGGCGGCTGCGCGCGGCCACCACGCGGGCGGCGTCCGGCAGCGGGAGCGCGCCCGCGACATGGGCCGCGGCGATCTCGCCCTGGGAGTGGCCCAGCACGGCCGCCGGGACCACCCCGAAGGAGCGCCAGACGGCGGCGAGCGACACGGTGACGGTGAACAGAGCGGGCTGCACCACCTCGACCCGGTTCAGCGAGGCGGCGCCGCGGCGACCGCGCACCACGTCGACCAACGACCAGTCCACGTACGGTGCGAACGCCTCCGCGCAGGCCAGGACGCTCTCCCGGAACGCCGGGGAGCTGTCCCACAGTCCGCCGCCCATGCCGCGCCACTGGCCCCCGGCGCCGGGGAACATCATCACCACGCCGCCGGCCGGCCGCGCGGTGCCGCACACCACGCCCTCGTGGTCGTGCCCGGCGGCCAGCGCGTCGAGTCCGGCCAGCAGCTCCGCGCGGTCCGCGCCCACCGCGACCGCGCGGTGCTCGGCGGCGCCCCGGCCGGTCGCCAGGGCGTGTGCGACGTCGTGGCTGTCCAGTTCGGGGTGCTCGCGCAGATACGCGGCGAGCAGCCGCGCCTCGGTCCGCATTCCGGTCTCCGAGCGGCCGGACACCGGCCAGGGCACCGCGCCGGCCAGTGCGGGCCGGTCCCGGTCGCGGGCGGACCGCTCCTGGTCGGGGGCGGTCCGCTCCGGAGCGGCGGCGGTGGCGAGGGTGGCGGACTGCTCCGAGGCGGCGGTCGGCCGCTCCGGAACCGCAGCCGGGGCGGCACCGGCGGTCGGGACCGAGGGCGGTGCCTGGAACCGCCGGACGGCCGCGAGCAGTTCGGTGACCCCGGTACGGGCGGCGTCGCTGCCGGTGGCGAGTTCGAGCAGGCACAGGCCCCTCTCCCCGGCGGCCCGCGCGTCGGACAGGCGCCTGAGGAGCAGCCAGCCGCCCGGCCGCGCGGCGGTACCGGCCACGGCCGTTCGCGCGGCGCCGCCGCGCAGCCAGGAAAGCGCCGCCGCGACGGCGTTGCACAGCAGCGGATCCCCGGACGGCAGGCGCTCGACCGGCGCGCCCGGCAGCGGGTCCACCTCGGCGCCGCCGTGCGGCCCCTCCAGGAACACCACGGTCGCCCCGGGGTCCGGTCGGCCCGGGACGGGGGCACCCTCGGCTGCGGCGGGGACCGCGCCCCGGAACGCGTCCGGCGCGCCGGACACCCCGAGGACCGCGATCGGGTCACCGCCCGCCGCGGAGCCCTCGGGTACGGGTGACAGCACGAAACTCACTACGGGAAACCTCCGGGAGAACGGAACCGCCGCACCGGGACCGGCGGCCGGTCAGCGGACGGGAACGCACCGTCGCGCGTCGAGCAACTTCGCTGTGCCGCCGAGCAGATGTTCGGTAATCGTATCGATGTTGCGGCGCTGCCAGGGTTCGAGTTCGGTACCCCGCACCCAGTCGTTGAAGGCACCCATCGCGGGGCCGCAGGGGATGTGGTAGTCGACCTTCCGGGTGGCGTCGCCCTGCCGCGCCAGAGCCAGCCCCTGGACCAGGTAGCTCCGGAAGACCGCGGCCATGTCCTGCTTGGGGCTGCCGCCCGGCCCGACCTCGGCGAGCACCTCGGCGAACGGGCGGCGCAGATACCGCCGCTCGATCTCGTCCCGGGTGCCGGAGTCGATGTCCCGCCAGCGGTCGTGGGCACGCCAGAGCTGGTGCAGCTTCGCCGCCTTGGCCGGGTAGAACACCCCTTTGCGGACGACCGTGTTCCGCACGCCCAGCTCGAACATCTCGGGCCAGGGCGCGTCGTCCACGTCGTGCACGGACAGGCTCTGCAGGATGTCCTTGGTGTGCGGGCTGGTCGCGGCCTCGACGGTGCACTGGTTGATCGAGCCCGTCAGCAGGAACTCCGCGCCCATGAACAGCGCGGCGGCGGCCGCCTCGGGCGTACCGATCCCGCCCGCCGCACCCACGTGCACCCGCTGCCGTGCACCGGCGGCCAGCCGGTCGCGCAGCCGCAGGACCGAGGGCAGCACGGTGGCCACGCTCGCCGGGCTGCTCAGCCACCCGGCACCGGCCTCGACCACCAGGTCCGTCGCGACCGGGACCGAGCCCGCACCGGCCGCCTCCTCCTCGGTGAGGTGACCGTGCTCGCGCAGGTGCCGCACCACTTCCGCGGGGGCGGGCGAGAGCAACTGCTCCGCCAGGTCCGTGCGGTTGACCTTCGCCAGCACCGCTCCGCCCTTGAGCCGGAACTTCACCAGCGCGGGGGTGATCTCCAGGTGGCCGGACGCCTCCACCACCCGCACCCCCATGCGCAGATACAGCTCGGCGAGCGCCATCTCCCGCTCGGCGTCGGCCTGCTGGTAGGGCAGCGCCGCGCCATAGGGGTTGTCCCGGCCCAGCCCGGCGACCACCGTGCCGAGCCCGCTCTCCACCTCGGCCGGGGTGAGACCGCCCGCGCCGTAGAAGCCCATGCCGCCCGACTTGGCGAGCCGTGAGAGCAGTTCCGGACCCGAGACCCCGCCGTACATCGAGCCCGCGACGCAGGCGTGCCGCAGTCCGTAGCGCTCCCGGAACGAGGCGGCGCCGAGACCGGTGAACTCCGCGGTCCCGTCCGGGTCCGGCCACCCGGCTGCGTTTGATGGCGCGGCCTGCGCCGGACCCGCCACCGCCGGTCCGGCTCCACTCGACCCGGGGGCCGCACCCGCCGGTTCGGGGGCCCGAGCGCTCGGCCCCGGGGTCGTGGGCAACGGTTCGGGCGTCGGTGCCGCCGGTTCGAAGGCCGGGGCGGTCGGCCCGGAGGCCGCACCCGTCGGTTCGACACTCCGAGTGTCCGGCCCCGGGGCCGGACCCGCCGCCTCGGCGGCCGGATAGGCTCCGGGCCGCCGCGAAGCCGCGGGCCCGGGCACTGCCGTCGGCCGCGGAGAGCCGTCCGCCGGGGATACGGGTGCGGGCTCGTGCGCGGGAACGCTCGCTGGTCCGGCTTCCGCCCGGGACGCCCCGGGTACGGCGGCCGGCCCCGTCGCCGACCCCGCGGACCGCGCCGGACCGGCCGACTCCGCGCCCGCGGACGGACCGGTCGCGGCCGGAGCGGTCGCGGACGGAGCGGTCGCGGACGGACCGGCGACAGGCGAATCCGCCACCGGCGCCTGGGCGGACGCCTGCTTCTCGATCCGGGCCACCAGGTTGCGCAGCACCCGGCCCGGGCCCAGCTCGACGAACTCGAACGGGCCGCGCCGGCGCAGATACCGGACCGAGTCGAGCCAGCGGACGGGGTGGTCCATCTGCCGGGTGAGCCGGTGGACGAGTCCCGCCGCGTCGTGCGGCCGGGCGTCGACGTTGGCGATCACCGGGATCCGCGGTTCCTTCAACGGGAGGCCGGCGAGGAACCGGCCGAACTCCTCGGCGGCTTCGGAGACGAACGGTGAGTGCAGCGCGCCGCCCACCCGCAGCCTGCCGTAGCGGGCCCCGGCCGCCTCGGCCAGCGGCTTGACGGCGTCCAGGCCGCTGTCGGAGCCGGCCAGCACGATCTGGTCGGCGGCGTTGATGTTGGCGATGTGGACGTCGTCGATCCCGGCGATCAGGGACTCGACGGCCGGCAGGTCGCAGCCGACGACGGCGGCCATCGAGCCGGTGGCGACCTGTCCCATCAGCTCCCCGCGGCGGGCGACCATGCGCAGTCCGGTCTCGAAGTCGAAGACTCCGGCGGCGAACAGCGCCGCGTACTCGCCCAGGCTGTGCCCCACCAGGTAGTCCGGCGGGACCGGATCCTCCGCCAGACGTGCCAGATAGGCGAGTGTCGAGACGGTGTAGAGCGCGGGCTGGGTGTACTCGGTCTGCCGGAGCCGCCCTTGCGGGTTGTGCTCGCACAGCTCGCGGACGGAGTAGCCGAGGACGGCGTCGGCGGCGGCGGTCTCGGCGGGGAACCTGTCGAACAGCTCGGCACCCATGCCCTGGGACTGGGAGCCCTGCCCCGGGAACCCGTAGACCTTGGCGACCTGCATCGAAGCTCCTTCCGCCGGAGGCGGGGCGGGCCGGCCGGACGGGGCGGGTGGGACGGCCCGCGGCGCGGCGCCGGGCGCGGGCCGGAAGGTGTCCCGCACCTTGGCGAGTTGCCGGCTGTCGTGGCCGAAGATGCTCAGCAGCGGATACGAGCGCCCCCGCGCGGGACCCAGCAGCGCGGTGGTCAGATTGTGCAGGGTGCTGGAGGGGCCCAGGTCGAGGTAGCGGTGCGGGCCGGTCCGCTCCAGGCCCCGGACGGCGCGTTCGAACTCGATCGGACCGGACACGACCTGCCAGTAGTGCTCGGCCGTCGGGCGTGCCACCGGCTCCCCGGTGGCGCAGGAGACGAGGGGGATGCGCGGCTCGCGCAGCTCCAGGCCCCCCAGCAGCTCCTGGCAGGCGGCCCGGCGGGTGTCCAGCAGCCGCGAGTGGAAAGCGTACTCGACCGGGACACGCTGGCAGGGGACCTCCGCGGCGCGCAGCGCCGCCTCGGCCGCCGCCAGTCCGTCCTCGGCCCCGGAGACCACGAAGTGCTCGGGGCCGTTGCGCGCGGCCAGGTCGGTGTGGTCCCGCAGTTCGGGCATCCGCGCGTGCAGCCCGGGGTCGGCGAGCACGGCGAGCATCCCGCCGGAGGGCAGCCCCTGCAGCGTCCTGGCCTGCTCCACGACGAGCCGCAGGCACTCCGGGACGGTGAGCACGCCGGAGACCGCCGCCGAGGTGAACTCGCCCAGGCTCGACCCGAGGAGCAGATCGGGCACGATGCCGTCCGCGCGCAGCAGTTCGACCGCGGCCAGCTCGATCATCACGATCGCCGGGTGGGTGACCAGGGTGTCGGTGAACGGCTCCCCCACCCGGCCGCCGTGGTAGAGCTGGGCCACCACCGAGCGGCCGAGCAGTTCGGCGACCATGGTGTCGAGCCGGTCCAGTTCGGTGCGGAAGACCGGCTCCTGGTGGTAGAGGCTCTCGCCCATCCCGAAGTGCTGGGAGCCCTGGCCGGAGAACATGAAGACGGTCGGGGTGCTCACTGCCCACCTCCGGCGAGCGCGAGGACGTCCTTGATGACGAAGCGCCCCTCCCGGAAGCCGGACACCGGACCGGCCGGGGCCGTGGCACAGCGTGCCGCGGCCAGCAGCTCGCGCACCGGAGCCTCCCCGGCCTCCAGCAGGGCCCGCATGACCTCCGCGTAGGCGCCCAGGAGGAAGCGGACGGTCTCGTCGGTGAACAGGTCCCGGTAGTAGGACATGTGCAGGGTCATGGTGCTGGTGGGAAAGACGTCGACCCGCAGCGGGAAGCCCATCCGGGTCACGTAGTACCCCGGCGGGAACCGCTCGGAGGTGTCGATCCCGACGTTCTGGAAGACCAGGTAGCTCTCGCAGGGCAGTTGCCCGGGCGGCAGTTCGCCGTGTGCGAGGGCCTCGTCGAGCACGGTGTACTCGTGGGCCGCGACCTGCGCCATGTCGGCCATCACCCGGCGCAGGAGCTCCGGGAGGGGTTCGGCGCCGTCGATCCGGGTGCGCAGCGGCAGGATGTTCAGCGTGGGACCGACCATGGTCTCCAGTCCCTCCAGCGCGGCGGAGCGGCCGTTGAGCAGCATGCCGTGCGCGACGTCGGCCCGGTCGCCGTCCCCGGTGAAGGCTCCGAGGGTGAGGGCCCATCCGGCCTGGAACAGCGTGTTGAGCGTGGTCTTCCGTTCCGGGACCAGTGCGCGCAGTCCGGCGGCCAGGTCGTCGGGCAGGCTGATCCACTGGCGGCCGTAGCCCTCCTCGGCGCCCACCCGGTTGCCGGGGACGCGGGGGGCCAGCGCGACCGGTTCCCGCAGCCCGGCCAGTGCGCGGCGCCAGTGGTCCGCCTCGGCGGCCCGGTCGCGTGCGCGGGTCTCGGCGACGAAGTCGGCGAAGCGCAGGCCGGTCTCGGGTGCCGGGGTCCGCCCGGCCGTCAGATCAGCGATCACCGCGTCGAACTGGCGGGCGATGATGTCGTAGGACCAGCCGTCCAGGCACAGGTAGCTGAGGCTGGTCACCATCAGGCAGTGCTCCTCGTCGAGGTCGGCGACGAAGTAGCGCAGCCCGCCGGGTACCGCGGGGTCGACCCCGCGCTCCCGGTCGGCCGCCAGGTGGCGCTCCAGCTCCGCGTCCTGCTCGGCGGGGGACAGCCCCCGCCAGTCGGCGTACTCGAACTCGACCCGGGGCTCGCGGTGCACGACCTGCATCGGCTCCTCGACGCCCTCCCAGACGAAGGAGGTGCGCAGCGCCTCGTAGGCGCGGGCCAGTTCGGTCGCGGCCGCGCTGAACACCTCCGGGTCCACCATTCCGCGCGGCATGGGGGTGAGCCGGTGCACTTGGAAGGCGCCGGTGGTGGGGTGCGCGAGCAGGGTGCGCAGGGCCCAGGACTGGAACGGCGCCAGCGGCTGGACGGCCTCGACGGCGGGGTCGGCCCGCAGCCGGTCCAGCACGTCGGCGGATGTGACCCCGTCGGCGGACGAGACGTCCGCCGGTCCGGCGGGTTCGGCTCCGTCCGGTTCGGCGGCCGCGGTGACCGCGGCGGCCAGCTCACTGAGGGTGCCGTGCTGGAAGAGCATCTGCGGGGTGAGTTCGATGCCGCGCTTGCGGGCTGCCGTGACGACGCGGATGGTGTGGATCGAGTCGCCGCCCAGCTGGAAGAAGTTGCTGCCGGCGCCGACCCGGCCGGCGCCCAGCACCTCCTGCCAGATCTCGGCGAGGGCGCGTTCGGTCCCGGTGGCCGGTTCGACGGCGTCCTCGGCGTCGTCGGCGAGCTCGGGCAGCGGCTCGGGGAGGGCCGTGCGGTCCAGCTTGCCGTTGGTGTTGATCGGGAAGCGGTTCAGCGGCACGTACGACGAGGGCACCATGTAGTCCGGCAGCCGGTCCTTCAGGTGCGCGCGCAGTTGCGGCAGGAGCGCCGCGGCGGTGTTGGCGAACGCCGGGTCCGTCGAGGTGTCCTCCGCGCGGACGTGCTCGGCGGGCCGGTCGGCGATCCACTGCCGGGCCGTACCGGGAGTGGCGAGCAGCACCGTGTAGCGGCCGTCGGCGGCGCCCGGCGTCCAGCTGAGCCGGGCGGTACGGCCGAGCCGTCCGGCCAGCCGCCACCAGCGCTCCGGGTGCACCGCGCCCCCGTCGGAGGGCCCGGCGCCGTCGGAGGGCAGTGCGGGGGCCGGGTCCTCGGCGCCGGCCCGGTCGAGCGCTGCCCGCGCCGCGACGACGTCGGCCAGCCGCGCGTTGGGCACACCGCGCACCACGACCGCCTCCGGGTCGCGGGTGCGGATCAGTTCCTCGACGGAGGCGAGGGTGGTCCCGTCCGCCGCCCAGTCGAGCACGGTCTCGGGCACCTGCTGGGCCACCGGGGCGCCGGTGTGCAGGACGGCGTCGTAGCGGTAGCGGTTCATCTCGTTGTCCCGCTCGCCGCGCCGCAACTGCGTCTCGACCCGGCTGATCCCGGGATGGTCACGGCGCAGCAGGTCGAAGAAGGCGGGGTCCAGCACGAGTTCGCGGTCCTGCGCGGCGGCGTGCCGGATGCGGGTCCGCGCCTGTGCGGCGCCGGGTGCGGAGTCGGCGCGGCGCAGCTCCACGTCGGCGTGGAAGGTGTCGAACACCTGGAGCGCGCGTACGTCGCCGACGAACACGGTGCCGCCGTCGGCGACGACCCGCAGCGCTCCCGCGATCACCTCGCGCAGATAGGCCGGGTCCGGGAAGTACTGGACCACCGAGTTGATGACGACGGTGTCGAACTGCCCGTCTGCGAACGCGGTCAGGTCGTGGGCGGGCAGCACGTGCAGCTCCACGTCCGCCAGGTCGGGCCGCGGCTCGACCACGGTCTCGCGCAGGTTCCGGACGGCCGTCGCGGACATGTCGGTGCCGTGGTATTCGGTGCAGTGCGGGGCGATCCGGGACAGCAGCAGCCCGGTACCGCAGCCGATCTCCAGCACCCGCTTCGGGCCCAGCTCCAGCACGCGGTCGACCGTGCTGGTCGTCCATTCCCACATGTCCATCGGGGACAGCGGCTCGCCGGTGTAACTGCTGGTCCAGCCGCGGATGTCGAAGCCCGGTTCGACGGCCGGGCCCTCGTCGTAGACCCGGTCGAACACCTCGCGCCACTCCACGCCGCGTTCGCCGTCCCCGGCGGCGTCGGCGGTGGCAGTGCCGGCGTCCGCGTCGGTGCCGGCGTCGGCGTCGGCGTCCCGCTGCGGGATCACATAGGCGACGAGTCGGCTGCCGTCCGCATCGGGCAGTACGACGGCCTCCCGCACCCCGCGGTGTTCGGTGAGCGCCGCGCCGACCTCGCCCAGCTCCACCCGGTGGCCGCGGATCTTGACCTGCTGGTCGGCGCGGCCGATGTACTCCAGTTCGCCACTGGGCAGCCAGCGCACCAGGTCGCCGGAGCGGTACTCGCGTCCGCCCGGGCCCTCGACGAACCGCTCGGCGTTCAGCTCCGGCCGGTCCAGATAGCCCAGGGTCACCCCGTTGCCGCCCACGTACAGCTCGCCGCGCACCCCGATCGGGCTGGGCTCGCCGTAGCCGTCGAGCACTCGCGCCGACAGGTCGGGCATGGGGACGCCGATGGGCGATCCGGACGAGGCCCACTCCAGATCGGCCCGGGTGATCTCGCGGTAGGTGACGTGCACGGTGGTCTCGGTGATGCCGTACATGTTGACCAGCCGGGGCTGCCGGTCGCCGTGCCGGTCGAACCACGAGCGCAGCCCCGGTACATCCAGCGCCTCGCCGCCGAAGGACACCACGCGCAGGGCCAGTTCGCCCGGCGGCGCCGCCTCCTCGGCCGCGGCCAGGTGCCGGAAGGCCAGCGGCGTCTGGTTGAGGACGGTGACCCGCTCCTCGCGCAGCAGCCGGAGGAAGTCCTCCGGCGAGCGGCTGACCGCGTGGGGGACCACGACGAGGGTGCCGCCGTGCGTGAGCGCGCCGAACAGCTCCCACACCGACATGTCGAAGCTCGCGGAGTGGAACAGGGACCAGATGTCCTGCGGACCGAACCCGAACCAGCGGTCGGTCGCCGCGAACAGCCGGGTGATGTTGGCGTGGCTGACCTGCACGCCCTTGGGCCTGCCGGTGGAGCCGGAGGTGTAGATGACGTACGCCGGATCCTGCGGCCCCGCTCCGGGCAGCCGTCCCGGTGCTTCCGCGGGCGGATGGCCCTCGACGGTCACCACCGCGGCGCCGCCGGCCGCGAGGCGGTCGGTCAGATGCCGCTGGGTGACGACGATCTGCGCCTTGCTGTCGTCGAGCAGATACTGGATCCGCTCGGCGGGGTAGGCCGGATCGATCGGAACGTAGGCGCCGCCCGCCTTGAGGATGCCCAGCACGCCCGAGACCAGCTCCGGTGACCGCTCGGTGGCCAGCGCCACCAGCGTGCCGCGCCCCACGCCCCGGTCGCGCAGGACGCGGGCCAGGGCGTCGGACTGCTCGTCGATCTCGCGGTAGGTGAGGCCGCGGCCCTCGTGCCGTACCGCCACCGCCTCGGGTGTGCGGCGTGCGTGCTCGGCGAACAGCTCGTGGGCCAGCTCGGCGGGGACCGGAACGGTCTCGGACTGCGGGCCCCACTCGTCCTCGATCCGTGCCCGCTCCTGGTCGGTCATCACCGGCAGCCGGGCGACGGTGGTACCCGCGTCCCGCCCCACGGCCTCCAGCACGGTGCGGTAGGCGGCCAGCAGCCGGTCGACGGTGTCGTGGTCGAACACCGCGGAGTTGTACTCGACCTCCACCAGCAGGTCGTCGTTCCGGTCGACGATGCTGATCCACAGGTCGAACTTGGAGGTGGCGTTGCGTACGCCGGAGATGCGCTCGACGGTCAGTCCCGCCGGGGAGCGCAGCGGACGGGCGGGCAGGAAGTTGAAGCAGACCTGGAAGAGCGGGTTCTGGCTGAGGTAGCGCTCGGGCCGCAGATCCTCCACGATCGCCTCGAACGGGACCTCCTGGTTGCGCTGCGCACCGGAGGCGCCCTCCTGCACCGCGGACACCAGGTCGGCGAAGGTCTGCTCACCGCTGACCTGGGTGCGGTGCACCAGGGTGTTGACGAAGAACCCGATCAGCGGCTCGACGTCGGTGTGGGTGCGGTTGGTGACCGGCGAGCCCACCGGGATGTCCCGCTGCCCGGTCCAGCGGTGCAGCAGTGCCTGGAGCGCCGCGAGCAGCACCGTGTACAGCCCGACGCCCTGCTCGCGGGCCAGCTCCTGGAGGCCGTCGCGCACCGTGCCGGGGAAGACCAGTTCGGCGTCGCCGCCCTCGAAGTTCTGCACGGCGGGGCGGGGCCGGTCGAAGGGCAGTTCCAGGTGCTCGGTGATGCCGGAGAGCCGCTCGCGCCAGTAGGAGAGCTGGTTCTCCAGCCGTTCGCCGCTCAGGTGCTCCCGCTGCCAGAGCGCGAAGTCGGGGTACTGGATGGGCAGCTCCCGGAACGGCGAGGGCCGGCCCGCGTCGTAGGCGTCGTAGAGGGTCAGCAGCTCCTCCCAGAACAGCCCCAGGGACCATCCGTCGACCACCACGTGGTGCGCGTTGAGGAAGACGACCCAGCGCTCCTCGGCCAACCGGAAGAGCACGACCCGCAGCAGCGGCCCCTCGGCCAGGTCGAACGGCTCCCTGGCGAGTTCGGCGATACGGGCGTCCAGCCGCTCGGGTTCCGCGCGCAGGTCGTGCGTGACGACCGGGAGGGTCAGCTCCTCGGCCACCCGCTGCCACGGCTCGCCGTCCTCGTCCGGCAGCGTGGTGCGCAGCGCCTCGTGCCGGCGCACGATCTCGTCCACCGCGCGGCCGATCAGGTCCGGGCGCAGCGGGCCGCTGATGGCGAAGGTCATCACCACGTTGTAGGCGGGGCTGCCGGGCACCATCTGGTCGAGGAACCACAGCCTGCGCTGTGCGAACGACAGCGGGGGCCGGACCCCCGGATCGCGCCGGGGGATACCGCCGCCCGCTGCGGACCCCGGCTGCCGACGGCCCCCGGCCAGCTTGGCCAGCAGCGCCCGCTTCTGCGGCGACAGCCGATCGCTGCCCGCGCCGGCCTTCTCGTCCAATGACATGGGGAGTGCTCCTTCTGCCGAGTTCGGTGGGGTGGGGGCCGGGGCGCGGGTCAGGCGAGCATGTCGGCGACGACGCTCTCGGGGAGCTCGTCGATCCGCTCGACCAGTTCGGTCTCCACGAGCCCGGCCATCGCGGCGACGGTTCCGGCCTCGAACAGGCCACCGAGGTCGAGTTCGATCGGGAAGTGGTCCCGCAGCCGCGAGATGACCTGGGTGGCGAGGATCGAGTCGCCGCCCAGCTCGTGGAAGTCGTCCGCCGGTGCCACCGAGGCCAGCCCGAGCACCTCCGCGACCGCCTCGGCCACCATGGCCTCCAGCGCGCCGCCCTCGGCGGTGGCCGGCACGGCCCCGCCGCCGGCCACTGCCGGAACCGGCGCGGCACGCCGCTCGGACGCCGCCGCGGCCGTCGCGGCCGCGGCCGGCTCGACCGGTGCGGCGGCGTCGGTGGCACCGGCGTTCTCGGCCAGCAGCACCGACTCCAGCGCCCGGTCCTCGCGGGTGGCCAGCAGCGAGTAGGCCCGCACCGAGCCCAGTCCGGCCCGCTCCAGCGCCTGCCGCCACATGGGGGCGCTGAGCAGCGGCCCGTTCGGCAGCCGGGTGTCCTCGAACGACCACCAGCCCGGCATCAGTCCGAAGGTCAGGGTCGGGAACGGCTGCACCCGGGTGACCTCCAGCAGGATGAGGATGCCGCCGGGCCGCAGCAGGGACCGCGCGTTGGCCAGCGTGCGGTCGATGCGCGCGGTGGCGTGCAGGACGTTGGTGGCCAGCACCACGTCGTACTCGCCCCCGGCGAACCCCTGTGCCGCCGCGGGCCGTTCGATGTCCAGCACGGCGGTGTCCAGGAAGTCGTGCTCGCTGCCGTAGCGGTCGGCCCCGTAGCGGGTGAAGCCGCGGGAGATGTCGGT
Organism: Streptomyces sp. NPDC006925; assembly: GCF_042869575.1. Classification (NCBI taxonomy): domain Bacteria; kingdom Bacillati; phylum Actinomycetota; class Actinomycetes; order Kitasatosporales; family Streptomycetaceae; genus Streptomyces; species Streptomyces sp. NPDC006925. Next base: position 71,455 of record NZ_JBIAGB010000005.1, read on the forward strand.
GTAGGTGTAGCGCACCCGGTCGCTGTAGGGGGACAGCGCGGGCAGCACCGAGGCGGTGGTGCCTCCGGTGCCCGCTCCCACCTCCACGACCGCCACCGGCACCTGAGGGTCGCGCTCCAGCCGGGCTGCCGTGTAGTCCGCGACCAGCCGGGCGACGAGCGCGTTGGCGTCCTGGTCGCTGTGGTAGACGCCCTCGACCGCGGTGAAGGAGCCGTCGGGGAACAGCACCTCGTGTGCCTTGCGCTTGCCGGTGAGCACGTCCGGATAGGCGTCCAGGCAGGTGGTGAGCAGCTTGGCGAAGCCCGCCATCTCCGGCCTGCGCTCCAGCAGCCCGCCGGTGAGGCGGTCCACCTCGGTCTCCTCCCACTGGAGGGTGGCCGCCGCGCACCGCTCGGTGGTGACGAAGCCGTCGCCGTCCTCGGCGAGATGCCCGGCATCGACCAGGATCCGCACCAGCCCGGCGAGTTGCCGGTGGTGCTCGGCCACCACGCCGAGCCGCCCGATCAGTTCCTGGACGGTGTACCGCTCCCCCGCCGCGGCGAAGACGCCCATCCGGCGCAGCGACGCCAGGAGCAGCTGCTCGCACAGCGCGGCCAGCTCGTCCGCCAGCTCCTCGGCCTCCAGCGCGGCCCGCAGACTGGTGCGGTCCGGGTGCTCCGCCAGGTGTGCGGCCGCCGCGGCGTCCAGCTCCGGCAGCACCGACGGCACTCCGGGCGCGGTCTCCTCGACGGGTCCGGCGGGCTGCGCGGACCCCCCGCCACGGGCGCTGTCGGCTGAGGCGGCCGGGGACATCGGTGCCGAGCCGTCGGTGGGGCGTTCGATGGGCGTGCCGTCGGCCCACACGTGCGGGTAGCGGTGCCGCTCGAACGGGTAGCCCGGCAGCCCGATCCGGCGCGGCGCCGCACCCAGGTGCAGCCGTGCCCAGGACACCGGCTCCCCGGCCGCCCACTGCCTGGCTGCCTCGGCCAGCGGCGGGGCCAGGTCCTGCGGTTCGCTGCTCTCCCCCGCCGCGATCCCCTCCAGCCGGTCGGCCAGCTCGGCGGTGGAGTCCGCGGCCACGGCCGCGCGCTGCGCCATCGCCTCCCGCCCGACCTGCAGGGTGTAGGCCACATCGGCCAGGTCGGAACCGGCCAGCGGGCCGCGCAGCGCGGTGGCCAGCTCGGCGGCCTTGGCCCGCAGCCGCTCCTCGCTCCGCGCCGAGAGCGGCACCAGGTGCCGCCCGGGGCGGGCGGCCCGCGGCCGCGCGGGGGCCGGGAGGTCGGAGAGGACCAGGTGCGCGTTGGTGCCGCTGTAGCCGAAGGAGCTGACCGCGGCGTGCCGGCGGCCGTCCGGTCCCGGCGCCCACCCGGACTCCTCGGTGGCCACCCGGACCGGCGCCGCGGAGAAGTCGATGTGCGGGCTGGGCGTGCTGAAGTTCGCCGCGGGCGGCACCACTCCGGCCCGCATGCTCAGCAGCACCTTGATGACGCCGAGCACTCCGGCGGCGCCCATGGTGTGGCCGATGTTGGCCTTCACCGAGCCGATCGGGCAGTACCCGGTGCGGTCGGTGAGCCCGTCGAAGGCGGAGGTGATGCCCGCGATCTCGATGGGGTCGCCCAGCGTGGTGCCGGTGCCGTGCGCCTCGAAGTAGCCCAGGTCCTCCGCCGCGACGCCGCTGCGGTTCAGCACGCCGCGCAGCAGCCCGGCCTGTGCCTGGGTGCTCGGGGCCGTGATGCCGGAGGTGCGGCCGTCCTGGTTGGTGCCGCTCGCCCGGATCACCCCGTGCACCCGGTCGTTGTCCCGCAGCGCGTCGGACAGCCGCTTGAGGACGAGCATGCCCACGCCCTCCCCGACCAGCATGCCGTCGGCGGCCGCGTCGAAGGGGCGGCACCTGCGGGTGCCCGAGACAGTGCCCAGGCTCTGCATGGTGAGGAACACACCCGGGTGGTTGGCCGTGTACACGCCGCCCGCGAGTACCAGGTCGGCCTCGTCGGACAGCAGCAGCCGGGCGGCCAGGTCCAGGGCCACCAGCGACGAGGAGCAGGCGGTGTCCATCGCCAGGGCCGGACCGGCCAGGTCGAGGTGGTAGGCCAGCCGGGAGACCATCACGCTGGTGTCGGAGCCGAGCAGCGAGTGCGCGTTGTACTCGGCCTGGGGCGCCAGCCCGGTGGTGCCCACGACGGTGCCGACCCGCTGCCCGCGCAGGGTGGCGGCGTCGATGGCGGCGTCCTCCAGCGCGTGGTAGCTGGACTCCAGCAGCACCCGCTGGGCCGCGTCCATGGCCGCGGCCTCGGTGGGCGCGATCCGGAAGAACCCCGGGTCGAACGCGTCGGTGTCCGGCATCGCTCCGTAGCGGGGCAGCGCCGCGCCGGGGAACGCTTCCTGGAACATCCGGACCGCGACCGGGTCGTCGATCTCCCGGGTGACGTCGCGGCCCTCCCGCACCAGGTCCCAGAACTCCTCCGGGCCGGCGGCGCCGCCGGTCCGGCAGTGCAGCCCGACGATCGCCACCTCCTCCTGGGGGCCCTGCGCGGCCAGCACCGACTCCACGTGTGCGGCGAGCCGGCCGATGTCGGGGTGGTCGGCGACCACCCCGCTGGAGAGGTTCGTCCCCAGCTCCGTGTTGATCGCCTCGACCAGCGAAACCGACCTGGCCAGGTCCAGTCCCGCAACGGTGGTCAGATTCAGTTTGGCCGCGGCCTCCTCGACCACGCGCACAACCTCGGACATGTCTCTCCCTCCCGGTTTCAGGCGCCTGCCCACTCGGTCAGTGCGCGGTGGTTGGCCCGGTCCCTGTCCTCCGCGGCCGTCGCTGCCGCCTTGCGCAGCCGCAGCAGCACCGGGCGGGTCCACCCGCGGCGGGACGGCTCGGCGAGCCCGTCCTGCTCCAGCAGCGGGTCGAGCACGGTCGGCGGCGCGGTGACCCGCTCGACGACCAGACGGGCCGAGCCCAGCAGCGACACCCACGAGTCGACGCCGGGCACCAGCACCCCGGCGGCCCGGTCGTCGAGGTCGCCGCGCAGGGTGCCGACATGGTCGGCGAGCAGCATCCGGCCGCCGTCGATCAGTGCGGCGTCGATCCGGGCGAGCAGTTCCCGCTTGCGGCGTACGGTCACCAGCCGGCCCAGGGCGACCACCAGGTCGTAGGTGCCGGGCAGGGCCTCGTCGGGGCTCGCGGGTACGGAGTGGAGCACCGCCGTGCCCTGCTGCGCTGCGAGCGTGGCGAGTTGTTCGCCTCCGCCGCCGCCCACGTCGGCGATCGCGCCCACCGCGGCGAGGTTCTCCGGGGCCAGCAGCGCGGCCCAGGAGTCCCCGCCCGCCTCGGCTCCGCCCGGGGCGGAGTGCGGGGCGGCAGCGGTGGCGGGTATCCGGTCGGCCAGCAGTCCCAGCAGATGGCCCGCCAGGGCGCCCGCCGTCGCCTGGTCGAAGACCAGGGTCACCGGCAGTCGCAGGCCCGTCGCCTGGTCGAGCCGGTTGCGCAGCTCCACCGCGGTCAGCGAGTCGAATCCGAGCTCGGCGAATCCGCTGTCCGTCTCGATGTGTTCGGGCTCGAAGCCGGGCAGGACCGCCGCGACCTCCTGGGCGACCAGCGCCAGCAGCAGGGCCCGGCGCCGGTCCGGCGCGGCACCGGCGAGCTGCTCCAGCAGCGGTTCGGGGGCGCCGGGAGCACGGGCGTCGGCCGCAGCGGCTGAGGCGTCGGCCGCCGCCGCGGGGGCGCCGGTGTCCACCGCGTCGGTGCCGGACGCCAGGCCATCGACGCTCGGCGGCGGTGCCGTGCCCGAAGCCCCGGCGGCCCCGGGTGTTGCCGTACCGGCGGCGGGGGGTGCCTCGGGTCCGGCGGCCGGGACCGCGGTGTCCTGGCGGACCAGGCTGCGCAGCACCGGGTGCACGGGGGCGGCCCGCAGCGCGGCGAGGTCCAGCCGCATCGGCACGGCAAGCTCCGCCGGTCCGGCCACGGCCGCGTCGAACAGCGCCGCGCCCTCCTGGTCGGACAGCATCCGGAAGCCGCTGCGGACCATCATGGCGGTGGCCCGCTCGTCCTCCAGCAGGTCCCGGGTGAGGTCGCTGACGCTGGCCCACAGGCCGAACGCGACGGACAGCCCCGGCAGTCCGTCGGTGCGGCGGCGCCGGGCCAGCGCGTCCAGGAACGCGTTGGCGGCCGCGTAGGTGGACTGCCCCGGGTTGCCGAGCACCCCGGCGGCTCCGGAGAAGGTCACGAAGACGTCCGGGTCGGCCGCGCGGGTCAGCTCGTCCAGGACGACGGCCGCGTCCAGCTTGGCCCGCAGCACCGGCGCGAGCCGGGCGCGGGTCTGGCCGGCGAGCATGCCGTCGTCCAGCGCCCCGACCACCTGCACCACACCGGTGAGCGGGTGGTCGGCGGGAATCCCGGCCAGCACCCCGGCCACCTGGTCCCGGTCGGTCGCATCGCAGCGCGCCAGCCGGACCTCGGCCCCCAGCGCGGTGAGTTCGGCGGCCAGTTCGCGGGCGCCGGGCGCGGCGTCGCCGCGCCGGGAGGCGAGCACCAGGTGCCGCACGCCGTGCGCGGTGACCAGGTTCCGCGCGATCACCGAGCCCAGCGTGCCGGTGCCGCCCGCGACGAGCACGGTGCCGCCGGGCGCGAAGGTACGGGGGATGGTGAGCACGATCCGGCCGATGTGCCTGCCCCGGCTCATGGTGCGCATCGCGTCCCGGGCGCGGCGGACGTCGAGCACGGTGCGGGTCGGCGGCGGCAGCACGCCGCGCTCGAACAGCGGCAGCAGCGCGTCGAACATGGCGCCGATCCGCTCCGGTCCCGCCTCGACGAGGTCGAACGCCTGGTAGCGGACGCCCGGGTGGCTCGCCTCGACGTCCTCGGCGGGCCGGATGTCGGTCTTCCCCATCTCGACGAACCGCCCGCCGCGGGGCAGCAGTCGCAGCGAGGCGTCGATGTGCTCGCCGGTCAGCGAGTTGAGGACGACGTCCACGCCGCGGTTGCTGCTCTCGGCCGCGAACGCGGCGGCGTAGCCGGTGTCGCGCGAGGAGCGGATCAGCGAGGCGGGCACGCCCATGGCCCGCACCTCGGCGTGCTTGGCCGGCGCCGCCGTGGCGAACACGTCGGCGCCCAGATGGTCGGCGAGCCGCACCGCGGCGCTGCCCACCCCGCCCGCGGCGGCGTGCACCAGCACCGACTCGCCGGCCCGCAGTCCGGCCAGCTCGACCAGTCCGTAGTAGGCGGTCAGGTACGCCACGGGTGCGGAGGCGGCCTCCGCCCAGGTCCAGCCGGCCGGGATGTGCCGCACGGTCCGCGCGTCGGTCACGCAGACCGGTCCGATGCCGCCCGGCAGCAGGCCGAACACCCGGTCGCCGACGGCCAGTCCGGTGACGCCGGGGCCGACCTCGGTGACCACGCCGGCGCCCTCGGCGCCGAGCACCAGGTCGCCTGGGTACATGCCGAGCGCCCCCAGCACGTCGCGGAAGTTGAGCGCGGCGGCGCGGACGGCGACCCGTACCTGTCCGGCGGCGAGCGGACGGGCGGCGTCCGGCGCGTGGACCAGCGCCAGGTTCTCCAGGGTGCCGGGTGCCGTGGAATCCAGCCGCCAGGTCGGGGTGCGGGGCACGTCCAGGCCCGGGTCGTCGGCGGCCCGCACCAGCCGCGGCACCAGCACCCGGCCGCCGCGCAGCGCGAGGTGGAACTCGTCGGCGGCCAGCGCCGTCTCGATCGCCGCGGGAACGTCGGCGACCGGCGCGTGCCGGTCCAGCTCGACCAGCACGAGCCGGCGCTGGAACTCCGACTGCGCCGCCCGCAGCAGGCCCCAGGCGGGCGCGTTCGCCAGGTCGGGAACCGGCTCCCCCGGCTCGACGGCGATGGCGCCCCTGGTCAGCACGACCAGCCGGCGGCCGCGGTTGGCCGGGTCGGTCAGCCAGTCCCGGACGGTGTCCAGCAGCGCGCCGGTGGCCTCGTGCGCGGCGGGCACGAGCGCCTCGCCGGTCACCGGGAGGTCGCCGGGGCCCTGCAGCGACAGGACGGCGAATTCGCCACGTTCGGCGGTCCGGACCACCTGGCCGATGCCGTAGGGGTCGGGGCCGAGCAGCGACCAGGTGGCGGCGGACGGGCCGCCGCCCGCGGCCGGGGCCGCCGCCTGCGGCAGCGGTTCCCATTCGAGGGTGAGCAGCGCGTCCCGCGCCGGGTCGGGGCGCTCGCCGGTGGCCGAGCGCAGTACGAGGCAGTCGAGTTGTGCGACGGGCTTCCCGTCGCCGTCGGCGAGCTGCAGCGCGACACCGGAGCCGTCGACTCCGGTCAGCCGTGCGCGGGCCCGGCCTCCGGCCCCGGGGCTGTGGACCGACATCCCCGTCCAGGCGAACGGCAGCAGTCCGCCTCCGCCCTCCATCCAGGTGCCGAAGCCCATCGCGTGCAGCGCCGAGTCCAGGAGCGCCGGGTGTACGCCGTAGCGGCCCGCTTCGGCGGCTTCCGCGGGGGGCAGTTCGACCTCGGCGAACACCTCGGTACCGCGCGCCCACACCGCGCGCAGGCTCTGGAACGCCGGGCCGTAGGTGTACCCGGCGGCGTCCATGGCGGCGTAGTAGTCCGCGACGGGAAGCGGCTCGGCTCCCGGCGGCGGCCACTGGACCAGGTCGAAGTCCGGTGTGCCGCGCAGCGGGGCCAGCGTGCCGGTGGCGTGCCGGGACCACGGCCGGTTCGCGGCGGCGCCGGCGGGCCGCGAGGTCACCTCGACGGTGCGCGTGCCGTCCGCCGCCGGGGGCGCGAGCTCGAGCCGTACGGCGCTCTCCTGCCCACCCGTCAGGTCGAGCGGCGCGTGCAGGGTCAGCTCCGTGATCCGGGCGGTGTCCACGGTCTCGCCCGCGCGTCCGACCATGTCCACCAGGGCGGTGCCGGCCAGCAGCACCCGGCCGTTGACGAGATGGTCGCCGAGCCATGGCTGGGCCGCCTGGGAGACGCTGCCGGTGACGGTCAGCGTGCCGTCCGCGCCGGTGACCGCTGCGGCGAGATCGAGCAGCGGATGCCGGGAGGCGTCCCCCTGCGCGGCGACCGGTGCGGCAGCGGGGGCCGACGCGCCGGCCGGTGCGGGGGTTGACGCGCCGGCCGGTGCCGGGGACGGGGGCCGGGCGGCTGTCGTCCCGGCTCCGACCGGGACCGGGGGCGGGGACGGCGCCGGGGGCGGTACGGGTGCCGGAGCCGAGGGCGCGGGGCGTGCCGGAGCCGGGGCGGCGGCCGGCACTGCGGACGCGGCAGGCGCGGCCGGTGCGGCTGGAGCGGCGGCCGGGGGGTCGGTCCAGTAGCCGGTGGTGGCGAAGGGGTAGGTGGGCAGCCCGCCCAGCCGCAGCGGCGTGCCCTGCGGATACAGCGAACTCCAGGCGAGCATGCCGCCTTCGGCCCACACCCGGGCCAGCTCCGGCAGCGGCCTGCCCTTGGCGCGCTCGGCGCGGACGGCGGAGGCGGGGCGCTTGGCCTCTCCGGTCAGCACGGCGGCGGGGTCGCCCGCGCGCCACCGGTCCAGGGCGGCACAGATCTCCGCCACGTCCTCGGCCACCACGGCCAGCCGGAACCGCATCGGCTCCCGGCCGACCTGGCTGGTCCAGGCGACCCGCGCCAGGTCCAGGTCCGGGTTGCCGCGCAGGAAGCCGATCCAGTTCCCGACCGAGTCGGCGAGCTGCTGCGGGGTGCGGGCCGAGAGCACGAACAGGGCCGGCCCCGTGCTCCGCCGGACCTCGGTCTCGGGGGCCTCCTCGACGACGACGTGCGCGTTGGCACCGCCCGCACCGATCCCGGTGATCCCGGCCCGCCGCACCTGGGCCTGCCCGTGCACCTGCGGCGGGTGCCAGGGCACCGGCTGGTCCGACAGTTCGAAGGGCAGTTTGTCGCGGTCGATGGCGGGGTTGATCTCCTGGGGCAGCCGGGTGGGGGGCAGGGTGCGCTCGGTGAGCGCCAGCACCACCTTGGAGAGCTGCGCCATACCGGAGGACGCCTCGCCGTGGCCGATGTTGGGCTTGACCGAGCCGAGCCGGAAGCGGCCCGAGGCCCCCTCCCGGCCGCCGAACGCCTGGGTGACCGCGGTCATCTCGACCGCGTCGCCGATCTCGGTGCCGTTGACGGTGGTCTCCAGGTAGCTCACCGTGCCGCCGTCGACGCCCGCCCGCCGCAGCGCGGCGGTGATGACGTCGGCCTGCCGCTTGGGGCTGGGGCTGGTGAAGCCGACGGTGCGCCCGTTGTGGTTGACCGCGCTGCCGCGGACGACCGCGCGCACGTGGTCGTTGTCGCGCCGTGCGTCGGCCAACCGCTTGAGCACCACGACACCGACGCCTTCGCCGGGCACGATGCCGTTGCCGCCGATCCCGAAGGCCGGGCACTCCGGCCGGTTCGAGAGCATCTTCACGGCGCCCAACTCGGCGTAGGTGGAAGGGTGCAGATACAGGTTCACCCCGCCGACCAGGGCCATCGCGCACTCGCCGGAACGCAGGCTCTGCACGGCCTCGTGCAGCGCGACAAGCGCCGAGGAGCACGCGGTGTCCACCGGCTTGCTCGGTCCGCCGAGGTCGAGCTGGTAGGAGACGCGGTTGACCATGTCGCCGAACGAGGTGCGCGGCAGGTCGACGCCGCGGTCCGCGCCGAGCCGGTCGAAGCCCAGCTTGGAGGCGCCGGCGAACACCCCGGTAGCCCTGCGGACCTTGGCGTCGAGGGCATGCGGGCAGTACCCGGCGTCCTCCATCGCCTTCCAGCACTCCTGGAGGAAGATCCGCTGCTGGGGGTCGGTGTTCCGGGCCTCCTGCTCGGACATCCCGAAGAACTCGGCGTCGAACTGGTCGAAGTCCTCCAGGAACCCGCCCCACCTGGAGTGGCTCTTGCTGATGACCTCCATGCCCTGCGGGTCGGGGGTGTAGTACTGCCGCCAGTCCCAGCGCCGGGCCGGGATCTCGCCGATGGCGCTGCGGTTGGCGGTGACCAGGTCCCAGTAGCTGCGCAGGTCCGGCGCCCCGGGGAAGCGCACGCTCAGACCGACGATCGCGACGGGTTCCGCGGTGTCCGGTTCGGCCGGCCCGGCGTCCGCGGCGGGACGCGGCGCGGGGGCGGGACGCGGCGCGGGGGCGGGTCGCGCCTCCGCGGCCGGGGGTGCCGCGGCCGGGGGCGCGGCGGCCGGCGCGGCGGCGGGCGCGGCGGCGGCCGAGGCGGGAGCCGCCGCAGCCGGTGCGGGAGCCGCGGAAGCCGCCGGAGGCGCGGACGGAGGCACGTTGCTCGCGGCGGGCGCACCCCGCAGGGCGACCAGGACCGCCTCCGGCGCGTCGTCCTCGTCCACCCCGGGGGGCAGCGGATGGACACGGATCTCCTCGAACCCGGCCGCGGCCAGCGCGGCCCGCCAGGCGTCGGCCGAGAGCAGCGGCGCATGGGGCAACCGGGCCCGTGCCGCATCCGGCCGAGGCCACCAATCGGCGGTCAGCCCGAAGAGCATGATCGAGGGTTCGGGCGCCGAGACGGCCTCGGTCAGCACCAGCGCGCCCCCGGGACGGAGCAGCGCCGCGGCGTTGGCCAGGGCCGCGTCCGGGTCGGCGGCGGCGTGCAGCACGTTCGCGGCGAGCAGCACATCGGCGCCCCCGGCGGGCAGTTCCGGGGTCGCGGCGGCGACGGCGATGTCGTGGACGGTGAAGTCGGTGAAACCGTACGCGGAGCCGAAGCGCTGCCTGCCGTGCTCGACGAACCGGGTGGAGGGGTCGGTGTACGCGTAGCGCAGCCGGTCGCCGAAGGGCGCCAGCGCGGGCAGCGTCCGGGCGGCCGCCGCACCGCTGCCGGAGCCCAGTTCGACGACCGAGACGGCGCTCGCCGTCTCCAGCCGGGCGCGGGCCGCCTCGGCGGCCACGGCGGCGACGACCTCGCCGCTGTCCGGGGCGCCGCCCGGAGCGGCGCCGGACGGCTCGGCACCGGACGGCTCGGCACCGGCGCCGTCGGCGAAGAGCACCTCGCCGACGGGACGGCGCCCGGTCAGCACCTCCGGGTAGGCGTCCAGGCAGCGGCGCAGCAGCCGGACGGTCGGCTCCGCGGTGGGGAACTCGGCCACCAGCCCGGCGACCATGGCGTCCGACTCGGCGCGGGAGAGCTCGCGCAGCGGATAGGCGGCGACCAGCCGCTCGCCCTCCCGGCGCAGCGTGCCCGCCGTGACGAGGATGTCCAGCAGCGCCTCGAACAGCCGCCGGTGCTGGTCGACCACCCCGAGGGTCGCGGTCAGTTCGTCCGGCGTGCCCCCGTCGCCCGGCGCGGTGAAGGCGCCCATCCGCCGGAGGGCCCCGGCCAGCATCCGCCGGGCCAGCAGGGTCAGCGCGTCGGTGCCGCGCTGCACCGCGAGCCCGGCGCCGGGGTCGGCCCCGGCGAGCACGTTCCGGGCGGCGGTGTGCAGCCGCTGCGCGTGCTCGGCCGGACGCCGTCCCTGCTCAGTCGCCGCCGCAGTCGGGGGCGTTGCCGTCGTTTCCGTCGTCGGCTTACTCATCAACGGGTCACCGCCTCGGCGTAGGGGGTGGCCGCGGCGATCCGGGCGCGGTTGGCCGCGCGCCCGGCCGCCGGTCCGGCCGTGCTGTCCTTGCGCAGCCGCAGCAGCAGATACGCCGCCGTACCGCGCTCCAGCGGCACGGCCAGGTCGGTGTGGAACCGCCACCGGTCCTTGGCCCGGGGGTCGAGGCCGGCGGTGTGCTGGTCGACGTCGAAGTCGGCGAGGAAGTGCCCGACGCGGGCGCTCGCGTCGACCGCGTCGTCGAGCACGAACCCGGCGTCGGCGAGGTGGTCGGCCCACTGCTCCGGGGTCGGGAGCCGGATGCCCAGCCCCGGGTCGGTCCGCTCGCTGCCGACGGCCAGGAAGTCGGCCAGGAGCAGCCTGCCGCCTTCCGGCAGCACGGCGGCGATCCCGGCCAGGTACCCGGCCTTGTCGGCGGCCAGGTGGCTGCCCTCGAGACCCAGCGCCACCTCGTGCACGGTCGCGGGGTCGGTGTGCGCGACGGTGACCCTCGTGTCGAGGCCGTGCTCCTTGGCCGCCCGGGCCGCGGCCTCGGCCTGCGCCGGGTCGGCGGTGCGGATGTGCACCCGCAAGGCGCGGTGGCGGGCCGCGAGGCGCAGTCCGGCGGCGCCCTGTGCGCCCTCCAGGTCGAACAGGCCGCCGACCCGGTCGAGGTCTTCACCGCGGAGCAGTACGTCGAGCAGCTCGGCTTGGTGCTCGCGCACCAGTTGGGTGTCGTCGGGGTCGGCCTCCGGGTGGAGCAGCACCCGGCTGGCGGAGAACCCGATCTCGCGTGCCGGGAACGGCGCGGCCCAGGTCGGTTCGGCGGGCCACTCGGGTATCGGCTCGGCGGGCGGTGCCGGGGTGCCGGTCGCGGCCGGGGCGACGCCGGCCGGGGCGCCCGGAAGCGCGCTGCTGTCGGCCGGGAAGTCCGCCGCCAGGCTCTCGGCCACCTCGGCCACACAGCCGAACTCGAACAGCAACGTCCGCGACGCATCCGGAAACACCTCGGCGATCCGGTGATTCACCCGCGTACGCACCACCGAATCAATCCCGAACGCATCCCACGACCGCCACGGATCCACCTCCCCCACAGCAACCCCCGCCTCTTCCCCCACCACACCCGACAACCAACCCACCACATCGCCCCCACCAGAGGCCGCAACACCGACCGCAGCCCCCGACGGCACCACAGTCGATCCCACAGCCGGCTCCACACCGACCGCCCCGCCACCACCGGGAAGCTGCACTCCGGGAACCGGCTCCGCGCCCTGCAGGGCGGTCCGGCAGTCGGCGGGGAAGTCCGTGGTCAGGAGGTCGGCGACCTCGTCGATGGTGGGGAACTCGAACAGCAGGGTCCGGGACGCGGCCGGGAACCGCTGGGCGAGGTACTGGTTCACCCGGGTCCGGACCACCGAGTCCACGCCGAACGCGTCGAACCGCTCCCAGCGGTCGACGGCCGCCGGGTCGACGCCCACCTCGTCGGCGATCACCCGGGTCAGCCACAGTGCGACATCCTCACGCAGCCCACCGGGCCCGGCAGCGGCCTGCGGCCCGGTGTCCGCCGGCGCATTCGCCTCCACCGCGGGAGCGGCCGGAGCGGCGGGTCGGGCAGGCGCGGCGGGAACCGTCGCAGGTGCCGGGGCCGTCGGGGCCGACGGCTCGGCGGGAGCCACCGGAGCGGCAGCGGGAGCTGCCGTCGCGGCAGGTGCCGGGGCCGCGGGTGCTGCCGGGGCGGTCCGGGGCTCGGCGGTCGTCCGCGGGGCGGAGCCCGGCTGCCCGGCGGGCTGCGGGCGGGCGGCCGGGGCGGCGGCTCCGGCAGCCGGGCGGGGGGCCAGCCGGTCCCGGCCGTGGCGGTTGCGCGCGAACGGATACCCGGGAAGCGAGATGCGCCGCCCGTCGAGGGCGGGCCAGGAGACCTCCGCGCCCCGGCACCAGGCCGCGGCCAGCTCCGCCGGAGTGTCGTCGGCCGCACGGGGCGCCCCGGTGCGGGCCCGGCCCACGGCCGTGTCCGCGGTGGGGCGGCCCGCGGCGAGCGCCCGGAGCGCCGCCACCAGTTCGGGCACCGAACCGGCCACCACGACGGCCCGCTCGTCCAGCGCCGCGCGCCCCTGCTGGAGGGTCACCGCCACGTCGGCGAGCGTCGGCGGTGCCCACACCGGCTGCCGCTCGTCCGGCCGGGCGGCCGGGGCCAGCGAGGCGACCAGGCTGTCCACGGACGGCGACTCGTAGAGCGTGTCGACCGTGACCTGCCGGCCGGTCTGCCGGGTCAGCAGGTTGGCCAGTTGGGCGAGCTGGTGGGGCTCGGCGCCGTGGCTCTCCAGGTTCCGGTCGCCGCGCAGTCCGCCGGGGTCGATTCCCAGCAGGTCGGCGATGAGCCGGCGGAGGGTGTCCTGGCCGCTCTCCGCGCCTGTCGTGCAGACCTGTTCGAGATGGTCGGCCAGTTCCCCGGCCAGTGTGCCGAGCCGCTCGGCGTCGCGGGCCGAGAGCGGCACCGCCACCGGGCCCGGGGCGCGGTCCCCGGCCGCCGGACGCGGCGCGGGCTGGTACTCCTCCACCACCAGGTGCGCGTTGGTGCCGCTGTGGCCCATGGAGTTGACCGCCGCGAGCCGCGGTGCGCCCGGGGTCGCGGGCCACGGCCTGCCGACGGCGTCGATGGTGATGCCCGAACCGTCCAGCTTGATCATCGGGTTCAGGGTGCGGAAGGTGGGCATACCGGGGAAGCGCTCGTTGCGCATGCTCAGCAGCACCTTCACCAGGCCGATCGCGCCCGCGGCCGCGCCGGTGTGGCCGACGTTCGCCTTGGCGCTGCCGAGCACGCACCCGTCCGGGTTCGGCTGCTGCCTGCTGAACGCGCGGGCCAGCGCTCCGGCCTCGACCGGGTCGCCGAGCACGGTGCCGGTGCCGTGCGCCTCGACGTAGCCGACCCGGGAGGTGTCGATGCCGTGCCGCCGGTACACCGTCTCGACCAGCTTCTCCTGGGCCGGTCCGTTCGGCGCGGTGAGGCCGTTGCTGGCGCCGTCGTGGTTGACGCCGGTGGCCCGGATGACGCCGCGGATGTCGTCGCCGGCCGCCTCGGCGTCGGCGAGCCGCTTGAGCACCAGCACCGCCACCCCCTCGGCGAACACGGTGCCGTTGGCGGAGTTGTCGAAGGTGCGGCACTCCCCGGACGGCGAGAGCACCCCCATGTCCGCGAGCAGGTTCAGCGAACTCTGGTCCAGGCCCACGTTCGCGCCGGCAGCCAGCGCGATCCCGCAGTCGCCGGCCAGCAGGCTGCGGCAGGCCATGTGGATGGCGACGACGGACGAGGAGCAGGCGGTGTTGACGACCAGCGCCGGGCCGTGCCAGTCGAGGAAGTAGGACAGCCGGGCCGCGACCAGCGCGTCGGAGGCGCCGGTGAACGACTCGTGCAGATAGCCGGCGGGCTCGGCGCCCACGAACATCCCGGTGTCGGAGCCGTACAGCGAGAACGGGTCGATGCCCGCGTCCTCGACGGCGTGCCACGCCTCCTGCAGCAGCAGCCGCTGGTGCAGGTTCATGGAGTCGGCCTCGCGCGGGTCGATCCCGAAGAACTCCGGGTCGAAGCAGTCCCGGTCGGCGATCACACCGCCCCAGCGGTAGCCCCGGGCGCCCTCGCCGAGGATCTCGGTGGGCAGTTCGCCGACGCTCTTGCGCCCCGCGGCCAGGTTCTCCCAGAACGTGCGGACGTCGTCGGCCCCGGGGAACCGGCCCGCCATCCCGACCACCGCGATGTCCAGTGCGGAGGTCGGGGCGGGCGGCGGCTCCGCTGCGGCGGCCTGGCCGGCGGTGAGGTAGCGATCCACGACGGATCGGAACTCGGTACTCGTCATCGCTGCCCTCCGGAGGCGTTGTCGACAAGATCGGTGAGATGGTCGGTCAACCGGTCGATGGTGGTGTGGTCGTAGAGGAGTGCCGCGTCCAGTTCGAGGCCCAGCTCCTCGCCGAGCTCGGAGACGAAGGACATCCCGGTGATCGAGTCGACGCCGAGTTCCGCGAACGCGCGGCGGGACGACAGCTCTTCGGGCGGCACGCGCAGTGCCCGGGCGAGCCGCTGAGTGGTCAGCGACCTGATCCGGTCCCGGTCGGCCCCTTGCGCGGGCGGCTCCTGCTCCCGGCCCTGCCCCTCGCCTGCGGCCGTCGGCCCCGGCTCGGCGGACTCCGGCGGCGTCCGCGGAGGCAGGGGCTCGGGAGCGGGTCCGGGCTCGGGCACGGGTGCGGGTGCAGGCTCCGGCACGGGTGCGGCTGCGGTTGCAGGCTCCGGCACGGGCTCGGTTGCGGGTTCCGCGGATCGCGCGGACTCCGCGGGCCCGGTCTCCGCAGGCCGGGGCGCCCCGGCCTGCGCGGATCCCGGTCCGCGCGCCGGTGCTGCGCCGCCGGGGCGCAGGCCGACGGTCTGGGTGGCGCCGCCCGAGGTCAGCAGCCGCACTGCCGCGTCGAAGCAGGCCGCGCCCTCCTCGTCGCTGAGGAAGCCGACCCCGGGGTGCTCGGCGGCCGCCTCGCCGAACGAGGAGGCCCAGGCGCCCCAGTTGAGCACCCCGACCGGGAACGGCGCGGCCACGGCGATGGCCCGCGCGAACGCGTCCGCGAACGTGATGCCCGCCGCGTACGCCGGGTGCGTTCCGGCGCCGCCGAACGCGAACGCCTGCGCCGAGGAGAAGAAGCACAGGAAGTCCAGCGGCTCGTCCACCAGCGCGCCCGCCACATGCACGGCGCCCCGGGCCTTCACCTCGTAGTGGTGGCGGAACTCGGCGTCGTCGAGCGCGGTCACCTCCCGGGCCTGCTCGGTGATGGTCGAAGCGCCCGCGAACACGACGCCGTGCAGGGCGCCCAGTGTCTCCTTGGCCTCGGCGACCGCGGCCCGCACCTGCTCGGGGTCCGTCACGTCGGCGCGCAGGTACGCGGGGGCGCGGTCCCCGGCGGTCGCGGCGTCGAGCGCCGCGCGGACCCCCGCGTCGTCCCCTTGCCTGCGGCCCACCCAGGCGACCCGGGCTCCGTAGTGCTCGTGCAGGTGCCGGGTGACGGCCTGGCCGACCACCCCCGCACCGCCGATCACCAGGTACGCACCGCCCGTCCGCAGCCCCGGCTCGCCACCGGGCGGCTCGACCTCGTCGAACCGCTGCCGGTAGCGCCTGCCCTCGCGCAGCAGCGTCAGTTCGCCCGCCGGGCTGGCCGGTTCGGCGATCAGCGCAGCGGCCAGCCCGGGCAGATCGGTCTCCTGCGCGGAGACGTCGACGTTGCGCACCGCGTAGCGGCGGCGCTGCTGGGCCAGGAAGTAGGCGAGCCCGGTCAGCCCGGCGCCGGTGGCGTTGGCCGCGCGGCCGTCCGTGCCGTGGGTGTCGTGGGTGGTCAGATGGCAGTCGATCCGCTCGCCGCCGTTCTGCTCGGACAGGGCCCGCAGCAGCCGCAGGGCGAGCAGTTGGACGTCCGCGTCGACCCGGGCGTGCGGGTCCTCGGCGCCGACGACGAAATGCACCCGGTCCACCGGGCCGACGTCGGCGAGGACTGTGCGGAAGGCGGCGGGGTCGCCGGGCGAAACCGTGCGCAGCGAACCCGTGCCGACCGTGCTCGCACCCGTCGTCACCGGCACCACGGTGGCCCCGGAGGCGCGGTGGTGGGCGCCGATGGCCTCGGCCAGGGCGCCGGCCCCGGACTCGACGACCAGTACCCGGCCCCCGACGGCGGCCGGTTCGGGTGCCGGTGAGCGGACTGCCCAGCTCGGCACCCGCAGCATCCCCCGGGACGGCGCGGTGAGCGCGGCACCCGCGCCGTCCGCTGCCCGCCCCTGCCCCTGCCCCTGCCCACGTCCACGTCCACGGCCCCGTTCCGTCTCCTGCGGCTGCCCGGCGAAGCCGGGTACGGCCTCCTCCGGGGAACCCGCGTCCGCGGCGGGCCGGTCGGCGCCGGGGACCGGCACACTGCGGCCGTCGGCGCCGTGCCCACCGTTGCCGTGCCCACCGTCGCGGCCGTCGGTCCCCGGACCTCCGGGGCGGTCCGGTGCGGGCGCGGCGGAGTGGTCGGTGAACCAGTAGCGGTCCTGCGCGAAGGGGTAGCCGGGCAGGCTGACCCGGCGGCCGCGGGCGGCTCCCGGCCGGTCCGTCCAGTCGACGGCGGCGCCCTCCACCCATCGTTCGGCGAGCGGGCGCAGCGCCGCCTCCGTGCCGTGCACCCGCACCGCGTCGTCGGCGAGGAAGTCGCCGAGGGCCCGGACGAGTCCGGCCAGGTCGGGCACGGCGAACGCGGCCCGCTCGGCCAGCTCCACCCGGCCGTGCTGCAGGGTGTGGGCCACATCGGCGAGCGCGAGGTCCCCGGCGCCCGCCGGCACCAGGGCGGCGGCCTCGGCGACGGTGTGCCCGGCGGTGAGCCGGGGCGGCCGGCCCGAGGGCAGCAGCTCGGCCAGCGACCGGGCGACCTGGGTGACCTCGGCGGCCGTGATGCCGTACTCGTGCCACGGCTGCCGGGGGTCGAGGTCGGCCGGGTCGGTGCCCAGCACCCGGGCGAGCCGGGCGGTGACCTCGCGGGCCGCGTCGGCGGCGCCGCCGCGCAGCCGGTCCAGCAGCCGCGCGGCGACCGCCCGCAGCGCCGGCACCGTGCGGGCCGACAGCGGCACCACCACGGGCCCCGGGGCCGCGGTGGCCGCCGCGGCCTCCGGCGGGCCGGTGTACTCCTCCAGCACCACGTGCGCGTTGGCGCCGGTCGCGCCGAACGAGCTGACCCCGGCGCGGCGCGGCCCGCCGTCGGGCACCGTCCACTCCTCGGCGGCGTACTGGATGCGGAACGGGGAACTGTCCAGCTCCAGCAGCGGATTGGCCGGGTCGGCGTGCAGTGTCGGTGCCAGCGTGCGGTGGTGGAGCTGCAGCACCGCCTTGGTGAGCCCGGAGATGCCCGCGGCGCCCTCCGCGTGGCCGATGTTGGACTTCACCGAACCCAGCGCGCACGACTCGGGCTTCGCCGCGTCCCCGAAGGCGGTCGCCAGGGCGCGCAGTTCGATCGGGTCGCCGAGTGAGGTGCCGGTGCCGTGGGCCTCCAGCACCCCGATGGTGGCCGGGTCGGTGTCCGCGTCCGCCAGGGCCTCGGTGAGCACCGCGGCCTGCGCGGGCGGGCTGGGCACACTGAACCCGCCTGCGGCGCCGCCGTGGTTGACGGCGCTGCCGCGGACGACCGCGTAGATGTGGTCGCCGTCGCGTTCGGCCGCCGAGAGCGGTTTGAGGACGACGGCGCCCACTCCCTCGGCGGAGACGTAGCCGTCGCCCCCCTCGCCGAAGGAGCGGCAGCGGCCGTCGGTGGAGTGCATGTTGACCAGCCCGTAGCCGACGTACTTGGCCGGGTGCAGGGACAGGTTCACGCCGCCGGCCACCGCCACCGCGCACTCGCCGTCCCGCAGACTGCGCACGGCCATGTGCACGGCGGTCAGCGAGGAGGAGCAGAGGGTGTCCACGGCGACGCTGGGACCGTGGAAGTCGCAGAAGAACGACACCCGGTTGGCGATCTGGCCCTGGCTCAGCCCCAGCGGCACCGGATCGCCGCCGCGTGCGGCGTGCTCGACGCCCAGCAGCGGATAGTCCTTGTGCATCACCCCGGCGAACACTCCGCCGCGGCGGCGGCCGCCGGGACCGGTCGGCGGGCACAGCGACTGCGGGGTGTGCCCGGCGTCCTCGATCGCCGCCCAGCAGGTCTGCAGGAACAGCCGCTCCTGCGGGTCCAGCACGGCGGCCTCGGCCGCGGAGATGCGGAACAGCGCCGCGTCGAAGGCGTCCACGTCCTCCAGGAAGCCGCCCCAGGAGGAGAGCGGACGGCCGGAGGCGCTGCGCAGGTGGGCGAACTCGCGGTGGTCCCAGCGGTCGCCCGGCACCTCGACGACGCTGTCCACACCGCCGAGCAGGTTGGTCCAGAACCCGTCGAGGTCGGCCGCGCCCGGGTAGCGCCCCGCCATGCCGATCACGGCCACCGGCTCGGCCCGGTGCGGCGCGGCGGTGGATCCGGCGGGGGGTACGGCAGCCCGCCGCGGGGCGGCAGCCGCCGGCTCCGGTGCCGGGCCCACCGGCGTCCCGGTCGACTCCACACGGCGCCGGTCCAGGGCGGGCCGGGGCAGCGGGGTGCGGCTGCCGCGGTCCCCCCTCCAGGCGGCCATGACCACGTGCGCGTTGGTGCCGCCGTCGCCGAAGCTGTTGAGCGCGGCGACCCGCGGCCCCGGCCACGGCGCCTGTTCGCGGTCGAAGCGGAACGGCGAGGCGGCGAGATCGAAGTGCTCGGGCGGCTGCTGTCCGCTCAGGTACGGCACCCGCCGCCCGCGCTCCAGCATCAGCGCGACCTTGATGAATCCGGCGATGCCCTCGGCGCACTGGGGGTGGCCGATGTTGGGCTTGACCGAGCCCAGCGCGCACTCGGCCGCGGATCCGGAGCGGTACACCTCCCGGACGGCCTTGAGCTCGATCAGGTCGGTCACCGGCGAGCCCGAGGCGTTGGCCTCCAGATAGCCGATCTCCTCGGGGCGGTGGCCGCTGGCGGCCAGGGCGCGGGAGAGGACCTGCTGCTGGGTCGCCAGGTTCGGGGTGGCCGGACCGGCGGTGCGACCGTCGTTGTTGACGGCGATCCCCTTGACGACGGCCATGATCCGGTCGCCGTCCGCGCGGGCCGCGGCCAGGGGCTTCACCACCACGACGCCCGCGCCCTCGGCGGGTACGAACCCTCCGGCGCGCCGGTCGAAGGCGTGGAACTCCGGTTCGGCGGTGAGCAGCCCGCGCTGCTCGAACACCTGGTGTGCGGCGGCCCCTTCGATGAGGGTGACGCCGCCGACCACCGCCGCCTCGGCCTCCCCGGCGCGCAGCGCCTGCGCGGCCAGGTTCAGCGCCACCAGCGCCGACGAGCACGCGGTGTCCACCACCACGCTGGGTCCGCGCAGGTCGAAGTGGCGGGAGATGTTGGCCGCCAGGTAGTTCTGCCCCAGCACCACCGGGTTCCGGCTGGCCAGCACCGTCTCTCGGGCGGGCAGCCGCGCGGTGCGGCCGCCGATGTAGACGCCGATCTCCCGGCCCCTGAGCTCCTCGGCGCGGTATCCGGCCGCGCACCAGGCGAACAGCGTCTCCTCCAGGAGCAGCAGGGACTGCGGATCCATGGCCGCCGCGTCCGCGTCGCCGATCCGGAAGTAGCCGGGGTCCAGTTCGCGGTCGGCGTCGGCCAGCAGTCCCGCGTGGAAGCCGCCGCCCTCGCCGGGCCAGCGGTCCTCGGGCACCCGGGCGATGGCCGACCGGCCCTCGGCCAGCAGCCGCCAGTACGCCTCGGGGTCGGACGCGCCGGGGAACCGGCAGGACAGCCCGATCACCGCCAGGTCGCCGTCCCGTGTCCCGTCCTCCGCGGCCGGGCCGCCGGGGGTGTCCGAGCGCTCGGCGGCCACCGGGGTTCCGCTCCCCGGCACGACGGGCTGCTGCTCGCCGTCCCGGACGGGGTCCGGGGCCCCGCCCCCAGGCCCGGAGACGGGTGCCGGAGCGGGCGCGGCGGTCGCCTCCGACGCGACGGTCGCCCCGGACGCGGCCGGGCCGAACGCGGTGCGTGCGGTCTCCGGGTGGTGCTCCGTCAGCCAGGTGGCGAACTCGCTCGCGGTCGGGTGCTCGATCAGCACGGAGGGGTCCAGTTCGACGCCGAGCCGCGTGGAGGCGGTGCGGGTGAGCTCGACCAGCGTGATCGAGTCCGTGCCGTAGTCGTGGACCGGTGTGTCGGGGTCGAGCCGGTCGCGGTCGAACTCCAGCTGCTCGGCGATCAGATCGAGCAGCCATCCGGCGGCGGCGGACCGGTCGGGTCCGCCCGGCTGCCCGGCCTCGGCGGTGCGGGCGGTCGCGGACGCCGGGTGCGGTGCGGCCGCGGCCGGCACCGCGGACTGCGCCTGCGCCCCGGCGGCCCCGGTGGACCCGGCGGTGCCGGGCTCCTTTCCGGGCACCGTGCCCAGGTGGTCGAGCGGACGGTCGTCGGCCGGGACCACGGGCAGTACCACCGGTCCCGTACCGCCGGAGACCACCAGGTCGAGCACCCGCAGACCGTCCTGCGCGGGCAGCGGTGCCAGTCCGGCGGCCCGGTAGGCGGGCCCGGTGCCCGCCGCGCCCATGCCGACCCCGTCCCAGCTGGGCCACTGCACGCTGACCACCGGCACCGCCGCGCCCCTCCGGGCGAGGTCGTCGAGGTGGGTGTTGGCCATGGCGTAGTCGCTCTGGCCCACGGCCAGCGCGGGCAGCGCGGAGGCCACCGAGGAGAACAGCACGACGAACCGGACCGGCTGCCCGGCGACCGCGTCCAGCACCGCCTCGGCGCCCTCGGCCTTGGGCGCCAGCACCCGGCGCGCGCTCTCCGGGGTCTTGCGGGCGAAGGAGAGGGTGTCCTCGTCCACCGTGCCGGCGGCGTGCAGCACACCGCCGACCGGGCCGCTCTCGCGCAGCAGCGCGGCCAGCGCCGCCTCGGCGCCCGGTTCGCCCAGCGCCACGGCGGCGGTCCGGATCCGGGCACCGGTCGCGGCGAGGTCGAGCAGCCCGCGCAGTTTGCGGCCGAGCGCGTCGTCCTGCCGGGCCCGCTCGGCCCACCGGGCCCGGTCCGGGAGTTCCTCGCGGCCGACCAGCAGCAGGTCGCGCACGCCCCAGGCGGTCACCGCGTGCCGGGCGGCGGCCAGGCCCACGCCCCGGGTGCCGCCGGTCACCAGCAGCACCTCGTCCCGGCCGAAGACCGGTGTCGCCGGGGTACCGGGCGCAGTGTGCTCGCGCAGCACCGGGGACTGCCGGTCGCCGCCGCGGTACCGCACCCGGCCCGGCCCCTCGGCGGCCGTCAGTTCGGCCGACACGCGGGCGGCTGCTGCCGCTTCCGGTTCGGCCGGGTCGAGGTCGAGGTGGGTGGCGCGCAGCCGGCGCAGCTCGTGCCCGAGCATGCTGTACAGCCCAGCCACCCGGGAGGTGTGCGGGCCGGACCTGCCGGGGCCGCGGGTGACGCCGAGCACGCGGCGCGCACCGGCGCAGGCGCGCTGCAGCCACGGCAGCCAGGTCTCCAGGTGGTCGCCCTCCGGGGCGCAGCCGGTCAGGTCGACGACGGTGTCCGCAGCGGGCTCGGCGCCGGCGAGCCCGGCCACGTCCAGCGCGGTCACGTCCAGCGCGGTGGCGCCGGGCAGTTCCCGCAGCAGGTGGTCGGCCAGCCCCGCGGTGCCGGGAGCGGTCAGTACGACGGTCCGGCCCGCATCGGCGGCGGCCGGGCCGGGCGCCGGTACGGGTGCGGGCTGCCAGTCCTCGGTCAGCAGCCGCACCGGGGAGTCCTCGGCCGCCCCCGCCCTCGCCACGACGACCTCGGCGAACGCCTCGTCGCGCGCCGTGGGCCGGGCGATGCCGCCGAACCCGTGCTCGTGCAGCAGCCGCTGCCAGCCGTCCGCGGTCAGCAGCGGCGCGCCCGGGATGCGCAGCTCCTCGTCGTGGTAGAGCCACCATCCGTCGAGGAGTCCGAAGGTCAGGGTGAGCAGCGCGGACTTGCGGGTCACCTCGTTGATCACCAGCAGTCCGCCGGGCCGCAGCGCCCCGGCCAGATTGGCGGCGACGGTGCGCAGGTCGCCCGTGGCGTGCAGCACGTTCGAGGCGACGACGACGTCGAACCGGCCGCCCGCCAGCTTCTCCCCCGCGCCCGGCTCCGCCACGTTCCAGCGGCCGTAGCGCAGATAGTCGCGGCCGGGGCCGAACCGGTCCTCGGCCTTGCTCAGGAACGCCGGGGACAGGTCGGTGAACCAGTACTCGGCCGGTCCGCCGACGGCGTCCAGTTCGGGCAGCACGACCGCGGTGGTCCCGCCCGTCCCGGCGCCGATCTCGGCGATCCGCACCGGGTCCGCGCTGTCCCGGACGAACGCGGCGACGGTCTCGGCGACGGTCCGGTTCAGTCCGTCGGCGATGGCGTTGCCCTGGTAGGCGGCCGTCATCCGGTCCAGCG
This sequence comes from Streptomyces sp. NPDC006925, assembly GCF_042869575.1. NCBI lineage: Bacteria > Bacillati > Actinomycetota > Actinomycetes > Kitasatosporales > Streptomycetaceae > Streptomyces > Streptomyces sp. NPDC006925. The sequence continues at coordinate 93,867 of NZ_JBIAGB010000005.1, forward strand.
AACCGCCGGGGAAGAGGATCTCGGTGACCGGCCGGGCCCCGGTGAGGACGGCGGGCAGTTCGGCGACGCAGTCCTCGACGAGCGCGAGCTGCGCCTGCCAGTACGGGTCGGCTGCCAGCCGGGATCGCAGGTGGGCCCACTCCGGGTCGGCCGCCGGCTCGGCGGCGCGGCGGCCGGCGTCCCGCAGGGCGACCGGGTCGGCGTCGTCGGTGAATCCGGCGGCCGCCAGCAGCCGCAGCGCCTCCTCCAGCCACCGGTGGTACTTCTCGACCACCGCGTACCGGGCGGCCAGCCCGGCCCTGGGCTCGGGCCCGTCCGCGAACAGGCCGAGTTCCCGCAGCTTCACCAGTACTTCGCGGGCCACCCACCGGTCGGCGTCGTCGGGCGTCAGCCCGTCCGCCCAGTCCGGGGCCGCGGAGCCGGACGCCGTCGGTGCGCCGGTGCCGGACGCCGTCGGTGCGCCGGTGCCGGACGCCGTCGGTGCGCCGGCGGCGTCCGCCACCGGTGCGTCGGCCGCTTCCGCGGCGGGTGTGCGGGATGCTGCCCCGTCGAACACATGCGGGTAGCGGGGCGCGAGGTGTGCCGCGAGGGCGCGGACGGTCGTGTACTCGAACAGCAGGGTCGGCGACTGGCTCTCACCGACGAGTTCCCCGACAGCGGCGACGAGTTCGAGGACCTGCGCCGACTCGATGCCGAGATCGAAGTATCCGGACCGGACATCGAGGGACTCGGGCTCGCGGCCCAGCCGGGCCGCGAACACCCCGCGCAGCAGCGCCTCGTCGGCGCTCGCGGACGCGGGCGCGTCCGGCGCCGCGCCGGACGCGGGGCGCCGGTCCGCACGGTCGACCAGCTTGCTGGACAGCCCGCTGATCTCGGCGACCTGGCGGCCGAGCGTGTCGAAGAGCTGCACGTCGAGGGTGACCAGCTCCGGACCGCGGCGCACGGCGGCGGTGTCGATCCGGGCGAAGCAGCGCGCGGGCAGCGGTCCGGCGGCGCGGAACGCGGCCACGTGCACCGGCAGATAGGGTCCGGGCCCGTCGGTCATCAGCAGGCCCGGTGCCACGGCGCTCGCCAGCAGCAGCGCCGGGTCGAAGTCGGGAACCCGGTCCCGCCCCGCCACGCGGGGCGCGACGAGCTCGGCGACCAGCGCACCCGGGCACTCCCAGACCTCGCCCTCGGCCCGCGCGGCACCGGTGTAGACCTGGCCCGCTCCCTCGTCGGCGGCATAGACCTCGGCCAGCGGCAGCCGCCGGGTCGCCGCCGCCCGCGCCGCCGGCACGTCGAGCGTCCCGGCGAGGGCCGCCGTCTCCGCGGCCAGTTCGGCCGTGGCGTAGCCGCCGGTCCCGTCGGCGACGGTGACGCTCCAGCTGCGGCCGTCCCCTCCGGGGACGCCCTCGACGGTCAGCCGCACCGGGCGCGCGTCGGTGACCTCCAGCGGGCGCAGCGCCGTCAGGTCGGACATCCGCAGCGTGCCCGCGGGGTAGCCGTGCGCGGCGAACACCTCGTGGATGAGGTCCACGTATCCGAGCGCGGGCATCAGCGCCCGGCCGTCGACGCGGTGCCCGGCGATGCAGGGCGTGTCCATGGACAGCACGGTCTCGCCGCGCAGCACCCCGCCGGTCCGGCCGTCCTCCGCGGCGGGGGCCCCTGCGGCCCCGCCGGAGACGGACCCGTCCGCGGGCGGCGCGAAGTCCGTCGGCACGACCGGGGCCGGTCCGGCCGACGGACTGACGGACGTCGTCGGACCGGACACGATCCGCGCGGATACCGCGGAGCGGGGCTGCGCGGCCGCGGTGTCCGTCGTCCCGGGCTCAGCGGACGCGGCGTCCGCGGGTCCAGCGGTGTGCCGCGGGCCCGCCAGGTCCTCGGCGGCCTCCGGCAGCCAGCAGCGGTCCCGCTCGAAGGGATAGCCCGGCAGCGGGACCGGTGCGGGCGGACTGGCGCCCCAGGTGGCCCGCCAGTCCACCGCGGCGCCGAGCACCCAGGCGGCGGGGTCGGTCTCGGCCGCGCGCTTGCGGTCCGCGACGCCCGCGGACAGCGGGTGCGAGCCGTCGAGGTGGCCGCGCAGGGCTCGCACCAGCGCGGCGGTGTCGGTGAACTCGGCGGTCAGCCGGTGCGGCAGGTGCTCCCGGCCGACCTGCAGCGTGTACGCCAGCGCCGCCGGGTCGGTCCCGCGGCCGGTCCCGTCCAGGAAGTCGGCCAGCCTGCGCGCGGACTCGGTGAGCCGCTCCGCGCTCCGGGCCGAGAGCACCGCCCGGTACGGCGGGCGCTGCACGGGTGCGGGGCGCTCGGCCGGCACGTACTCCTGGAGGACGAGGTGGGCGTTGCTGCCGCCCGCGCCGAACGCGCTGACACCGGCGAGCCGGGGCAGGTCCCGGCCGTCCGGGCCGGTGCGCGCCGGCCAGGCTGCCGGCTCGCGCTGCACCCGGAACGGGGTGCCGGCGAAGTCGATGTCGGGGTTCGGCGGGTCGGAGTGCAGCGAGGGCACCAGGGTGCGGTGCCGGAGCTGGAGCAGCACCTTGGTCACGGCGGCGATACCGGCGGCCGACTCGGCGTGCCCGATGTTGGATTTGACCGAGCCGATCGGGACGGTACGCGCCGCTGCCGCGGCGTCGTCGGCGAAGGCCCGGGACAGCCCGTTGATCTCGATCGGGTCGCCGAGCGAGGTACCGGTGCCGTGCGCCTCCAGGTAGTCGAGTTCGGAGGGCCGTATCCCGGCCCTGGCCAGCGCTTCGGAGACGAGCGTGCCCTGCGCCCGCGGGTTGGGCACGCTGTAGCCCTTGCTCGCACCGCCGTGGTTGACCGCCGAGCCGCGGACGACGGCCAGGATCCGGTCCCCGTCGGCCTCCGCCGCGGACAGCCGCTTGAGCAGCACGGCACCGGCCCCGTCGGCCGGGACGAAGCCGTCGCCGCCGTCGCCGAAGCTGCGGCAGGCGCCGGAGGGTGCCAGGAAGCCGCTGCGGGACAGCTGGAGGTACTTCACCGGGTGGCTGGTGATGTTGACCCCGCCCGCGATGGCGACGTCGCAGTCCCCGGTGCGGATGGCCTGGCAGCCGAGGTGGATGGAGGCGAGCGACGACGAGCACATGGTGTCCACGGCGATGCTCGGCCCGTCGAATCCGTAGAAGTAGGAGACCCGGTTGGCCACCGCGGCGTACGAGGAGGAGGTGGCTGCTCCCCCGCGGTGCAGCGCCGCGTCCACGCCGTAGAGCTGGTAGTGGCCGTACATCATGCCGACGAACACGCCCGTGCGGACGGCCGCCAGGTCGGCCCGGGTGCGGCCGGCGTCCTCCAGCAGGTGCCAGACGGTCTCCAGGAAGATCCGCTCCTGCGGGTCGAGATGCCGGGCCTCGACCGGGGACATCCGGAAGAACATCGGGTCGAACTTGTCGATGTCGCGCAGGAATCCGCCGGTGCGGGTCGCGGTGCGGCCCGGCGTACCGGGCTCGGGGTCGTACCAGCGGTCGTGGTCCCAGCGGTCGGCGGGCACGTCCTCGACGCAGTCGCGGCCCGCGCGCAGGTTCTCCCAGAACTCCCACAGGTCCTCGGCCTGGGGATAGCGCCCGGCGACCCCGATGATCGCGATGTCCTCGTCCGCGCGCGCCTCGGTTTCGGCGGCGGCTGCGGGCGCGGTGGAATCCGCCGTGACGATGGGCGCGTTCGGAACCTCCGCGGCAGCCGGGGCCCCGGGGGGTGCCGTGACCGCGGGGGATGCCGTGGCCGCGGGGGGCTCGGACGTTGCGGGGATCGCGGGGGCCTGTGCCATCCGGTCGTCGCCGAGGGCTGCGGCCAGCGCGCCGGTGTGCTCCGCGGCGAAGTGGTCGGCCAGTTCGCCCAGGGTGACGTACTCGAAGAACAGCGTCTTGGACAGCGGCCCGAAGTGTTTCTCCAGGGCGGTGGTGGCGCTCATCACGATCAGCGAGTCGACCCCGTAGCTGTCGAAGTCCTCCTCCGGATCGATGTCGTCCGCGGGCATCCGGAGCTGCTCGGCCAGCAGACCGGCGAGGAACGCGCGGGCCCGCGCCCGCAGGTCCTCGGACCCGGCCGCGGACTGCGCCGCCCCGGCGGTCCCTGTCTCCGCGGAGACGGCACGACTCGCGGAGGCGGCCGTGTCCGCCGGGGCCGCCGCGTGCGCGGTCGCCCCCGCGCTCGCGCCGCCGCTCCCGGCCGCCTGAGCCGGGTGTTCCGTCCCGGGGCGGGGCGCCGCGGTGCCGCCGAGGGCGGTGGCGATCCGGTCGGCGTCGCCGGGGGCCAGCAGGACCGCGGGCCCCGCTCCGGCCAGGGCCCGCTCCAGGGCCGCCATCGCGGGCCCCGTGCGGACCGGGCGCATGCCGAACCGGTCGGCCATGGCGCTGACCACTGCGGGCTCGGCCGTCACTCCACCGTCGGTCCACAGCGGCCACTGCACCGACAGGCTCGTTCCGGACCGCTCACCGGCCGCGGCACGTGCGGCGCGGCGGGCCGCGAGCCGGTCCAGGTAGCCGCTGGCGGTGGCGTGGTCGGCCTGGCCGACGTTGCCGAACGCGGCGGCGGTCGAGGAGTAGGCCAGGAAGTAGCGCAGCGGGTCGTGCCGGGTGGCCTGGTCCAGCCAGGCGGCGCCCAGCACCTTGGGCCGCAGCACGGCGTCGGACTCCTCGCGGCTCTTCCGCAGCAGGAAGGAGTCGTGCAGGGTGCCGGCCAGATGGGCGACGCCCACCAGCTCGCCCGCCTCGCGGGCCTGCTCGACCGCGCTGCGGACACCGTCGCGGGTGGCGAGATCGGCGCGGACGAACCGGATGTCGGCGCCGGTGCCGCGCAGCCCTTCGAGTACGGCGGGCTCGGGTGCGGTCCGGCCGGCCAGCAGCACGGTGGCCGCCGGATCCCGTTCGGCCAGCCGGGCGGCGAAGGCCAGCCCGAGAGCGCCGGTACCGCCGGTGACCAGGTGCACGCCCGGCCCGCCGGTGAGCGCCCCGGGGCCCTCCGGGAGTTCGGTGCGCTCCCAGCCGCTGACCAGCCGCGCCCCGGGCTCCACCAGGACCTCGACGGGCCCGGCCTGGGTCAGCTCGGCGCTCAGCACGGCCGCGGGGTCCAGACCCGCGTGGCCGATGACGCGCATCGCCAGGTCCGGATGCTCCCAGCCCAGCGAGCGGGCGAAGCCGGCCATGGCGCCGTGGAGTTCGGGGTGGTCGGCGGTGCTGTCGTACAGGTACAGCCAGCGGGCGCTGCCGCGGCGCGCGGCGACCCAGGCGGCGGCCGTCTCCCGGGCCAGGTGGAAGCCGTCGTCCAGCGCGTCCTCCAGGTCGGCGCGGCCGGGCGGGGTCTGCACCAGGGTGAGCGGCGCGGGTGCGTCGGCCAGCCGCGCCACCAGTGCGGCGACGGGTTCGCCCGGGCGGCGGGTGACCACCTCGGCCGGGGCCGCGGCGGCGGCGAGCCCGGCGGGGGCCTCGCCGAGGAAGACCACGGTGCCCGGGGCCGGCGCGGGTTCCTCGGCGGCGGGCTTCCAGACGGGGACGAACGCGTGCGGCGCCTCGGCAGCGCCGTCGGAGGTCCGGCCACCGCCGGAGGCACGGTCGGCACCGGAGACACGGCCACCGCCGGAGGTGCGGGCGCGCAGCGCGAAGCCGTCGACCCGGCACACCACCCGGCCGTCCTCGTCGGTCAGCGTCAGGTCGAACACCTGCACTCCGGCGGCCGAGCGCACCCGGACGGCGTGCACCAGGCAGCGGTCGGGCAGCGCGTCCAGCAGCCGTATCTCCTCCACGGAGAAGGGCAGATAGGGCACCGGGCGCCCGTCCTCGGCGCGAGCCGCCGCGGTGTCCACGATCCAGCCGACGACCTGGAGCGCGCCGTCCAGGAGCGCGGGCTCGAAGCGGTAGGCGGCGGTGTCGGTACGGCGGGGCGCGGGCAGCTCCAGCGTGGCCAGCGCCTCGTCGGCGGAGTGCCGCACCTCCTGGACCGCGCGCAGGCTCGGCCCGTAGTCGAACCCGAGCGTCCCGACCCGGTCGTAGCACTCCTGGCGGGTGCGCACGGTGTTGCAGCGGGCCCGCACGGCGGCCACGTCCAACCCGGTCCGCGGCGCTGCCCGGTCGCCGAAGCGCAGCACACCGCCGGCGTGCCGCACCGTGCCGCCGTCCGACGCGTCCCCGTCGCCGTTTCCGTCGCCGGTGGAGACGACCTCGAACGGGACGCCCCCTTCGTGCGCCGTGCGCGCGTCCAGCCGGACCCGCAGCCGCAGTCCGTCCGGCCCCGGGCTCACGGGGCTGCCCCACACCAGGCCGCCGATGGTGCGCACCGGTCCGCGGCCGGAGAGTTCGCCCGCCAGCCGGGCCAGCTCCAGGTGGACGACGCCCGGCAGTACTGGCTCTCCCCCGACCTGGTGGTCGGCGAGGTAGAAGGCGTCCGGCAGCAGGTGTTTCTCGTAGGCCGGGCCGTCCGCGGTGGAGACCTCCGTGTCCAGCAGGGTCGGGTGCAGCGGCGCGGGGCGCGGCGCCGCCGGACGCGGCGTTCCCGGCGCGGGTGCCGCGGCGCCCGCCCAGTGCCGGACGCGCTCGAACGGATATGTGGGCAGCGGCACGCGCTGTCCCCCTTCCGCACAGGTCAGATCGGCCGGTCCGGCTTCGACCCAGCGGCGGGCGCGGTCGAGCAGGGTGCCGGCAGCGGGGTCCGAGGGTGCGGCCGGGGCGGCTGCAGCCGCCCGCCTGCCGCGCTTGCGGGCGCGGCCCCGTACCAGGCCCGCGCGCTCCTCACCGTCGGCGAGGGCGCGCAGCGCCCCGATCAGCTCCGCGCGGTCCCCGGCCACGGCGACGGCACGCTCGGCCATCTCCTCGCGTCCGGTCAGCAGGGTGTGCGCGACGTCGAGGAGCCGCACGTCCGCGGCGTCCGGGCGCTCCAGGTACGCGGCGAGCGCGCGGGCCCGGCCGGCGAGCGCGCCCGCGGTGCGCGCCGACAGCGGGAACGCCAGCGGTCCGGCGGGGTCGGGTGCCGGTGCCCGGCGCCCGGCCGGTTCCCGGAGGACGGCCGGTTCCTGGAGGACGAGGTGCGCGTTGGCACCGCCCACGCCGAACGAGCTGAGCCCGGCGATCCGCGGCCGCCCGGCCCGCCGCGGCCACGGCGTCGGTGCGTCGAGCACCCGGAACGGGCCGCCGTCCAGCTCCAGATACGGGTTGCGCTCCGTGTAGTGCAGGTTGCCGGGGAGCAGTTCGTGCCGCATGGCCAGGACGACCTTGAACAGCCCGGCCATGCCCGCCGCGGTCTCCAGGTGGCCGATGTTCGACTTGACGGAGCCGATGCCGCAGTACGGCTCAGCGGGCAGCGGTGCGCCGCGCCGCCGGGCGAGCTCCGCGAACGCCGCGCGCATGCCCGACACCTCGACGGGGTCGCCCAGTTCGGTGCCCGTGCCGTGCGCCTCCAGGTAGTCCACGTCGGCGGGGTCGACACCGGCGGCGGTGTAGGCGTCCACCAACAAGGCGCTCTGCGCCTCGGTGTTGGGCGCGGTCAGCGAGGAGCTGAGCCCGCCGTGGTTGGTCGCGATCCCCTTGAGCACGGCGTGCACGATGTCTCCGCGGCGCTCGGCCTCGGCGCGGTCGCGCAGCACGACCACGCCGACGCCCTCGCCGCGCACATAGCCGTCGGCGCCGCTGTCGAAGGTCTTGCAGCGGCCGTCCTCGCTGAGCATCCGGCCGTCGGCCATCGCGGGGTAGACCTCGGGGGACAGCAGCAGGTTCACCCCGCCGGCGACGGCCAGGTCGCAGGCGCCGGTCCGCAGCGCGGCGGCCGCCTGCGCGACCGCGGTCAGCGACGAGGAGCATGCCGTGTCGACCGCCACGCTGGGGCCGCGGAAGTCGAAGAAGTAGGAGACACGGTTGGGCACCAGCGACTGGGCCACTCCGGTTCCCGCGTGGCCTTCGAGGTGCCGTCCACCGTCCCGCTGGAGTTGCGCGTACTCCACGCCGGAGACGCCGATGAACACGCCGACCCGGGTGCCCGCGAGCGCGGAGGGCCGCAGCCCGGCGTCCTCCAGCGCGGTCCACACCGCCTCCAGCACCAGCCGCTGCTGCGGGTCCATCAGTTCGGCCTCGCGCGGTGAGATCCCGAAGAACGCCGCGTCGAACCGGTCGACCTCGTCGAGGTAGCCGCCCCAGCGGGCGGCCCGGCCGGTCCGTTCGCCGTGTGCGCGGCCCAGTGCGCGCCAGTCCCACCGCTCGGCGGGGGTCTCGCTGATCAGGTCGTCCCCGGCGGCCAGGTGCCGCCAGAACGCGTCCAGGTCGGGCGAGCCGGGCAACCGCCCGGCCATGCCGATCACCGCGGTCTCCGCCGCCGGGGGCACGTCCGGTACGGCGGCCCCGGAGGGCTCCGCCGGGTGCCGCGCGGGCTGTTCGGGTACGGCCGCGGCGAAGACGTCGGGGTAGGTCTCCAGCAGGTGCGCGGCGGCGGCCCGCGGGGTGGGATGCGTGAAGAACGCGGGCGGCGCCAGCTCCACCCCCCAGGTGCGCCGGATGCGGACGCTCAGCTCGGTCAGCCGCACCGAGTCCACACCGAGGGCGCCGAACCGGTCGGTGGCCTCGACCTCGTCGGCGGGGACGCCGAGCAGCTCGGCGACGAGGTCAGCGAGCTGCCCGGCGAGGGCCTCGACGGCTGCGGCCGGGGCGCCGTCGTCCGCCGTGGCGGAGGACGCCGTGGCGGACGGTGCCGGGGCGGACGGTGCCACGGGGTCCCGCCGCGCCCTGGACGGCCGGGGCAGCGCGGCCAGTCGGCCGCGGTCGAGCTTGTCGTTGGCGGTTCTGGGCAGTTCGGCCAGCTCGATCAGCTCGTCGGGAACCATGTAGTCCGGCAACCGGACTGCCAGGTCGGCGCGTTCGGGGCGGGGTCCGTCGGTCACCGGGGTGTAGAAGCAGCGCAGTACCGCGGCCCCCGCACCGGTCCGGGCCAGGACGACGGCCGCGTCGGCCACCCCCGGCAGCTCCCGCGCCGCCTGCTCGATCTCGCCGGGCTCGACGCGGTGACCGCGGATCTTGAGCTGGGCGTCGATCCGGCCGAGGTACTCCAGCGTCCCGTCGGCGGTGCGCCGCACCAGGTCGCCGGTGCGGTAGAGCAGCGGCGCGGTCTCCGGGTCGACCGGGTTGGCCACGAACCGCTCGGCGGTCAGCTCCGGACGGCCCAGATAGCCGGCTGCCAGACCGTCGCCGCCGATGTGCAGTTCGGCGGGGACTCCGGCGGGCACCGCACGCCCCGCGCCGTCCAGCAGATGGAGGACCGTGTTGGCGACGGGACGGCCCAGGGTGATCGGTTCGCCGTCCCGCACCCGGGCCACCGAGGACCAGATGGTGGTCTCGGTGGGGCCGTAGAGGTTCCACACCTCGGCGGTACGGGCCAGCAGTGTCCGGGCCGTCTCCCGGTCCAGCGCCTCGCCGCCGCAGAACGCGCGCAGTCCGGGGTCGCCGTTCCACCCCGCGGCCACCAGCATCCGCCAGGTCGCCGGGGTCGCCTGCATGACCGTCGCGCTGCCGGCCTCCAGCGTCCGCCGCAGGGCGAGGCCGTCCCGGGTGACGGCCGCCGGCGCGATCTCCACGCTGCCGCCGGTGACCAGCGGCAGGAAGAGTTCCAGTGCCGCGATGTCGAACGAGACGGTGGTGACGGCCAGGATCCGGTCGCGGTCGGTGAAGCCGGGCTCGTGCCGCATCGACCACAGCAGGTTGACCAGCGCCCGGTGCCCGACCCGCACCCCCTTGGGGCGCCCGGTGGAGCCGGAGGTGTAGAGGACGTACGCGTCGTCGTCGGGGCCGGGGCCCGCGGCCGCTGCGGACAGTTCGGACAGGTCGTCGTGCGGATCGGAGTCGAGCCGCAGCACGGGCGCGTCGATGCCGCCGGCCGCCTCGCTCGTCCCCCGCTGGGCGACGACCAGCCGGACGGCCGCGTCGTCGGTCATGTGCCGCAGCCGCTCGGCCGGGTAGCCGGGGTCCAGCGGGACGTAGGCGGCGCCGGAGGCCAGCACTCCGAGCAGCGCGACCACCAGGTCGGGGCCCCGGTCCAGGAGGACGGCGACGGTGTCGCCGCGTCGCACCCCGCGGGCGCGCAGCCGGGCCGCCAGCGCCGTCGCCCGGGTGTGCAGTTCGCGGTAGCCGACCTCTTCTCCCCGGCAGACCACGGCGGTCCGGTCGGGGTGCAGTGCGGCCTGTTCGGCGACCAGGTCGACCACCGTGCGCCCGCGCGGGTAGTCGCGGCGCGCCGTCCGCTGCTCGGCGGCGGCCAGCTCACGTTCGGCTGCGGTGCGCGGGTCCAGGTCCGCGAGCCGTCGGCCGGGATCGGCCAGGCACCCGGCGAGCAGGGTGCGGAACCGCTCGGCGAAGCCGTCCACCGTGGCCCGGTCGAAGAGCTGCGGGTCGTACTTGAGCGTCAGTTTGCAGCCGTCGGCCGACTGCACCACGTCCGCGGTCAATTCGAACTCGCCCTCCTGATGGACGCCGTCCACCAGCCCGCGCACCAGGGCGGGTCCGGAGCGCTCCGCGAACCAGTTCTGGAAGTAGAACGCGGTGCTGACCAGCGGCCCACCGTGGTCCTCGGCGATGCGGAGAAACGGGTGGTCGCCGTGCTCGACCGCGTCCAGCGCCTCGGCCCGCACCTGGCGCAGCAGGGTGCCGAAGGTGTCCCGGGGACCGGGCTCCACGGTGACCGGGACGAGGTTCACGAAGTAGCCGACGGTGCCCGCGAACCGTCCCTCGGGGCGCCCGGCGACCGGGGTGCCGACGGTGATCCGGCGCTGTTCGACGTGCCGGTCGAGCATGGCGATCCAGGCGGTGAACAGCACCGCGAACAGCGACACTCCCGCCTCGGCCGAGTACCGCTCGGCCGCCGCGATCAGCTCCGCGTCCAGGTGGTGCTCGGTGCTGGCCCCGTCCAGGGAAGGGGCCTCGGTACGCGGCCGGTCGGTCGGCAGCCGGAGCAGTTCGGCTCCCGCCGTCCGCTCGCGCCAGAACTCCCGCAGCCGGGCACCGCGCGGCCCGGCCAGCATGGCGCGCTGCCAGTCCGCGAAGTCGGCGTAGTCGGCCGCGGGGTGCGGCTGCGGCACGGGGCGGCCGTCGCGCACGGCCAGGTAGGCGTCGGTGAGCTCGTCGAGGAGGACGGCTATGGAGGTTCCGTCGAACACCGCGTGGTGCAGCGTGAGCAGCAGCGCGTGCCGCCCATCGGGGACGGTGTGCACCTCGGCCCGCAGCAGCGGTCCCTCGGCCAGGTCGAACGGCTCGCGCACCCGGGCACGCAGCCGTCGGGCCAGCGCGTCCGCCTCGGCTACGGGTACCCGCTCGTGGCTGAAGGCGAACTCCGGCTCCGGGCGGACGACCTGCACCGGGGTGCCGTCCTCGGCCGCGAGGACCGTGCGCAGCGCGGGGTGCCGCGCCACCAGGATCTCCAGCGCCTCGCGCAGTGCCGCGAGGTCGGTGTCCGCGCCCAGCCACACCGCCACGGGCAGGTTGTAGGCCGCGTTGCCGGGCGCGGTCTGCTCGATCACCCACAGCGCCCGCTGCCCCTCGGACACGGCGCGCCGCTCCTCGCCGCCACGGGGGGCGGCTGCGGGAGCCGGTGCGGGCAGCGGTGCTGGGGCCGGGGCGGATACTGCGAACGAGGCCGGCGCGGGGGCCGGTTCGGGAGTCGGCGCCGGTTCCGGGGCCGTCGCCTGCTGCGCGGCCGCCGGTTCCGGGGCCGTCGCCGGTTGCCCGGTGCGGGGCCCGTCGGTCGGGTGCGGACCGGGTGTTCCGTGCGTTCCGGACGCGGCGGCCGGGGGCTCGGCCCCGGACGATGCGTCGCCCGGGGCGCCGGAGGGAAGGACGCCCGCCTCGGACAGGTGGGCCGCCAGGCGGCGCAGGGTGGTGTGCTCCAGGATGTCGACCAGCCGCACCTCGGCGCCGTAGGTCTCGGCGATCCCGGTGACGACCTGCATCCCGGTGAGGGAGTCGAAGCCGTACTCGGCGAGCGGGCGGTCCGGGTCGATGTGCTCGTCCAGCTTGAGCCGGCCCTCCACCAGTGCCCGCAGACCGGCGGGCACCTCGTCGGTGCGGGCGGCCGCGGGGTTCCTCCTGGGCCGGGCCGGTGCCGACAGGGCGACCTGGCCGGTGCTCGCCTCGGCGACCAGTACGGTCTGCCCGAGGTCCGGGCCGCCGGAGGCGGCGGCCACCTCGGCGAAGCCGGCCTCGCGCAGCAGTCGGGTCCAGGTCGCGGGCTCGGCCAGCGGCGAGTCGGGGATCCGCACCCCGCTGTCGCGGAACGACCACCAGCCGTCCAGCACACCGCCCGCGACGGTCACCGAGCCGCGGGGCTCGGTGAGTTCGTTGAGCACGAGCCACCCGCCGGGACGCAGCAGCGAGCGCACCGAGCGGAGCGTCTGGGCCAGGTCGGGCGTGGCGTGCACGACGTTGGTCGCCACGACCACGTCGTGGCCGCCGGGGGTGAAGCCCTGCTGTGCGACGTCGGCGCGCAGATCCAGCAGGCGGAAGCCCAGGTGCGGGCGGTGCGCGCCGAACCGGGTGCGGCCGTGCTCCAGGAACCGCGGCGAGACGTCGGTGTAGACGTACTCGACCCGGGCGGCCTCGGCGTCCAGCGCGGGCAGCACCCGCTCGGTGGTCGCGCCGGTCCCGGCGCCCAGTTCGACGACGGACACCTTCTCGCCCGGCGCCAGGTGCGGCACCCGGGCGCGCAGCCGCTCGGCGACCGCGTCCCGCACCAGGTCGTTGTAGTGGTCGGTGAGCGGGTTGCCCTGGTAGAAGCCGACGGCCAGGTCGAGCGAGGCGTCGGGGAAGAGGATCTCGGTCGCGTTGGCCCGGCCGCGCAGCACCTCGGGGTAGGCGGCGAGGAACCGCTGGACCGGCAGGATCGTGGAGGCGACCTCGGGGTACTCGGCGCGCAGCCGGTCGAGCGCGGCGTCGATCCCGGCGCTGTCCCAGGCGTCCGCCGTGGCACCGAAGGCGGGCAGCGCCCGCGCCGAGGAGCCCTCCTCGGCCAGATAACCGGCCCGCACCAGCAGGGTGAGCAGCGCGTCGGTCTGCCGGGCGTGCGCGGGCACGATGCCGAGCCGCTCCGCCAGCTCGGGGCGGTCGACCGGCTCGTCGGTGTCGAACGCGCCCATCCGGCGCAGCGCGACGACCAGACCGCGGGCGACGAGGGGCTCCAGCGCAGCGTAGGCGGCGCGCACCCGGTCGACACCGGCGCGGTTCCGCGGTGCGGCGTCGAGCAGTCCGCGGACGGCCGCGAGCCCGCCGCCCCCGGTCGCCGGAGCGCCCGGGATGCCGGTGGCGGACGATGAGTCGGCGTCGGAGGTGCCGGACGGGCGCGGGATGCCGGCCGGCGCATCCGTACGGTCCGCCGGGCCGGCGCTGCCCGCGGCGTACCCGCTGCCCGCCGGGCTTTCCGTCCCCGCGGAGTGCGCCGGGTCGGCGGCCTCCGCGGTGTCCGCCAGTGCGGCCAGCGCCGTCGGTTCCGCGCGGATCACCATGACCTGCGGCTCGGATCCGGCCAGTACGCCGGCGAGTTCCGCGAGGCCCTCTTCCGGAGCGAGTTCGCCGATGCCCAGCGCGCGGAAGATCGCGGGCAGTCCGGCCCGGGCTCCGGAGCCGATCGCGCCCCAGTAGCCCCAGTTGACGACCCGCACCGGGTAGCCGCGGGTGGCGTCCAGGTACCGGCCCAGCGCGTCCTGGCAGGCCGAGGCGGCGGTGTAGCCGCTGTTGCCGGAGCTGGAGCCGAACGACCCGGTGGAGGAGAACAGCACGAGGAAGTCCGGGTCCGCGGCGGCAGCCGCAGCGTCGAGGGCGAGGGTGCCCTCGACCTTGGCGGCGAGCGCGGAACGGAACTCCGCGCGGGTGAGCTCGGCCATCGGCCGGTCGTCGAAGGTCATCGCGAGGTGGAACACCCCGTGCACGGCGCCGAACCGGTCCCTGACCCGGTCGAACGCGGCGGCCACCGCCGCGGGGTCGGAGACGTCGGCGCGCAACTGCACCAGCTCGCCACCGTGCTGCCGGGCCCGCTCCCGCTCCGCGTGGTGCGCGGGGCCGGGTTCACTGCGGCTGAGCACGACGACGGTGGCCCGGAACCGCTCGGTGAGGTGCCGGGTGAGCAGGGTGCCGATGCCGCCGGTCCCCCCGGCGAGCACATACACCCCGCCCTCCCGGTAGGGCGGCGCGGCGGTGCCGGAGGCCGGGACCAGGGTGCGCGTGTACCGGTGCCCGGCGCGTACCGCGACGGCCCGGCCCTTGGGGTGCGGGCGCTCCGCGAGGACCGCGGCGGCCCGGTCGGCGACCGGATCGAGGCGGCCGACGTCCACGCACACCACCCGGGTGTCCGGGAACTCGGCGGAGGCGACCTGCGCCAGCCCGTGCAGCGCCGCCCCCATCGGGTTGTCGCCGGGGCCGCCGTCGACGGGGTGCACGTCCGAGGTGACCACCCGCAGCTCGCGCGCCCGCACCCGGATCAGTACGTCGAACAGCGAGGCCGCGCCCCGCTCCAGGTCGGCAGCGCCGGGGGGCTCCGTGCCGCCGCGCACCCCGCCGAGATGGATCACGGTCCCGGCCCGGTCCGGCAGCCGGGCGGCCACCGGGCCGGCCGGGTCCGGCTGGTCCAGCCACACGAGCCGGACGTCCCCGGCGGTCATCGCGAGGGCGGCGGCGAGGTCCCGCGCCGCTTCGGTGGCCAGCACAAGGACGGGCCCCTCGGGCCCCTCGGGCGGCGCGGCGGCGGGCAGCGGGCCCGCGGGCTGCCAGCGCGGTACGAACCGGCCGAGCCGGTCGCGCTGTTCCGCGGCGGGCCTGTCGGCAACGGACGGCTCAGCTGCGGCCGCCGGGCCGGTTCCGGGACGCGCCGGCGCCGGGGGAAGGGCGGGTATCCAGCAGCGCTTGCGGGCGAACGGGTAGGTCGGCAGCGCGATCCGACGGGGTGCCCGGCATCCGGCGGCGGGACCGGGCAGCCGCCTCCAGTCCACGGTCGCGCCGCGGGCCCACAGCGAGCCCAGTGCGGACAGGTCGGCGTCCCGCAGCGCCCGTTCCACCTCGGCGTCGTCCCCGGCGCCCGGTGCGGCACCGTCCCCGGTCTCCGGCCCGGTGCCTGCACCCTCCGGACCGCGCGGGGCCGCGGCGCGGTCACCGGACCAGTGCGGGCAGGCGGGTTCCCGGCCCTCGGCGGCGGCGCGCAGCGCCCGGTACAGCGCTCCGGTGTCGGCGACCAGGAGGGCCAGCCTGACATCCATCGGGGCGCGGCCGACCCGCAGGGTGTGGGCGACGTCGGCGAGTTCGGCACCGGTGCGCGGCAGCTCGCCCGCCTGCCGCGCGGCCTGCGCGGCCAGCGCGGCGACGGTGCCGTCCGCGGGTGGCGCGGCGGGCAGCGGCAGCCGGTCGGCCAGCAGGCGGCGCAGCCGCGGCCATTCGGCCGCGGTCAGCCCCAGGTCGCGCAGTTCGGCGCCGGGGTCGATGTCCTCGCAGGCGACGCCGAGCACCTCGGCCACCGCCACCGCGCAGGTGCGTTCGGCCGCGCCGTTGACGGGGTGCGGCTCGCCGTCGTCGAGGAAGTCGGCGAGCCGGCCGGCGGACTGCCGGAGCTGCTCGCCGGTACGCGCGGAGACCACCACGAGCTGCGGGGCACGGTCCGGGCGTTCGGCGGCCGGCGCCCCGGCCGCGGTGGCCGGCTCCGGCACGTACTCGGCCACGACGAGGTGCGCGTTGGCGCCGCCTCCGCCGAAGGAGCTGATCCCGGCCACCCGGGGCCGGGTGACGCCGCCGACGACCGGGGACGGCCACGGCTGCGCCTCGCGGGGGATGTGGAAGGGGGTGTCCCGCAGGTCGATCTCCGGGTTGAGCGGTTCGGCGTGCGGCGACGGCGCCAGGGTGCGGTGCCGGAACTGGAGCAGCACCTTGGTGAGCGCGGCGATGCCCGCGGCCGACTCCAGGTGGCCGATGGTGGACTTGACCGAGCCGAGCGCGCAGCTTCCCGCGGGCAGCCCGCCGAAGACCTCGCGCAGTCCGGCGACCTCCAGCGGGTCGCCGAGCGGGGTGCCGGTGCCGTGCGCCTCCAGGCAGCCGACCTCGACCGGGTCCACCCCGGCGCGGCGCAGCGCCTCGGCGATCACCGCGGCCTGGCTGCCGGGGTCGGGGACGGTGTAACCGCTGGTGCGGCCCCCGGCGTTGAGGGCGCTGCCGCGGATCACGCCGAGCACCCGGTCGCCGTCGGCGACCGCGGCGGCCAGCGGTTTGAGCAGGACGGCGCCGACGCCCTCCCCGTCGACGAAGCCGTCGGCACCGGCCCCGAAGGCGCGGTTGTGCCGCCCGGGGGAGATCATCCGCCGGTCGGAGAGGTGCCACAGGTGGGAGGGGTGCAGGATCAGATTGACGCCGCCCGCGAGGGCCAGCGCCGACTCGCCGCTGCGCAGGCTCTGCACGGCGAGGTGGAGGGCGGTGAGCGACGAGGAGCAGGCGGTGTCCACGGTCAGGCTGGGGCCGTGCAGGTCGAGCGTGTAGGACACCCGGTTGGCCACCGACCAGTGGTTGGAGCGCGCGTGGGTGAACACGCCCCGGGCCTCCGCCTCGCCCCCGATCCACTCGTAGTCGTTGTTCATGACCCCGGCGAACACGCCGACCGGGCCGCCGTCCCCCAGGGACCGCGGCGGGTATCCGGCGTCCTCGGCGGCGGCCCAGGCGGTCTCCAGGAACAGCCGCTCCTGGGGGTCCATGTCCTCCGCGTCGCTGGGCGAGATCTGGAACAGCAGCGGGTCGAAGGCGTCGACGTCGTCGAGGAATCCGGCCCACTTGCTGTAGCTGCGGCCGGGCCCGCCCGCCGGGTCGTAGTGGTCGGCCGCTGACCACCGGTCGGCGGGGACCTCCCGTATGCAGTCGCGTCCGGCGCGCAGGTTGCGCCAGAACTGGCCCGGGTCGTCGGCCAGCGGGTAGCGGCCCGCGACGCCGATGATCGCGACCTCGGTCGCGGGCGCGGCGGCGAGGCCGAGGTCGGCGAGGATCCGCGCGAGCAGTTCGCGGCGGTCGGCCGGGGCCTGTCCGGTGACGGGGCGGCCGGGCTCGGACTGCGCTGTCATGCGGTATCGCCCTTCTCGTCGGTCGTGGTGGCGAGAGCGCCCAGGAGCGTGAGCATCCGGTCGACCTCGGCGTCGGACAGCCGGTCCACGGCGGCCCGCAACGGGCCCTCCACCGGCGCGGGGGCCGCTGCCGGCGCGGGGGCCGCTGCCGGCGCGGCGGGCCGCGGGTCCGGCCGCTGTGCGGGCGGCGGGCCCGTTCGCGGTCCGGGCGGCGTCGGCCGCGGTGCGGGCGGGGGCGCGGTGGCCGGTGCGGGAGCGGCGGTGTGCGCGGCCCGGGACGGTACGGCGGCGGCTTCGCCCGGTGCGGGCCGTGCGGGCGCCGACGCGGCCGGCGCCGGGGCCGCGACCGCCGGGCCGCCCGCGCGGGAGTGCAGATGGTCCGCGAGCCGCCGGATCGTCGTCCGCTCGAACAGCAGCGTCGCGGGCAGCGAACCGTGGTCGGCTTCCAGCGCCTTGGTGAGCTCCAGGGCCACCAGGGAGTCGACCCCCAGGTCGGCGAAGGCCGCGTCCGGTGCGAGCCGGTCGGGCGGCAGTTCCAGCACCCGGGCGAAGACCTCGGTCACCTGCCGCTCGGTCGCCTCCCGTGAGGTGCCGGCCGGTACGGCGGACGTCTCGGCACGGCGCGGTCCGGTGTGTTCCGCCGCTCCGGCCTGCTGCCGCGGCCCGGCCTGCTCCGGTGCTCCGGTGTGTCCCGGTGCTCCGGTGTGCTGCGCGGATCCGGCCGGCGGGGCCGGGCGCGTCCGCAGCCCGTCGGCGCGGCCGACGAGCAGGCGCTGGTCGGCGGGTTCGTCGGGCAGGGCCAGTTCGGCGGCGGGCGCGAACCCGGCCGCGCCCAGCGCGTCCAGCCAGCGGGACGCGCTGAGCACGGGCGCGGCCGGCAGCCGCAGCGCGGTGTCCTCGGGCAGCCACCAGCCGCTGGTCAGACCGAAGACGAGGGTCAGATAGGCGGCGGGCCGGACACCCTCGTCGACCACGACCAGACCACCGGGCACCAGCAGGTCCTTGACGTGGTCGAGGGTCGTCCCGATCCGCCGCGTCGCGTGCAGCACGTTGGCGGCCAGCACGATGTCGTAGCCCGCCTCGTCGCCGAACCCCTGCTCGGCGGGCGGGCGTTCGATGTCGAGGACGCGGAACGCGGTGCCCTCGTGGTCGCCGAACGCGCGACGGCCGTGCCGGACGAAGGCGGACGACAGGTCGGTGAAGGTGTAGTGCACCCGGTCGCCGAACGGTGCCAGCGCGGCCAGTGCGGCCCGCGTGGTGGCGCCGGTGCCCGCGCCGACCTCCAGGACGCGGACCGGACCTGCCGCCCGGTCCCGGGGCGCGGTGCGGACCGCTTCGGCCAGCAGCAGGCCCAGCAGCTCGTTGTACTGCTCCATGACGGGATCCGCCTGGTAGAAGCGGGAGACCAGGTCGGAGGACCCGTCGGGGAAGAGCACGTCGACCCCGTCGCGGCGGCCGGTGAGCACGTCGGGCAGCGCCCGCAGGCAGCGCACCAGCAGTTCGGCGGCGGGCCGCGCGCCAGGATGGCCGGCCACCAGCGCCGCGGCGGCCCGGTCGGGGTCGGCGCAGGCCGCGGCGACATCCTCGGTCTGCGCCTGCGCGGTGCCCTCGAACAGGCCGCCGGTCAGCCGGGCGAGGCCCGCCGCGGTCAGCATCTCCAACGCTGCGTCGAACAGCGCGCGGTGCTCGGGCACCACGCCGAGCCGGCCGGCGAGCACGTGCCGGTCCTCCGGGTGCCCGGGGTCGAGGCGGGCGCCGAGGTCGCGCAGCGCCCCGATCAGCAGGCGGGCCGCCAGTGTGTCGAGCGCCCGGTCGGCGCGCAGATGCGCCGCGGCCCGCCCGGCCCGGACCGGGTCGGAGGCCACCGGGGGCACGGGCAGCGGGGCCGCCTCGGCGTGCCCGATCTGCTCCACACCCGGGCCGGGTTCGACCCCGATCCCCGCCAGCACCCGCTGCTCGGCCTTGCTTGCCACCACCTGCGGCAGCGATCCGCCCGCGACCAGCTCCAGCGCCCGCATGCCCTCCGCGGCGCCGATCGGGGTGACGCCGGAGGCCGACAGCCGCTCCAGGGCGCGCTGCCGGTCGCGGTCGCCGCCGTCGTGCCAGAAGCCCCAGTTGACCACCCGCACCGGGAAGCGCGCGGTGCGGCCGAAGGCCAGCGCGTACGCGTCCTGGTAGCCGCTGCCGGCCGCGTAGCCGGCCTGGCCCTGGTTCCCGCCGAAGGAGATGCCCGAGGAGTGGAAGAGCGCCAGGTCCAGCGGCTCGTCGGCGATCGCGTCGCACAGCACCCGGGTGCCCTCGGTCTTGACGCGCAGCGCGGCGCCGAAGCGCTCCGCGTCCAGCTCCCCGAAGGGGGTGGTGACCAGCACCATGGCCGCGTCGAGCACTCCGTGCAGGGTGCCGAACCGGCGCTTGGCCTCGGCCACGGCGGCGGCCGTCTGCGCGGGGTCGGTGATGTCGGCGGTCAGGTACACCGCTTCGCCGCCCGCCTGCGCGATCCGTTCCACCTGCGCCCGCCTGCGGTCGTCGAGCGGACCCCGGCCGACCAGCACGAGGCGGGCCGCGTAGCGGCCGGCCAGGTGCAGGGCCGTGTCGAAGCCGACGGTGCCCAGCCCGCCCACCAGCAGATACACCCCGCCCTCGCGGAACACGGGCCGCTCGGGTGCGGTCAGCCGGGCCCTGCGCAGCCTGCGGGTCCAGCGGACCCCGTCCCGCAGCAGCACCTGGCGCACCCGCGGCGCGCACGGTTCGGCGACGATCGACGCCGCCACCCGGTCCGGTGCGGCCACCGCCTCCGCACCCCGCACGTCCAGCAGCGCGGTCCCTAGCTCGCCGAACTCGCTGTCCACCGTCATCGCCAGCCCGGCCAGGCCCGCGGCACCGGGCCGGGCCGCGTCCCGCTCGCCCAGCGGGCAGGCGTCCCCGGTGATCACCTTCAGCCGCAGCGGCCCCGGCAGCAGGCCGCGGCCGTGCAGGTGGGCGAGCAGCCCGTAGAGCGCCAGCACCGACTCGTCCCGCCGGTCGTCGGGGCCGGTCACCGAACCGAGGAAGTAGACCAGGCCCCGGTGTGCGCCCGGCAGTTCGCAGAAGTCCGCGGCCGACTCGCCCGGTGCGCGGCGCAGCACCTCGGCGCCCGGGTGCGCGGCGGCGATCCGGTCGGCGAGCGCGGTGTCGGCCGCCCCGGCGACGATCAGCACCGGCTCGTCCGCCGGGTCCCCGTCCGCCGGTTGCTGCGCCGCCGGGTCCTGGGGCACCGGAGGTGCCACCGTCCAGGACGGCACGTGCAGGAAGTCGGGTTCGGCCGCGGCGCGGGTACGCAGCACCAGCCCGGTGACGGTCAGGCAGACGGTGCCCTCGTCGTCGAACACGGTGACGTCGCACCTCCCGTCGCGTACGGCTCCGTGCACGTGGCAGGAGTGCGGCAGCGGCCGGTGGACGGTCACCCGGTCGGCGGCGAACGGCATCGGCGGCGCGTCCTCGGAGGCCACCACCGCGGCCAGTACGTGCAGCGCCGCGTCCAGGAGCCCGGGGTGCACGGCGTACCCGGGCGGGGTCGGCGCCTCGGCGCGCAGGTGGGCCAGCACTTCGCCGTCGCCGGTGCGCACGGACGCGGCGAGCTGGAAGAACGGCCCGTAGCGCAGCCCGTCCCGGCGCAGCCGCGCGTACATCTCCGCCGGGTCCACCTCGGTGGCGCATCGGGCGACGAGCGCCGCGCGGTCGACCCGGGCCGGCTCGGGGGACGGCTCGGGGTGCAGCACACCGCGGGAGCGGACGCCGTCCGCCTCGCGCAGTTCGTAGGCGATCCCGTCGTCCGCGGGCGCGGTCGCCAGCTCCAGCCGCGCGGCCCGGTCGCCGACCACCACGGGCGCCTGCCAGCGCACCGCGCTCACCGCGAACGCGGTGCGGCCCGGCGCGAGAGCCTGTGCGGCCAGGGCGAGATGCGCGGCGCCGGGCAGCACCCGCTCCCCCGCCACCTCGTGCTCGGCGACGACCGGTTCGGTGGGCGGTACCACCAGCGGCGGCACCTCGGCGGCGGCGCCGGACGCGATGGCACTGGGCGCGGCGGCGCCGGACGCGGTGGTGGTCAGCCAGTGGCGCTCGGGCTCGAAGGGGTAGGTCGGCAGCGACACGATGCGCGGCGGCACCGGACCGGTGGGCAGCGCCGACCAGTCCAGGTCGGCGCCGGAGGCCCACAGCCGCGCCAGCCGCTCGGTGTGCCCCTCGCGCAGCAGCCCCCGGACGAACTCCGCTCCGGCCTCGGTACCGGCCAGCACGTCCCCGAGCGCGTGCGGCGCGTCCGCGTCGCCGGTGAAGACGCCCTCGGGCCGCTCCCCCGCGGCGAAGGCGCGCAGCAGCGCCGCGGCCCGCGCGGCGTCCCGGGCGGTCAGCGCCAGCCGGTGGCGCATCGCCGTCCGGCCGGCGGTCAGGGTGTGGGCCACGTCCGCGAGCGGGGGCGGGTTCTCGGCGGACAGCGCGGCTGCCAGCCGCCCGGCGTACACCCGCAGCCGGTCCTCGGTGAGCGCGGAGAGCACCAGCACCTCGGGGTGGTCGCGGGGCGCGGGCGGCACCCGGTCGTCGTAGTACTCCTCGACGACCAGGTGTGCGTTGGTGCCGCCCGCGCCGAAGGAGCTGATCCCCGCGCGCCGCGGCCGGCCCGGCGCGGTCCGGGGCCAGGCCGCCGGCTCCTGCTGCACGGCGAACACCGACCGGGTGAAGTCGATGTTCGGGTTGGTGGCGGCCGAGTGCAGCGAGGGCGCCAGGGTCCGGTGCCGCAGTTGCAGCACCACCTTGGTGAGCGCCGCGATACCCGCCGCGCCCTCCAGGTGGCCGACGTTGGACTTGACCGAGCCCAGCGCACGGCTCCCGGGAGCCAGGCCGCGCCCGGCGACGGCGCGCTCCAGCGCCGCGTGCTCGATCGGGTCGCCGAGCGCGGTGCCGGTGCCGTGCGCCTCGACGTAGCCGACGTCGGCCGGGTCGAGTCCCGCCGCGTGCCAGGCCCGCTCGATCAGCGCCTGCTGGGCGGCCGGGTTGGGCACGGTGTAGCCGTTGGTGCGGCCGCCGTGGTTGACCGCGTCGCCCCGGATGACCGCGTGGATGCGGTCGCCGTCGGCGCGCGCCGCCGCGAGCGGCTTGAGGAGCACGGCGCCCACGCCCTCGCCGGGCACGTATCCGGTACCGCCCGCGCCGAAGGAGCGGCAGCGTCCGTCGGCGGCGAGCATGTTCATCCGGCTGAGGTTCACGTACTTCAGCGGGTGTGCCAGGACGTTGACCCCGCCCGCCAGCGCGTAGGCGCACTCACCGCGGCGCAGGCTCTCCGCCGCCAGATGGACGGCGACCAGCGAGGAGGAGCAGGCCGTGTCGACGGTGAGGCTGGGGCCGCGGAAGTCGCCGAAGTAGGAGACCTGGTTGGCGACGGAGGCGCGGTTGGCGGGCACGGAGACGGGGTTGCCGCGGAAGGACTCCTCGGCGGCGAGGGTGGCGTAGTCGCCCCACATCACCCCGGCGAACACGCCGACGTCCAGACCGGAGTCGGCGTGGTGGGCCGCGGGCAGCCGGCTCGGCGGGTATCCGGCGTCCTCCAGCGTCGCCCAGGCGGTCTCCAGGAACAGCCGCTCCTGGGGGTCCATCGCGCGGGCCTGCGGCGGGGACATCCGGAAGAACCGCGAGTCGAAGGTGTCGACGGCGGACAGGAAGCCGCCCCAGCGGCCGGTGACCGAGTCCGGCGCGCGGCCTTCGGGGTCGTGGTGGGCCCAGGCGTCCCAGCGGTCCCCGGGGATCTCGGTGATCTCGTCGGTGCCCGCCCGTAGCCGGGTCCAGAACGCGTCGAGGTCGTCGGCCCCGGGGTAGCGCCCGCTGATGCCGATGATCGCGATGTCGTCCGCTTCGGCGGTACGCGCGGGCGGGCGCGGCGGCGCGGACGCTGCGGCTGCCGCCGGGGCCGGGTCACCGGGTGCCGCCGGGGCCGGCGACACCGGATCGGCCACCGGGGCCGACGCCGGGCCCGGTTCTGCTGCCGGTGCCGCGCTCGGCGCCGGCAGCAGCCGCCGCAGCTCCTCGGAGTGGTGTGCGGTGAGGTGGTCGGCGAGTGCGCCGAGGGTGCGGTGCTCGAAGAACAGCGTCTGCGGAAGGTCCGGCAGCGAGTCGGCCAGGGCCGCGTTCAGCTCCATGATCATCACGGAGTCGATGCCGAACCGGTCCAGGGTCTCGGTCTCGGTGATCCGCGCCGCCGGTACCTTCAGGACGGCCGCCAGCCGGGTGCGCAGCATCCCGACCGCGACGGCGCGCAGTTCGCCGGGGGCTGGGGCGCGCCTGGGGTCCCGCGCGACCCCGGCGCCCGCGGGCGCGTCGGGCGGCGGAGCGGCGGTGCCGGGGGCGCTCAGGGTGCGGGCGATCCGGTCCTGGTCGCCCACGGCGGGTATCAGCCACGGCTCGTCGGCGGCCAGCGCCTGCTCCAGCGCCGCCCAGCCGGTGTCCGGCGCGAACGGGGCGAAGCCCAGCGCCCGGTAGGCCGCCCACTGCGCCTCGTCCAGCCGCTCGTCGAGCCCGCCGACCATCCACAGCGGCCAGGCCAGCGTGAGCGCTCCGGCCCGGCGCAGGGCGCAGGCGTCGGCGAACCGGTTGGCGGTGCCGTATCCGGCGCCGCCGAAGTCGCCCAGCAGCGAGGCCAGCGAGGAGAAGACGACGAACAGCGCGGACGGCCGGTCCGCGATCGCGGCGGCGAGGTGCGCGGTCCCCTCGGCCTTGGCCGCCATCCCGGCGGCGAAGCGGCCCGGGTCCACCTCGGTGGGCGGTGTGTCGTCGGAGACCCCGGCGAGGTGGAAGATCCCGTCCGGCGGGCCGAACCGCGCCGCGGCCTCGGCCACCGCGCGCCGTGCTCCCGCCGGATCGCCCACGTCGGCGGAGACCAGCGCCGCCGCACCGCCCAGCTCGGCCACCCGGCGGGCCAGTTCGGGGTGCCGTTCGGCACCGCGCGAGACCAGCACCAGCCGGGCGGCGTACCGCCGGGCGAGTTCACCGGCCAGCCAGCGGCCGAGCGCCCCGGTGGCACCGGTGATCAGGTAGGTGCCGCCGGGCCGCAGCGGTGCGGGCCGGACTGCGGGCAGCCCGGCCAACCGCTCGACGGACCGCACGAACCGGCCGTCCGTGCGGCGGAGCAGCTCGGCGCCGTGCGGAGCGCCGAACTCCTCGGCGGCCGCCCGAACGGTGTCGACTCCCGGGCCGACCCGCAGGGTGGCCAGTCGGAAGGTGGGGAAGTGCCGGCCGCTGGACCGGGCGAACCCGGCGACGGCCTCCTGCTCGGGCCGGCCGTCCTCCGGCGCCACGGCCAGGCAGCGCACCTGCCGGCCGGTACCGGCCCGGGCCAGTCCGAGCGCGGCGAGCGCCCCGTGCTCGGGGCCGGAGCCGTCCTCCAGCCCCCAGGCCAGCAGCACGTCCAGCGCGCCCTCGGTGCGGTGCACGGCCGCCGCCAGGTCCGCGGGCTCGGCGACCCGCACCACCCGCGGCCACGGCCCGTCGACGGTGCGGTCGGAGTCGGCGGAGCACAGCAGCAGGGTCGGTGCGGGATCCACGGGCGCCGCCGGGTCGGCGGGCCGCCACACGGGCCGGTACCAGGCGGTCTCCGGCCGCGGACCGTCGGCGGGCTCCGGCGGGCCGCTCACCGCAGGAGCCGGTTCCGTCCGGTCGGGCTCCTGGAGGGCGCGTTCCCGGACGGCGGGCTCTCGGACGGCGGGCTGCTTCGGGTCCGGCCCGGTGCGGTCCGGCCCTGTCACCGGCACCGGCAGCGCGACTGGCCGGTTCAGCGTGCGCAGGGCGAAGTCCGCCACGTGCAGCACCTCGTGGCCGTCAGCGTCGGTGACCGTCACGTCGTAGCGCAACCGCGCCGGATCCGTACCCGGCCGCACGACCGCGTGCGCCCAGCAGACCTCCGGCAGCGGGCCGCGGAAGCGCACGGCGCCCGTGCTGAACGGGACGGCGGGCTCGCCCTCGGGCGGACCACCGACCCAGTGGCACACCCGCAGCGCACCGTCGAGCCTGGCCGGGTCCAGCAGCCCCGCACCGCCGGGCGCGCCGCCCGCCGGTGCCACGAGCCGCAGCAGTGCCTCGTGCGGCCCGCTGCGCACCTCCTCGACCACGTCGAACGCGGGCCCGTAGCCGAATCCGGCGGCCCGGTACCAGGCGTGCACCTCGGCGCCGGTACGGCGCTCGGCGCAGCGGCTGCGGACCGCCGCGAGGTCGAGCGGCGCGGGGGCGGGCTCGGGCGGGCCGAAGTCGACGGTGCCGCGTACGTGCACGCCGCCGTCCTCGCCGACGACTTCGAAAGCCGTCCGCACCTCGGCTCCGGACCCGGCGGCGGACCCGGCCACGGATCCGGCTCCGGCTCCGAGGACCACCCGGATCCGGTGCTCGCCGTCCTCCGCGGTGATCGGGCTGCCCCAGGTGATCGAGGACAACCCGCGTACCGGTCCGCGGCGTTGCGCCTCGGCTGCGGCGCGCACCAGTTCCAGGCAGGCGCTGCCGGGCAGCAGCCGTACACCGCGGATGAGGTGGTCGCGCAGCAGCGGGTCGTCGGCACGCACGACGTGCTCGGTGCCGCGCGCCGCGGCCGGCGCGTCGGCGTGCTGCGGCAGGTCGACCCAGTAGCGCTCCTCGGCGAACGGGTACAGCGGCAGCGACACCCGGCGTCCGCCGGGGTGCGGTACGGGAAGTTGGGCGCCGCCGACCCATGCGCGGGCCTGCGCGGACAGCTCGGAGCCGGAGCCGGTTCCCGGGTCCTGTCCCGGTGCCGCGGCCGGGGCGGCCCCGGTGCGCGGGGTCCCGGTGCGCGGGGCGCGGCCGGTCAGCACTCCGTCCGCACCGTCGCGGCCCGCGGCGAACGCCTCCAGCGCGCACACCAGTTCGGCGCCGCTGCCGGTCACGACGGCGAGCCGGTGCTCCATCGGCTCCCGGCCGACCCGCAGGGTGTGCGCGACGTCCGCCAGTTCGGTGCGGGCGGTGCGCAGGAACGCGGCCAGCCGGGCGGCGTAGGCGCGCAGCCGGTCCTCCTCGCGGGCCGAGAGCACGAACAGCAGGGGCTCCCGGTGCTGCCGCTCGGCCGGCTCCGCGGCTGCGGGTGCCGGGTCCGCTTCCTCGACCACGACATGGCAGTTGACGCCGCCCGCGCCGAAGCTGCTGAGCCCGGCCCGGCGCGGCCCGTCCTGCGCCGCGGGCCACTCGGCTGCCGCGCGCTGCACCGCGAACGGGGTGCGCGAGAGGTCGATGTCCGGGTTGGGGGGATCGGCGTGCAGCGAGGGCACCAGCCTGCGGTGCCGCATCTGGAGCAGCACCTTGGTCAGGCCCGCGATCCCGGCGGCGGACTCCAGGTGCCCGATACCCGACTTGACCGACCCGACGGCGATGCTCTCCGCGCCCGCGTACCCGTTGGCCAGGCCGGAGATCTCGATCGGGTCGCCGAGCCCGGTACCGGTGCCGTGGGCCTCCACGTAGGAGACGGCGGCGGGGTCGACACCCGCGGACTCCAGCGCCGCGGCCACGACCCGGTGCTGGGCCTCCGGGCTGGGCACGGTGTAGCCGTTGGTGCGGCCGCCGTGCGCCGCGGCGTGCCCGGTGATCACCCCGTGCACGTGGTCCCCGTCGGCGAGAGCCCGGTCCAGTGGCTTGAGCAGGACGGCTCCGACCCCCTCGCCGGGCACGTAGCCGTCGCCGCCCGCCCCGAAGGCGCGGCATCTGCCGTCGGTGGACAGGAACCTGCCCTGGCTGAGGAAGACGTACTTGTACGGGTGCGGCGAGAGGTTGACCCCGCCGGCCAGGGCGAGCTCCGACTCCCCGGAGCGCAGCGACGCGCAGGCGAGGTGGAGCGCGGTCAGCGACGAGGAGCACATCGTGTCGACCCCGACGCTGGGGCCGCGCAGATCGAGCGTGTACGACACCCGGTTGGCGACGCTCGCGTGCGAGGAGCCCGGTACGGGTTTGCCCGCGCGCATCGCGTCGACGCCGTAGAGCTGGTAGTGGCTGTGCATCACTCCGGCGAAGACCCCGACCGGGCGGCGGGCCAGGTCGGCCGCCCGGTACCCGGCCTCCTCCACTGTGTGCCAGGCGGTCTGCAGGAACAGCCGCTCCTGCGGGTCCATCAGCGCGGCCTCGCGCGGGGAGATGTCGAAGAACAGCGGGTCGAACAGGTCGGCACCGTCGAGGAAGGCGCCCCAGCGCGAGTAGCTGGCCCCTGGGGTGCCCCGTTCGGGGTGGAAGTCGCGGTCCGGGTCCCAGCGCCGGGCGGGGATCTCGGTGACGGCGTCGCGGCCCGCCACCAGGTTGTCCCAGAAGGCGTCCAGGTCCTCGGCGCCCGGATAGCGTCCGCTGAGCCCGATGACCGCGACGGGGAAGGCCCCGGCCTGCGCGGGGCGCGGTGCGGTCGTCGCCGGGGACCGGTGCCCCCCGCCCGGCGCGGACGGCACGGAGGGTGCGAGCGGTTCCATCGGCTCGGCCGCGGCGGGCGGTTCGGGGACGGTGGCGGACGGCTCGGGCGGCTCCGGCCGGAGGCGGGTGAGCGCGTCCGGGTACGCGACGGCCAGGTGGTCGGCGAGTTCGGCGAGGGTGGGGTGCGCGTAGAAGAGGGTCTTGTCGAACCCGGTGGCCAGCCTGATCTCCAGTTCGGCGGAGAGCTGAGTGACCATCAGCGAGTCCAGCCCGTAGCGTTCGAGCGGCACGGTGTCCTCGACCTGATCGGGCGCCAGCCTGGTCTGCTCGGCGACCAGGGCGCGCAGCAGCAGCCGGGCCGACTCCGCCGGGTCCCGGTCCGCTTCGTGCCGCTCGGCGTCGCCGCCCGCCCCGGCGGACGTGCCGGCCGAGTCCGCGGAGTGTCCGAGCCCCGCGGGGCCGCCGCCCGGCTCGTGCTGCCCGGTCGCGGACGACGGCTCGACCCGTACGGTGTCGAGCGCGGTGAGGGTGGCCGTCGGGTCGCCCGGTACGACCAGCAGCGCGCCCGGAGCGCCGTCGAGCGCGGCGGCGAACGCCGCAGCCGCCTCCCGGCCGGACAGGTCGCCGAGGCCGTAGCGCGCCCGCAGTTGCGCGGCGGGCCGCTCCCCCTGCCGCATCCCGGCGTCCCGCCAGCGCGGCCAGGCCAGCGCCACGGTGCGGCCGGGTGCACCGGTCGCGGCACGCTGTTCGGCCAGCGCGTCCAGCACCGCGTTGGCGTAGGCGTAGCCGACCTGGCCGGGGTTGCCGACGACCCCGGCGACCGAGGTGAACAGCGCGAAGAACTCCAGCGGTTCGTCCAGCGTCGCCGCGTGCAGAGCCTCGGCCCCGCGCAGCTTGGGGGCCAGCACGGCATCGAGGTGCGCGTCGGTGGTGTCGGCCAGCAGCGCGTCGCGCAGCACCCCGGCGGCGTGCACCACTCCGGTGATCCCGCCGTGCTCCGCCCGCACCTGCGCGACCAGGTCCGCCATCCGGGCCCGGTCGGTGACGTCGGCGGCCCGGTAGGTCACCGACAGGGCGGTGTCGCCCAGCGTGTCGAGCGCCGCGCGGGCCTCCGGCCGGGGTTCGGACGAGCGGCCCGTCAGCACCAGGTGGACGCGGGCCCGTTCGGCGAGGCTCGCGGCGATGCGCAGTCCGACGCCGCCCGCGCCGCCGGTGATCAGATACACCCCGCCGTCCCGCGGCGCCCACGGGGTGCCGTCCGCCGCGGCCCGCCGGTGGCGGCGCACCTGCCGCACCCCCGCACGATGGCGCACCACCGGGTCGCTCGCGGCGAACTCCGCTGGCAGCACCGCGTCCGGCCCCTCGACCAGGCTGATCCGCAGCCGAGGGTCCTCGGCGGCCGCGGTGCGGGCGAGTCCGTCGAGGCCGAGCGCGGACGGGGCGCCGTCGTGCGCCACCACGATCCGGATCGGGCCGGCGGGCGCGGTGGCGAGCAGGGCGCGGCACAGGTGCAGCAGTGAGCGGACACTGCGGTCCAGGTCGCCGTCCCGGACGGTGTCCGGGTCCGCGCCCCGCGCCCAGGTGTGCAGGATCCGGTCGGGGGTGAGGCCGTCCTCGGCGAGGGCGGCCAGCAGCCGGGTGCAGTGCTCCGCGCGGCCGGGTGCGATCTCGTAGCGCAGCCGGTCCACCCGCCGGAAGGCGGTGCCTTCGGTGACCGTGACCACCTGGGTGCCCAGCGTCCGCAGGGCCGCGGTGTCCCCGGCGTCCGGCGTGCCGACGTCGGATGTGCCGAAGAGCAGGCAGGTGCCGCTCAGTTGTCCGGGCTGCGGCACCTCCGGGCCGGTCTCCCAGTGTCGGGCGACCAGGGCGGCGCCGCGGCTCGCAGCGGTCCGGAGCGCGACGCCGCCCAGCCGGGCCACGGCCGACCCGTGCCGGTCGAGCACCTGGATGTCGGCCCGGACCAGTCCCTCGTCCTCCGTGGTGCGCAGGGCCACGGTGCGGGCGCCGATGAGGGGGGCCTCGAGCACGAGGGAGTCCACGGCGACGGGCAGCAGCAGGGTGCCCGGCTCGGCGGTGTGCAGGACGGAGACGGCCGCGGCCTGGATCGCCAGGTCCAGCACGGCCGCCTCGCGGTCGAACCGGGAGGCACCCGCCGCGGGCGTGAGGTCGGCGACCGCGGTTCCGTCCCCGACGGTGACCGTGCGCAGGCCGCGGAGTCCGGGGCCGTACTCCAGCCCGCCCGCGCCCAGCAGCGCGTAGCAGCGGTCGTGGTCGAGGGCGGTCCCGCCGTCGGCGCGTGCGGGTTCCGCGGGTGCGGGGGCGGGTCCGGTGAGGGCGCTGCCCACGCTGCAGGTGACGCCGTCCGCGCCGAGCGTGAACCGGCCGCCGTCGGCCGCCCGCGCGCTCACCGTCAGCGTCCGCGGCCCCGGCACCTCGCACGGGTGGTCGAACCTGACCCGGCGCAGTCCGGTGACGTCGGGGTCGAGCGCGCGGAGAGCGGCGAGGCCCAGCAGGCTGCCCGCGGCGGCCGAGAGGGTCGGCACGCCCCGGACGACGTGGTCGGCGAGGAACGGCTCGGTACCGGTGACGACGATCTCGCGGGTCTGCGCGGCGACCGTGCCCGGCTCCGCGGCGTCCCCGCGCCGTGCGGGTCCGGCGGGGCCGTCGGCGTCGAGCCGGTAGGGCGCGGTCTCGAACGGGTACGTGGGCAGGACGACCCCGCGGCCCGGCCGGTGGGCGAAGACGGCCGTCCAGTCCGGGGCGGCTCCGGCCTCCCAGGCGCGGCAGAGCGATTCGAGCGGCGGCTCACCGGCCAGCGCGACCGCGTCCGGCGGCAGTTCGGCCAGCGGACGGACGGGGAACGTGGCACCGATGAGCCCGTCGGCGGCGGCGGGCTCGTCCCACACCCGGCGTGCCGTCTCCAGGTCGCACCCTCCGGCGGCGGCGTGGGCGAGGCCGGCCGAGGCGGGGCACGCGTACCCGGCCTCGGGCAGCAGGCCCCAGCTCAGCCGCAGCCGGGCCAGGGTGTGCAGCAGCGTGAAGGCGGCGGGCGCGTCGGCGCCGCACTCGGCGGCGAACGCCTCGGCGGCGGGCTCGGACGCCAGCAGCGCGGCCAGCCGCGCCTCGGGGTCGGGCACGCGCGCGTCGAAGGCGAACACCACCGGTGCCGCGGTACCCGGTTCCTGCGGTGCGGACAGCTGCCGCAGCAGGTCGTCGCGGTCCGCGGCCAGGACGGCACGCCGGTAGCGGTGCGCGGCCCGGCCGCAGGCCAGGGTGCGGGCCGTGTCGGCCAGGCCGGTCTCCGGGTGGCTGCGCAGGTGCGCGGCGAGGTCCGCGGTCGCACGCCGCAACGCGGAGGGGGTCGCGGCGGACAGCACGACGGGCGCAGGCCCGGCCGCCCGCGCCGGCGCGTCGGGGTGCCGGTCGTCGTACCCGTCCTGCTGCTCGTCGGCCTGCTCCAGGATCAGATGGGCGTTGGTGCCGCTGATGCCGAAGGCCGAGACCGCGGCCCGGCGGGGTCCGCCGGTCTCCGGCCACGGCTGCGCCTCGGTCAGCAGCCGCACCGGGCCGTCCGCCCACTCCACCTCCGGCGTGGGCCGGTCGACGTGCAGGGTGCGCGGCAGCACTCCGTGCCGCAGCGCCATCACCGTCTTGATGACGCCGCCGACGCCCGCCGCCGCCTGGGCGTGGCCGATGTTGGACTTCAGGGAGCCCAGCCACAGCGGCCGGTCGGCGGGGCGGTCCGCGTATCCGGCGCGCAGCGCCTCCACTTCGATCGGATCGCCGAGGGTGGTGCCGGTGCCGTGCCCTTCGACCAGTTCGACGTCGCCGGGGCCCAGTCGCGCGTCGGCGAGCGCGTCGGCGATCAGGCGCTGCTGCGCTGGTCCGCTCGGTGCGGTGAGCCCGTTGCTGGCACCGTCGGAGTTGACGGCGCCGCCGCGCACCACGGCCAGCACCGGATGGCCGTGCCGCCGGGCGTCGGAGAGCCGCTCCAGCAGCAGCAGACCGGCACCCTCGGCCCAGCCGGTGCCGTCGGCCGCCGCCGCGTAGGACTTGCACCGCCCGTCCCGGGACAGGCCGCGCTGCTGGGCGAACTCGACGAACACGCCCGGCGAGGTCAGCACCGTGGCGCCACCGGCCAGGGCCAGGTCGCACTCGCCCAGCCGCAGCGCGCGCACCGCCTGGTGCACCGCGACCAGCGACGAGGAGCAGGCCGTGTCCACGGTGACGGCCTGGCCGTGCAGCCCGTACCGGAACGCCAGCCGTCCGGAGGCGATGCTGAGCGAGGTGCCGGTGAGCAGGTACCCGGCGGCGTCGCCGTCCGCGTCGCTCAGCCGCGGCCCGTACTCGCCGCCCATGGCACCGACGAAGACGGCCGTGGCGCTGGAGCGCAGCGAGTCCGGGTCGATCGCCGCGCGTTCCAGGACTTCCCAGGAGACTTCCAGCAGCAGCCGCTGCTGCGGGTCCATGGCCGCGGCCTCGCGGGGGCTGATGCCGAAGAACACCGGGTCGAACCGGTAGGGGTCGTCGAGGAAGCCGCCCGCCGACGCGTAGGTCCGGCCCGGTACTCCGGGCTCCGGGTCGACCAGCGCGTCCAGGTCCCACCCCCGGTCGCCGGGCAGCGGGCCGACGGCGTCGCTCTCCTCGGCCACCAGCCGCCACAGGTCCTCCGGTCCGCGCACCCCGCCGGGGTAGCGACAGCCCATGGAGACGATCGCGACGGGCTCGTGGGCAGCCTCGGTGACCGCGTGCAGCCGCTGCCTGGTCTGCTGGAGCTTGGCCGTCGCCCGGCGCAGGTAGGCGACGAGTTCCTGCTCATCGGCCATCGGGGCTCCTTCCGGGGGAGACCGCGCCGTCGAGGGCGCCGGAGTCGTCGAGAGCAGCAGGGTCGCCGACTTCGGAGTCGGCGTCGATCAGTGCGAAGAGTTCGCCGACGTCGGCGTCGGTCAGGATGTGCGCGATCTCCTCGGCATCGGTGCGCGGCGGCTCGTCCGCGGCGGCGGACGCGAGGCCGGGCGCGGGGCCGGACGCGGACGCCGGGCCGGACGCGGCGGTGCCGTCCGGTGCGGTGGCCGGTGCGTCCGGGGCGCGCTGTACGTCCTCCGCGGGACGTGCGGGCTGTGCGTCGTCCGCGGGGGGCGCCAACTGGTCGAGCAGCCATACGGCGAGCTGCGCGGGGGTGGGGTGGCTGAAGACGACGGTGGCGGGCAGCCGCAGCCCGGTCGCCGCGGAGAGCCGGTTGCGTACCTCGACGGCGATCAGCGAGTCGCAGCCGAGCGCCTTGAACGAGGTGTCTGCGTCGACGCTGTGCGAGGCGCTGTACCCGAGCGCCGCCGCGGTGTGCGCGCCGACGAGCGCCACCATCCGGGAGCGCCGCTGCGCCGCGGGCAGTCCGGCCAACTCCTCGGTGACCGAGCGGACCGGTTCCTGGCGCGTGGCCCGGCGGGGCCGCGCGGGCGCGATGCCGCGCAGCATGCCGGAGGTGCCCGAGCCGTGCAGCCGGGCGGCCACCACCAGCGGCGCGGCCCCCCGCAGCGCGGCGCCGAACAGCCGCAGGCCGGCGTCGGTCTCCAGCTCCCCGATGCCCGCGGCCGCCAGCCGCCGCACGGCGGTGTCGTCCAACTGGCCGGTCATGCCGCTGCGCCGGGACCACAGTCCCCAGGCGATCGATGTCGCGGGCAGCCCGGCGGCGTGCCGGGTCCTGGCCAGCGCGTCGAGTGCGCCGTTGGCCGCCGCGTAGTTGGCCTGCCCGGCGGTGCCCAGCAGACCGGCGACCGAGGAGAACAGGACGAACGCGGCGACCGAGGGGAGTTGCGCCGTCAGCTCGTGCAGGGCCTGCGCTGCCGCCGCCTTGGGCCGCATGACGCGGTGGAGGGTGTCGGTGTCCATGGCGGACACCGGACGGTCCTCCAGTACGCCCGCGGCGTGCACCACCGTGGTGAGCGGGTACTCCTGCGGGACGGTCTCCAGGACCCGGGCCAGTGCCGCGCGGTCCGCGGCGTCGCAGGCGACCGCCTCGGCGTCGGCACCCAGCGCGGCCAGTTCGGCGACGAGTCCGGTCGCGCCGGGTGCGTCCGGGCCGCGCCTGCTGAGCAGCAGAAGTCGGCGCACACCGTGCGCGGTGACCAGTTCGCGGGCGACGAGCGCGCCGAGCCCGCCGGTCCCGCCGGTGATCAGCGCGGTGCCGCCGAGTATCGGGGCCGGGGCCGGCTGCTGCGACGCTGCGCTGCGGCGCAGCACCGGGGTCTCGAACCGGCCCTCGTGGTCGCGCAGTTGCGCCTCACCGGTGGCCAGCGCGGCCGCGACCCGTGCCGGGTCGGGGGCTGCTTCTGGGGTGTCCAGCAGCAGGAAGCGGTCCGGGTGTTCCGTCTGCGCCGACCGCATCAGTCCCCACACGGCGGCGTGGCCGGGGTCGGACAGCTCGCCGTCGCCGCCGGTGGTCACCACGGCGAGCCGGGACGCCGCGAACCGTTCGTCGCCCGTCCAGGCGCGCACCCGCTCCAGCACGCGGGCGGCCGCGGCCGCGGCGTCCTCCCCGGCCGGGCAGGACAGGACGGCGACGGCGGGCGCCTCGGCGGGCAGTTCGGCTCCCAGGACGACAGGGGCCTCCTCCCTCGCGCCGGTTGCGGGGGAGGTGTCCGGCTCCGCGGCCCGCATCCAGTCCGGGGCGTACAGTCCGGCGTCCGCGGTGAGCAGTTCCGGGGAGACCGGGCGCAGTGCGAGGGCCTCGACGGTGAGCACCGGGGCCCCGTCCTCGTCCCAGGCGGTCAGCGCCACCGCGCCGTCCTCGTCCGCGGCTGCGAGCCGTACCCGCAGGGTGGTCGCGGCGGTCGTGGACAGCCGCACCCCGCTCCAGGAGAAGGGCAGCCGGCAGGTTCCCTCGTCGCCGTCGCGCAGCCAGATCCCGTGCAGCGCCGCGTCCAGCAGCGCCGGGTGCACCGCGAAGCCGCGCGGTGCGCCCTGCGGGCTCTCCGGCAGGGCGACCTCGAGCCACAGGTCCCCGCCTCGGGACCAGGCCGAGCGCAGGCCGCGGAAGACCGGTCCGTAGTCCAGACCGAGGGACCGGAGCCGCGGGTAGTGCCCGGCCACCGGCACCGGGGTCGCCTCCGGTGGCGGCCACACGGCGAGCGGGGCCGCCGCGTCCGGGGGGTCCGCGGTGTCCGGTCCGGCGACCGCGGTGGCGTGCCGGATCCATTGCGCGCCCTCGGAGTCGGCGCGGGTGTGCACGGTGACCGCGCGGCGGCCCTCCGCGTCGGGCTCCGCCACCACGAGCTGGGTGGTCAGCGCACTCTCGGCGGGCAGCACGACCGGTTGGTCCAGGACCAGTTCGGTGACCGTGGGGCAGCCGGCCCGGCGGGCTGCGCACAGCACCAGTTCCAGACAGGCCGTACCGGGCAGCACCACGGTGTCGAGCACCGCGTGGTCGGCCAGCCAGGGCGCCTCCTCGACCGAGAGGGTCCCGGTCAGCACGAGGGTGCCGCTGTCCGCGAGTTCGACGGCGGCCCCCAGCAGGGGGTGCGCCACGGAGTCCAGTCCGGCCGCCGACAGGTCGCCGGCGCCCGCCGGGACGGGGAGCCAGTGCGACTCCCGCTGGAAGGGGTAGGTCGGCAGCGGGACCACGGCGCCCCGCACGGTCTGGGACCAGTCCACCGGCAGTCCGTGCGCGTCCGCCTTGGCCAGTGACCGCAAGAACCGCTCCGGCCCGCCCTCGTCGCGGGTCAGCGTCTCCACGAGGGCGACGTCCGCGGCTGCTTCGTCGGCGCACTCGGCGACTCCGGAGAGCGCCACCGGGTGCGGGCTGACCTCGACGAAGGCGCGGTGCCCGGCATCGAGGAGGGCGCCGACTGCCTCGTCGAAGCGGACCGTCTCGCGCAGGTTGCGGTACCAGTAGCCGGAGTCGAGTGCGGCGTCCCGCACGAAGGCGGCGTCCACGGTGGACATCAGCGGAATGCGGGGTGCGGCCGGGCGGACACCGGCCAGGTCGGTACGCAGCCGCTCCTCCAACTCGGCCACCTGCGCGGAGTGCGAGGCGTAGTCGACCGCGACGAGCTTGGCGCGGACGCCGTCGGCGACGCAACGTTCCACGACCTCGGCGACCGCTTCGGGCTCCCCGGAAACGGTCGTGGCGCCGGGGCCGTTGCGCACGGCGACCGACACCCGCTCCCCCCAGGGCGACAGCAGCGCGCGCACCTCGTCGGTCGGCAGCGCGACGGAGGCCATGGCGCCCCGCCCGGCCAGTGCCACCAGCGCCTGCGAGCGGCGGGCGACGATCAGCGCGGCGTCGTCCAGGCTCAGCGCCCCGGCGGTGCACGCGGCGGCGATCTCGCCCTGGCTGTTGCCGACCACGGCGGCCGGTTCCACTCCGTGCGCGCGCCACAGTTCGGCGAGCGCCACCATCGTGGCGAACAGCACGGGCTGCACCACGTCGACCCGGTCCAGTCCGGGCTGCCCGGGGTCGCCGCGCAGCACTCCGGTCGGGCTCCAGTCCACATGGGGAGCCAGGGCCTGCTCGCAGCGGGCGATCGAGGCGGCGAAGGGCGGTGCCGTGTCGAGCAGTTCGCGGCCCATGCCGGCCCACTGCGCGCCCTGGCCGCCGAAGACGAGGACGGGACGGCGGTCCTCGGCTGCGCTGCCCAGCACGACGGAGGGGTCGGCGGTGCCCTCGGCGACAGCGGTCAGACCGCGCAGCAGCGCCTCCCGGCCGGTGCCGGTGACCGCGGCGCGCTGCCGGAAGCGGGTGCGGGTGGTCAGCAGCGAGTGGGCGACATCGGCCGGCCGCCAGTCGGCGCGGGCGGCCAGCTCGGTGTGCAGCCGGGCGGCCTGGTCGCGCAGCGCCTGCTCGGTGCGGGCGGAGAGCGCGAGCGCCACCGGATGGCCGACGCCCGGCTGCGGCGGGTCGGCCGGGGACGGCTCGGCGCGGGGCGGCTGCTCCAGGACGATGTGCGCGTTGGTGCCGCTGATGCCGAAGGACGAGATCCCGGCCCGCCGGGGCCGGTCGGCCGACGGCCAGGGCACGGCCCGGGTGAGCAGTTCCAGGCCGCCGGACGCCCAGTCGATGTGCGGCGAGGGCTCCTCGGCGTGCAGGGTGGCGGGGAGTTCGCCGTGCCGGAGCGCCAGCACCATCTTGATCAGCCCGGCCAGTCCGGCGGCGGCCTGGGTGTGCCCGATGTTGGACTTGACCGAGCCGAGCAGCAGCGGCCGGCCGGCGGGCCGGCCGGTCCCGTAGGCGGCCAGCAGCGCGGTCGCCTCGACGGGGTCGCCGAGCGCGGTACCGGTGCCGTGCGCCTCGACCGCGTCCACCTCGTGCGGGAGTACTCCCGCGTCGGCGAGCGCCTCGGCGATCACCTGCCGCTGGGCCAGTCCGCTGGGGGCGGTGAGCCCGTTGCTGGCGCCGTCGGAGTTCAGCGCCGTACCGCGCACCACCGCCAGCACCGGGTGACCGTTGCGGCGCGCGTCGGAGAGCCGCTCCAGCACCACGGCTCCCGCGCCCTCGGCCCAGCCGGTGCCGTCCGCCGCGGCGCCGAACGCCCGGCAGCGGCCGTCTGCCGACAGCCCGCCCTGCCGGGCGAACTCGGTGAACATTCCCGGCAGCGGCATCACGGTGACCCCGCCCGCGAGGGCGAGGCTGGACTCCCCGGTGCGCAGCGACCGGCAGGCCAGGTGCACCGCGGCCAGCGACGAGGAGCAGGCGGTGTCGACGGTGAGCGCGGGGCCCGAGAGGCCGAGCACGTAGGCGAGCCGTCCGGACAGCACGCTAGGGGTGCCGCCGGTGAGCAGGAAGCCGCCCGCCGCGTCGGCCTGTTCGTGCAGCCGGGCGCCGTAGTCCTGCGCCGTGGCGCCCGCGAAGACCGCGGTGCGGGTGGCGCGCAGCGTCCCGGGGACGATGCCCGCGCGTTCGACGGCCTCCCAGGCCACTTCGAGGAACAGCCGCTGCTGCGGGTCCATCGCGGCCGCCTCCCGGGGGGAGATGCCGAAGAACTCCGCGTCGAAGCGGTCGATGCCGGTGAGGAATCCGCCGGGGCGCAGGCCGCTGACGTCCATCCGCTGCCAGCCGCGCTCGGCGGGCGGCGGAGAGATCGCGTCGACGCGGTCGGCCAGCAGCCGCCACAGGTCCTCGGGGTTCTCCACTCCGCCGGGGAACCGGCAGCCCATGCCGACGACCACCACCGGGTCGGCCGCCTCCTCGGCCGGGACCGGTCCGGCCGCCGCGGTCGGTCCCGGCGCCGCCGAGAGTGCCGGCTCCCGGCCCGGCGTGCTCGCCAGGTACTCCGCCAGCGCGGCGGGGGTGGGGTGGTCGTAGAGGAGGGCGACCGACAGATCGGCGCCGGTCCGCTCCTCGACGAGGTCGCGCAGCTCCAGGCCCATCATCGAGTCGAAGCCCTGGTCCCGGAAGGGGATGTCGGGCGTGACCGCCGCGCCCAGCACTCCGGCGGCCAGCTCCAGCACCGCGGCCAGCGGCGGCTCCTGGGCGCCGGACGCGGCTCCGGCGGCCGGCGTCGGCACGGGCCGCGCCGCCGGGGCGTCCTCGGCTTCGGGCACCGGGGCGCCCAGGCCGGCGGGCCAGTGGCGGCGGCGCTGGAACGGATAGCCCGGCAGCGGCACCCGGACCGGTGCGTACTGCTCGAACACTGCATGCCAGTCGGCCGCTTCACCGACCAGGAAACGGTCGGCGCACTCCTGGACGGGCGAGGCGGCGGCCGGGGCGCCACCGCCGACGGCGGCGCCGGCCGGGTCGGCGGCACCGGCCAGTTCGTCCAGCCCGGCCAGCAGGGTCGCCCGGTCGTGGGCGAGGACGACCGCGCGGCAGGGGTGCGCGGTGCGGGCTGTGGCGAGCGTGCAGGCCACGTCCACCCGGCGCAGCCCGGGGCGGGCGGTCAGGTGGGCGCGCAGTGCGCGGGCCGCGGCGGCAAGGGCCGCGGGCGTCCGCGCGGACAGCGGGAAGGGCAGCGGCTCCGCCGCCTCACCGGCGTCCTCGCCGGGCCCGGGTACGGCGTCCCCGTCGTCCCCGTCGTGCGCGGCGAGGACGACATGGCAGTTGGTGCCGCCCATGCCGAACGCGCTGACGCCCGCCACCAGCGGCGCGTGGGGACGGGGCCACTGAGAGGTCGCGGTCTGCACCCGCAGGCCGTGCGCGTCCAGCGGGAGCCGGTCGGCGGGCGCGGTGAAGTGCAGGCTGGCGGGCAGTTCGCGGTGGTGGAGCGCCAGGGCCGTCTTGACAAGTCCCGCGATCCCGGCGGCGCCCTCCAGGTGGCCGATGTTCGTCTTCACCGAGCCCACGGCCAGGGGACCGCAGGGGCGGT
This sequence comes from Streptomyces sp. NPDC006925, assembly GCF_042869575.1. Classification (NCBI taxonomy): domain Bacteria; kingdom Bacillati; phylum Actinomycetota; class Actinomycetes; order Kitasatosporales; family Streptomycetaceae; genus Streptomyces; species Streptomyces sp. NPDC006925. The sequence goes on from NZ_JBIAGB010000005.1 coordinate 132,618, forward strand.
CGGCGAAGACCTCGCCGAGCGCGTCCGCCTCGGCCGCGTCGCCGGCCGGTGTCCCGGTGCCGTGCAGTTCCACGTACTGCACGTCCGCGGGGTCCGTCCCGGCGGCCCGGTGCGCGGCCCTGATGAGTTCTCCCTGGGCCCGCGGGTCGGGTGCGGCCATCTCCTCGCCCGCGCCGTCGTGGTTGACCGCGGCGGCGCGGATCACGCAGTACACCCGGTCGCCGTCGGCGACCGCGGCGGCGAGCGGCTTGAGCACGACCAGTGCTCCGCCCTCGCCGCGGACGAACCCGTCGGCGTCCCGGTCGAAGACCCGGCAGCGGCCGCGCGGGGAGAGCACTCCCATGCGGGCGGCCGCCAGTTGGGGGTCCGGCGCCAGGGCCAGGTTCACCCCGCCGGCCAGTGCCAGTTCGCACTCCCCGGCGCGCAGGCTCGCGCACGCCAGCTGGACCGAGACCAGCGAGGAGGACTGCCCGGTGTCCACGAGCAGGCTGGGGCCGCGCACCCCCAGGTGGTGCGAGATCCGGTTGGCGATCACGCTGCGCTGCAGCCCGGTCATGGCATGGTGGGACAGCCCCGCCGAGCCGTGCCGGGAGGCCAGCAGCGCGTAGTCGTCGGACAGCGAGCCGACGAACACGCCGACCGGCCGGTGGCGCAGTGCGCCGGGTACGACACCGGCGTCCTCCATCGCCTCCCAGGCCAGCTCCAGCGCCAGGCGCTGCTGCGGGTCCATGGCCGCCGCCTCGCGGTCGGGGATCCCGAAGAAGTCCGCGTCGAACTCGTCGACGGAGTCCAGGAAGCCGCCCTCGTCCGGCAGTCCGGGCCCGGCCGGGACCGGCGCGGTGCGGCGGCGCGCCGACGGGCGGGCCACGCTGTCGGTTCCGGCCGCCAGGTTGTCCCAGAACTGCGCCGGGCCGGTGGCTCCGGGCACACGGCACCCCATCCCGACGACCGCGATCCGGTCGACGGGTGCGTTCTCCCGCGTCATCCGGTGATCCCTCCTGGGTGCGGCGGACCGTCCGCCGCCTGCCGGTCCGCGCCGGGGGGCGGCCCCGGGTGCGGGCCGGGGGTCCGCTGCGGGCCCGCTGCGCGGTTGCCGGGGGCCGGGGCCTGCTCCTGGGTGACGGGGCAGGTCCGGTGCAGGTAGTTGGGGCGCAGATCGCCCTCGTCGTAGTAGCGGTGGAAGACGAGGGTGGCCGAGCCGGAGAGCGGCGGCACGATCCACGACCAGTCCGCCGGGCAGCTGCGGCCCGCCTCCTCCTCGCGCTCGACGTGGGTGAGGAAGCGTTTGGCCTCGGTGTGGTGGTCGGTGATCTTGACGTCGGCCCGGGCGAAGGAGTGCAGGACGGCGACGTTCAGCTCGACCATCGCCCGGTCCCGCCACAGCGAGGTGTCGGAGCTGGTGTCCAGCGCCATCTTCGCCGCGACGACGGGCAGCATGTCGTAGCGGTCGGTGTCCCCGAAGTTGCGGGCGCCGATCTCGGTGCCCATGTACCAGCCGTTGAACGGCGCGGCCGGGTAGCGGATGCCGCCGATCTCCAGGTCCATGGCGGAGATCACCGGCACCGCGTGCCAGCGCAGTCCCAGTCCGGCGAACCAGGGGTACCGCGGGTGGGACAGCTCGACCTCCAGCACGGCCTCCGGGGGGAGTTCGAACACCTCGATCCCGTCCCGCGGGGTCTCGATGACCAGCGGCAGCACGTCGAACCGGGTGCCGGGGCCGCCGGGCCAGCCGTGCCGCAGCGCCAGTTCCGTCAGGCCGGTGTTCATCGGGTCCCCGAGGACCGTGCCGTCCGGCTGCCGGTATCCGGCGTACCGGATGAGCTGCTCGTTGTGGAAGCGCGGTCCGGGCGCTTCGGGCCCGTCCGGGGCGAACACGGTGATGGTGGGCCGGATCCGGCCGCCGCCGCCCGCCTCCGTCAGATGCTTGACCGACTCGGCCGCGATGTCCGCCGCGTCCCGGGTGGCGCGCCGGTCGCGCACCCGCAGACTGCGCCAGTAGAGCCTGCCGATGCACCGGTTGCTGTTGCGCCAGGCCACCCGCGCCCCGAAGGCGAGTTCCGCCTGGGTGTGGGTGTAGGTGCCGGTGGCGTCCACCTCGGCGCGGATGTCGGCCATCCGCCGGGCGGCCGAACCGCCCTGCCCCTCGCCCTCGCTGTGGAAGAGGCCGACGAACCGCTCCGCTTCGTCCAGCAGCCGGGCCGTGTCCCGGCCGGGCGGATCGGCCGGCGCCTCCGCCGCGGGCGGAGCGGCACCGGTGGAGCGTTCGACGGCACGCCGAAAGAGACTTTCACTGAGCAAGGCTTCCCCGTTCCCATGCCCCCGCTGTTCCCCGTCAGTGCGCCGCTCCCCGGGCCCTCGCTCGCGGCCGGCGGAGCGGCTCGCTCAGTGCAGCCGGATCGGCAGTGTGCTCAGACCGCGGACCAGCAGGCTGTTGCGCCACTGGAGGGTCTCCGGCTCCCGGGCCAGGCTCAGGTCCGGGAAGCGGGCCAGCAGCCTGCTCAGCGCCACCTCGATCTCCACCCGGGAGAGCGGCGCGCCGAGGCAGTAGTGGATGCCGTGGCCGAAGGCGAGGCTGCCGCCCAGCGGCCGGGTGAAGTCCAGTCGGGCCGGCTCGGGGAACTTCTCGCCGTCGCGGTTGGCGGCGATCAGCGAGACCAGGACGAACTGGCCCTTGGGGATGGTGGTACCGGCGACGGTCACGTCGGTGGCGGTGGAGCGCAGGGTGGCCACGTTGACCGGGCCGTCGAACCGCAGCAGTTCGTCCACCGCGTTGGGCATCAGCGACGGGTCCGCCTTGAGTTCGGCCAGCTTGTCCGGGTTCTTCAGCAGCGCGAGCACGGCGTTGCCGACCATGCTGGCGGTGGTCTCGTAGCCGGCGACGAACATCAGCGCGCAGGTCGAGACCAGTTCGCGGTCGCTGAGCCGGTCGCCGTCCTCGCGTGCGTTGATCAGCGCGGTGATCAGGTCGTCGGCCGGGTCGGCCCGCTTGGCCTCGATGACGTCGACCAGATACTGGTCGACCCCGCGCACCGCCTCGTTCATCCGAGCCGGGTCGTTGGTGGTGAAGATCGTCTCGGTCCAGGTGCGGAAGGCGTCCTCGTCGGCCGGCGGGATCCCCAGCAGCCGGCAGGTCACGGCCATCGACATCGGGAACGAGAGGGAGCGCAGCAGGTCGACCTCGCCCGCGGCGGAGATCGTGTCCAGCAGGCCGTCGACGATCTGCTGGATCTCGGGGCGCAGCGCCTCGACCCGTCGGCGGGTGAAGGCCTTGGCGGCCAGTTCGCGCAGCCGCGTGTGGTCCGGCGGATCGGCGAAGAGCATGTGCTTGGTGAGGATGTCGGTGTATCCCTCGTGCGCCGACACACCGGTGCTCTGCTGCGCGAAGATGTCCGGGACACCGGAGAAGTCCTTGGTGAACCGGGCGTCGGAGAGGGCCTCCTTGGCCTCCTCGTAGCGGGTGATCACCCAGACGTCGATACCGTCGGGCGTCCGCATCGCGTGGACGGGTCCTTCCACCCGGAGGCGGTCGTAGACCGCGTACGGATCCTGGAAGAACGACATGTCGAGGACTTCGCGGCCGGGCCCGGTCAAGGTCGTCATACGCTTCCACCTCTCCTGTCCCTCAAGGGCGTCTCGAACCTATGGGCCGGTACGGGAACCTGCCAATAACGAGAATCAGTTACCCCCGCCCGCGGGTACGGCCGCTCCCGACTCCGCGAGCATGACCACCCGGGCGACCGCCACCCGCGATCCCACCCGCAGCTTGCGCAGGATCCGGCCGACGTGGACCTGGACGGTGTTCAGCTTGATGTCGAGCGCGCTGGCGATCTGCTGGTTCGAGCTGCCGCGCGCGATCAGCCGGGCCACCTGCAGCTCCCGCGGGGACAGGCACTCGATCGGCTCGGGTCCCCGGCCCGCGTCCCCCACCGGGGCCGACCGTCCGGCCGCCCGCAGCAGCCGGACGTTGTCCGCCGCGACCGGGGCGGCGGAGGCCCGGTAGAGCTCCTCCGACCGGGCCAGCGCCGACTGGGAAGCGCGGCGGCGGCCCTTCCGGCCGTGCGCCGCCCCGGCCATCAGATACGCGGCGGCCAGCCCCAGCCGGGCCCGGTCGCGTTCGAACGCCACGCATGCGGCGTCGGCCGCCCGCTGCGCCTCGTCCGGGTCGGAGCCGAGCACCGCTTCGGCGTGGGCGAGTTGGGCGTAGCCGTGGGCGCGGTTCATGCCGCAGGCCAGCGCGCTGCTCATGGCCAGCCGGCTCCACTCGCGGGCCTCGCCGTGCTGGTCGAGCGAGGAGTCCGCCGAGGCCAGCACCGCGTAGATCCGGGCCCGGCCGACGACGGGGACCAGCGGCAGCCGCTTGCCGCCCACCGCTTCGAGCACCGTGTCCCGGCCGTCCCGCAGCGATCCGGTGCGCAGCATCGTCATCCCGATCAGCGCCAGCGCCGCGTTCTCGAACGGGCCGCGGAACGGGGTGACGGTCCGCGCCTGTTCGGCCAGCTCCCGGGCGCGCTCGTTGTCGCCCGCCTCCAGCGCGATCTCGCTGAGCGCGATCAGCGCCGTCTCGACCAGGTCCGGGTGGCCGCGGGTCTCCGCGGTCCGCAGGGCGTGCAGGGTGTGCTGCTCGGCCTCGCCGAGCCTGCCGAGTTCGCGCAGTGTGGCGCCGTGCAGGACGCGGAGCAGGAGCGCGTGCCGCCACTCCTCCAGCGCCTCGGCCACCCGCATGCCGCGGCGCTGGTGCGCCTCGGCCTCGGGGAGCCGCTGGAGCTGACTCTCGACCCAGGACAGGTCGGCGAGTAACGGCAGCAGCCGGCCGACGGCGGCGTCGTCGGCACGGTCCAGGTGGGCCGCCACCCGGTCGGCGTGCACCCGGGCCGTGTACAGCCCGCCGGTCCAGCAGCCGGCCAGCGCCAGCGACATGCCCGCCTCGGCGACGGCTCCGCGGTCACCGAAGGCGACCGCGCGCTCGAATGCCTGTGCGGCGTAGTACTCCTGCCGCAGATGGTCGTTCTTCTGCAGATAGCACCTGCTCGCCTCCAACAGGAGTGTCAGTGCGCCCGGATCGCAGGTACCGATTCTGGCCAGCTCCCCGTTGATCCCGGCGAGCCGGTGGTCCGGGCCGGCGAGCTGCTCGTGCAGCACCGCGTCGAAGTCGGGAACGCCGTGGTCGGGGGCGCCGTGGTCGGGAACGCTGTGGTCGGGGACGTCGTGGTCGGGGACAGGGACATCTTCCCGGCGGAAGGATCGCGCCATGGAGAAGGGTGTGTACGCCTCCATAAGGGCATCTTCGACCAGCTTCCCGATGCCCATGCACCGGCGGGCCGGGAGTGTATCCCTGATCACATACCACCCGGTACGGGAACTTGAACTCCTGTATAGACCAAGCAAGTTGCTCGCATGCTCCCCCGAGGTGGCGGCTCCCGGGCAGCGCACCGGCTCCGGCCCGCAGCTCCCCGGCACCGGCGCCCGGGCCACTCACGGGAGCCGTTGACACGCCGGGTGGGTGCTTGTTTCCATGCGGCAGCGAGCACCGCCCGCCGGTCGCCGACCGGTGCAGGCATCCGGGCGCACGTCGCCCCTCGCGGACGGGGGTGAACACATGGCCGGAGGGCTGCTGGCGGTCAGCGACCTGCACGTCGCCTTCCGCGAGAACCGCACCCTGCTGGAGTCTCTCCGCCCCGGGAGCGACGACGACTGGCTGATCGTCGCCGGGGACGTCGCGGAGCGGTTCGCCGATGTCGAACGGGCCCTGCGGCTGCTGAGCGCACGGTTCGCCAAAGTGCTCTGGGCCCCGGGCAACCACGAGTTGTGGACCCATCCCGCCGATCCGGTGACCCTGCGCGGCGACCGCCGCTACCGGCGGCTGGTGGAGATGTGCCGCGGCCTCGGCGTGACCACACCCGAGGACCCCTACCCGGTGTGGCACGGCGCGGGCGGACCGGTCACCGTGGCCCCGCTGTTCGTCCTCTACGACTACTCCTTCCGCGCCCCGGGAACGGCCACCAAGGAGGAGTCGCTGCGCCGCGCGCACGAGGCCGGCGTGGTCTGCACGGACGAGTACCTGCTGCACCCCGATCCCTATCCGACCCCGGACGCCTGGTGCCGGGCCCGCGCGGAATGGACCCGGCGCCGACTCGAAGCACTCCCACCCGGGCAGCGGACGGTACTGGTCAACCACTGGCCGCTGGTCCGGGAACCCACCAGGATCCTGCGCCACCCGGAGTTCGCCCAGTGGTGCGGCACCGAACTGACCGCCGACTGGCACCGCCGCTTCCGGGCGGCGGCCGTCGTCTACGGCCACCTGCACATCCCCCGCGTCACCTGGCACGACGGAGTCAGGTTCGAGGAAGTCTCGGTGGGCTACCCGCGCGAATGGCAGCCCCGTGATCCGCGGGAGCCGCTGCGCCCGGTGCTGCCCGCCGCCGGCCCGACGCCCCCGTCGCCCGCCGCCGGCCCGGCAACGGCTCCGGCAGGGACGGCTCCCACGACGAGAGCTCCGGCGGCGAGGGCTCCTGTCGAGGCGGCTCCGGAGACGGCGGCTCCGGAGACGGCGGCTCCGGAGGCGGAGGCTCCCCTCCCGGCTGCGGCTGCGGGCGGGGAGAGCACCTTGCTGCGCGCGCTGCTGCCCGCCTCGGTGGCCACCGCCGAGGCGTTCGCCGACCTGCCCGGAGCACCCGCCGACCATCTGCACCCGCAGGAGGCGCAGGTGGTCGACCACGCGGTACCGCGCAGGCAGCGCGAGTTCGCCACCGTGCGGCAGTGCGCCCGGCGGGCCGCGGGCAGCCTCGGCGTACGGCCCGTCCCCCTGCTGCCCGATCGGCGCGGCGCCCCGCAGTGGCCGGAGGGGGTGGTGGGCGCCATGACCCACTGCGAGGGCTACCGAGCCGCCGCAGTGGCCCGCAGCCGGGAGGTCGTCGGCGTCGGGATCGACGCCGAACCCAACGAGCCCTGCCCGGCCGGGGTCCTGGACCTCATCTCGCTGGAGCGCGAACGGGAGTGGGTGGCCGCGCACGCGCGCGCCGCGCCCGGAGTCCGCTGGGACCGGCTGCTGTTCAGCGCCAAGGAGTCGGTTTTCAAGGTGTGGTATCCGCTCACCCGCCGCGAACTGGACTTCGAGGAGGCGCACATCGAGGTCGACCGCGACGACGGGACCTTCACGGCCCGGCTCCTGGTCCCGGGCCCGCCGGTCGGCGGCAGGCGCCTGGACGGGTTCACCGGCCGCTGGCTGTGCCGCGACAACCTGCTGATCACCGCCATCGCCTTGCCTGCCGTCGCGCCCGGGCACGGCCTGCAGGCCCCGGTACCTGCCGCGGCCGACCGCGGCCGGGACACGGGCGGCGTGCTCCCGCTCACCGTCCCCTGACGACCCGCCCGTGGGCGGCCGGCGGTCAGCGCGCCGCCGCGCCGCGGACGGACCGGTCCGGTTCCCCGGGAACCGCCGTTCCCCCGTCCGGGGCGGCGGCCTCCGGCACCTCGATCGCGTACCCGCGCAGCGGCTGGGAGCTGCGCCAGCCGCCGCAGCCCAGTTGGAAGCGCAGCTCCCAGGTGCCCGGGGCCAGCGCCCGGCCGTGGTCGGCCGTGGCCGGATCGACGGTGAACTCCGACTCCCACCGCAGGGTGCGCAGCTCCTGCCGGTCGCGCCCCGCGCCGCGCAGCCGGGCAGCAGCCCGCAGCAGCCGGGCGGCCCATCCGGTCGGCAGCCCCCGGCGGTGGGGCTCCTCCACGACGTGCCGGCTGGCCGGCAGGTTCAACACCGTTCCGCCCTCCCGGTGACGCAGTTGGCCGCGCACATTGCTGCGGCGCACGGCCCTGGCGAAGTCGGCACGTTCGGCAGCAGCGGGCAGCGCCGCCACCCGCTCCGGAAGCCGCAGCAGCCGCCCCTCGCCCTCCCGGGTGGGGGTGAAGGCGAGCGGCGTCGTGCCCCGGGCCCGGCCGCGGCGCCGTACCAGACCGGTCGAGCAGCGGACGGTGAGCTGCCCGTCCCGCCACCGGGCGGAGGTCACCCGCGGCCGGTGCACGACACCGGCCTCGAACGCCGCCTGCTCCTCCAGCAGCGCGCGGTCCCCGTGCCGGGCGAGGGCGGCGACGATCCGCAGCCGGGTGGGCAGGGCCGCGTCCGTCTCCGGGGGCAGTTCGGCGGCCAGCGCGCCGACGGCCTCGCACCACGCGGCCCTGCGGTCCTCCGGCTGGTCCAGCAGACGCTTGCCCGCTGTCCGGTCGAGTGCCTTCTTCCCGTACCACCTGGCCACCAGCCGGTTCCGCAGCGGTCCCGGCGGCACCCGGGTGTCGGAGGCGTCCAGGACGGCCAGCACCCGCCGGACGCTGTCGATGTAGGAGTACGGCTCGATCCGCGCGTAGCTGACGTTCTGCTTCCCGTCGGCATGGCGCACCCAGTGGTAGCAGGTGTAGTCGTGCACGGTGGCCACCCGGCCGGTGAGGAGATACGCGCGCAGGGTGAACAGGTGATCCTCCAACCGCACCCTGCCCTCCGCGAACCGCAGTCCGTGCTCCTGGAGGAAGGCCCGGCGGAAGAGCTTGTGCACCGTCATCGAGCCCAGCAGCGCGGGGTCGCTCCGCAGGTCGGCGGCGGCCCGCGGCTGTTCGAACAGGGCGCGCGGCGCGGGACGGCCGTGTCCGGCCATCCGCCCCACGACGATGTCGGCGCCGGTCTCCCGGGCCCGCGCGTACAGCCGCTCCAGCGCCTCCGGCGCGAGCCGGTCGTCGTCGTCCACGTAGTGCACGAACTCGCCGCGGGCCAGGTCCGTGCCGATGTTGCGGGGGCGCCCGGGCCAGCCGGAGTGCGCGGCACGCACCACGCGGACGGTCGCCTCGGCGCCCCGCGCCGCCGTCTCCTCCTCCAGCAGCGCCACCGTGTCGTCGTCGGACGCGTCGTCCACGTAGATGACCTCGAACTCGGCGCGGGGCATGGTCTGCTCCAGGAGCGAGCGCAGCCCGGTCAGTACCGCGTCACCCGTGTTGTACGTGGGGACGACGACACTGACCTTGAGGGGCTGTGCGGGGGCATGGGATATCGCGGTGTCCAACTGCGGCCTTCCGTCCGGTCCTGGCCGCCCGTGCTCGTCGGGGCGGTGGGCCGGGCCCGGGTGCCCGCGGGCCGCTTGGCCATGCGTCCCGCAGCACCGGGGCGGATGCCGGTCGGCCCGCGCTCCCGCCCCGCCGCCGGACGGAGCCGGCGGGCACGCTCTCGTCCCCGGACCGGCCGGGGAAGGGATCACCCCAGGTAGAGCGGCACGCGTACGGCCCCGGCGCCGAGTTCGGCACGCTCCGCCGCGGTCGGGGCCCGGCGGCCGGTGCCGATCAGGAGCGCGTCCCGGTCACCGAGCGAGGCCGGGAACGCGGCACCGGCGATCTCCTCCAGCGCGGCGCGGGAGCGGGCCAGGCTCTCGGCGGGCGGCCCCGCGATGTGCGGCAGATGCGCGACCAGGTCGAGATGGTGCAGCGTCCACTCCAGGACGTAGGCCGCGAGATAGTCGCCCGCGGTGAGGACCTGGCCGCGGGTGCGCACCCGCTGATGCGGGTCGGCGAGTGCGGCGGCGCGGCCGGCGGCGGAGCCGACGTCGTCGAGGTGGAAGGTGAGCAGGTGCGGCTCCCGGTACGCCGCGGCCAGCCGGACGATGAGCGCGTCCAGCGGGTCCTCGCCGGTCGGCGGCCGGTCGGCGACCTCCCAGTAGGTCGCCGCGTCGGCGGTCGGCTCGCTCCCGGTCGGGGTGGCGAGGGTGATCAGTACGTCCTGCGCGTCGATGACCAGATGGCACACCAGGTCCCGCACGAGCCACCCGGCGCACCCGGAGGGCTTCTCGAAGTCGGCGTCCGGGAGCGCGGCGACCGCCGTCCGCAGCGCCGTCCACGAGCAGGCGAAGAAGTCCACGTCGGCACGCTAGTGCGGCACGCACCCGGCGGACAACCGGATCCGGGGCGCCGCCCAGGGCTGTGACCGCGAACGTGCACCGGGTTGGGGCGATGTCCTCGATCGCCGGGCGAGGGGAAATTCCGGCGTGTCCGGCGATTTGAGTAACCCTCAGGTCTTCCCTCGGCGGGTGCGCCCTCATCCGCAGGGCGGAGACGGTCCGCCGTAGCGGGCGAAGCGCGGCCGACGAGTCCAGGGCCAGCATGTACATCATGACGACAGCGACCGTTCCACTCCCCGGCTCCGCATCTGCGCCTGCCTGGGCTCGCCGCGCCGCCCACGCCATCGCTCTGTGTGCGGTCCCGTCCGGTCTGTGGCGCCTCGCCATGGCATCCGGTGTCTATGTGGGCTACAGCGATCAGGTGCTGCGCGATGTCTTCGACATCCCAGGCTGGGGCATCGCATACGTCGTCGGTCTCTCCGTCCTTGCCGAGCTGGCCGCTCTGTTTCCGCTGCTGCTCGTCAGCAACCGGCGGCGGCCGCTGCACCCCAGGATCCTCGCCCCGCTGGCCTGGACAGCCTCGGGCATCCTGGTCCTGGTGGCACTGTGGCAACTCGTGGTCGCTTTCACCGTCGAGAGCCGGACGTACATGTCGAGTGGTACAGCACAGACCGTCTGGGGCTTCGCTTTCGCCCCGCTGTTCGTCATCCCGGCCCTGATGACTGCGGTGACTTGGTCGTACGCGAGACGGCACCGGGCACTTGGGACAGGCAACGCGCCTGCCACGACCTTGACATCGGCTACTCCTGTCCCACCGCTTCCCGGCCCCGCGAGCGGGGCCGCCGGCTGAGCTGCCCAGTGATCGTTTCCGATCGCAGCACGCTAGTGCGCGCTCAGCGGGATCTCGCACCAGACGCGCTTGCCGTTGCCGCGCGGTTCGACGCCCCAGTCGGTGGCCAGCTCCTCGATGAGCATCAGGCCGCGCCCCGAGGTGGACTGCTCGGTGGCGGCCCGGCGGTAGGGGTTGTCCGGCGAGGTGTCGGTGACCGCGATGCGCAGGGCGCGGCTGCCGTTGCGCACCGGGCGGGCCGTGAGGGTGGCGTCGCCTTCGGTGTGCAGCAGCGCGTTGGTGGCCATCTCGCTGGCCAGCAGCTCGGCGGTGTCGGCGAGGGAGTCCAGGGACCAGCGGTGCAGGGCGGTGCGCAGCGCCTGCCGGGCCGCGTGCAGGGACTGCGGGTCGCTGGAGGAGATGGTGACGGCCATCTGCGGTGCGGCCGGACGCCGGCCGGAGGCACGGCGCAGCAGCAGCAGCGCGACGTCGTCCTCTTCGCCGGTGAAGTCGCCCATGGTGCGCAGCAGGTGGTCGGCGAGGTCGTCGGGGCGCACGGGGCCGTGCCGCACCGCCTCCAGGAGCCTCGCGCGGCCCTCGTCGAGGTCCTGGGTGCGGGACTCGATGAGGCCGTCGGTGCACATCACCAGCGAGGAGCCGGGCTCCACCAGCGTCTCCGAGAGCGCGTAGGGGGGCTGGGCCGAGGGCGCGGTCAGCCCGAGCGGCAGACCGACGGGGGTGTCCACCCATACGCAGCTCCCGTCGGGGCGGCGCAGGATCGGTTCCGGGTGACCGGCCCGGACGGTGACGGCGACGCCCGTGCGGGGGTCGAACAGCACCAGGAGGCAGGTGGCGAACCGGTCGGTGTCCAGTTCGGCGAGGAAGGCCGAGGCGCGGGCCATGACGGTCAGCGGCGGGTGCCCCTCGGCTGCGTAGGCGCGCAGGGCGATCCGCAGCTGCCCCATGACGGCGGCGGCGGTCACGTCGTGCCCCTGGACGTCGCCCACGACGGCGGCGATCCGGCCGTCCGGCAGCGTGACGGCGTCGTACCAGTCGCCCCCGATTCCGCCGCGGGCCCGCGCCGGACGGTAGCGGGTCGCGATGGCCAGGCCGGGGACGTGCGGGATGTGCCCGGGCAGCATCGCCGTCTGGAGTCCGGCGGCGAGCTCGTGCTCCTGGTCGAAGAGCAGGGCCCGTTGGAGGGACTGGGCGATGGTGTTGCTGAGCGCCGTCAGCACCGTGCGCTCGTCGTGGGTGAAGCGGTCCTTGCCCTCGTAGGTGAGGCCCACGGCGCCGATGGGGGTGTCGTGCGCGATCAGCGGAAAGTAGACCGCCGCGGTGGCGCGGGGCACCAGGCCCAGGTACTGGCCCAGTCCGGGGTAGCGCCTGGCGAACTCCGCGCGGCTGGTGACGAAGACCGGCTCCCGGGTGCGGACCGCCTCGGTGAGCGGCAGCGGGGCGCCGATCCGGGCCAGATGGAAATCCCGGATGATCTCGTCCGGCACTCCGTTGGAGCCCACCAGCCCCATTCTCCCGCCGTCCACCAGACCGAGCGTGATGCTTGCCGCTCCCAGCCGCTGCACCAGCCGGGTGGTGGTGAGGGCCTCGGCGACGTCCTCGACGGTGACGGTGGGGGCGAGGGCGTCGTTGACGTGGCCCACCAGGTCGGCCTGCCGCCGCCGCTCGCTCTTGGCCTGCCGCAGTTCCCTCGTCTGGTCGACCGCCTGGAGTTCCTGGCTGGCGTCCCGGATGATCCCCACGACCCGCACCGGGGTTCCGGCGTCGTCGCACACCACGGTGGCCTGGGAGTGCGTCCAGCGCAGCGAGCCGTCGGGGCGGCGTACCCGGAAGTAGATGCTGTAGCCCGTCCGCGCCTTCAGCGCACGGCCGACCTGCGCCTGGACCCCGGGCAGTTCCTGGGGCACCATCCGGTCCGCGATGGTGGCCGGGCGGCCGTCGTACTCCCCCGGCTCGAACCCCAGCACGGCGAGTCCCGCGTCGTCGTACTTCATCTCGCCCGACTGCAGGTCCCAGCAGAAGCTGCCCATGCCGTTGACGGCCAGCGCGACATGGGCGGCGACCGGCGGGTCGCCGTCACCGGCGGGCCCCGTGTTCGGTTCGCGGAAGCGGTGCATCGCTGTCTCCCGATCGCGTGGCCCCAGTGCCTGCGCCCCCGCTCAGCGACAGCCGCGGCAGCGCCTGGCGAGGCCACCTCCCCATCATGCGGGGAGCCGACCGGTACCGCGCGTCGAGGGGCGCGGCGCTGGCCCGGACGCGTGAGGGCGGCCGGCTGAGGGCGGCCGGGCGGTCAGGGGAGGTACGGGGAAGCCGGTCGGGCGGTCCGGGGACGGCGGGAGTGCCCAGGACCCCGGCGCCGGAGCGCCGGGGTCCTGGCGAGGACGCGGGTGCCGGGCCCGCGGTCAGGGCTTTCCGCGGGCCTGGCCGGCGGCCTTCTCGGCGGCGGCCGACTCGGAGTCGTGCGGGCCCGTCGCGAGCTTGCCGCCGGAGCTCTCGATGTGGGCGCGGACGAACCACTGGAACAGCTCCAGCTTGCGCAGATGCTCGATGAGCAGATCCTGGGTGACCAGGTCGGAGCTGTCGGTCGCCTGGACGGCCTTGCGGTGGTCCTCGATCACGCCGGTGTAGACGACGTCGAGGGCGCCGAGGTGTTCGATGGCCTCGGCGCGTCCGAGCGTGTAGTCGTGCCAGGTCCGCTCGGCGACCAGCACGCCCGGGGTGCCCCACGGGGAACCGCCCAGGGTGGAGATGCGCTCGGCCGTGTTGTCGATCATCTCGCGGACGGCGTCGACCTGCGGGTCGAGCATCTCGTGGACGGCGATGAAATGCGGTCCGATCACGTTCCAGTGCACGTGCTTGAGCGTCAGCGCCAGGTCGTTGAGCGCGTGCAGCCGCATGCGCAGCAGTTGGATGACGCTGCCGCCCTCTGCCGTGGACATGCCGGGAACGGTGTAGGACGGGGTCGAGCCCTCGTTGGACGCGTGAGCTGCCACGGTGCGCTCCAATCCTCGGATGTGGTCGGGAGGGGCGGGGCCGGCGAGATCGGCCGTCGCCTTCCCAGCGGGTACGGCTCCACGGAGTGGGCGTACGTGAGCTGTTCCCGTCCCGGGGTTTCCGCCGAGGACAAGGCCAAACCTTGCCGAACCTTCGTTCGAACACCTGGCCGGCCGGTCCGCACCGCGGGGCGCGGGGCCCGAAGCAGGGGGCTCCCGTATCCGCCCGGTGAGCGGACGTGCCGGGCTCCGGGCGCGGGTCTCCGTGGAGTGGCGCTCAGCGGCCGAGGGCGCGCTGGAGCTGGGCCTTGGTCATCTGCGAACGGCCCCGGACACCGCGCTGCCTGGCCTCGTTGTAGAGCTGCTCACGGGTGGGGCCGCCAGGACCCATGCGGTTGCCGGAGCGCCGACCACCGCGCCGGGAGGGGGCGGTGTCGCGTACCGAGGTGCGGCTGGCGCTCTTGGCCTCACCGTGCTGGGCGCGCTCCTTGTTCACCGTGCGGGCCGCGATCTCCTTGGCCCGTGCGGGTGAGGCACCCTGCCGCCGGGCCCCTTCCTTGATGTGCTCGTACTGGCGTTCGCGCTTGCGGTCGGACTTTGCAGGCATGGTTCCTCCGTACGTCGACCGAACCCCGACGAAGGCGTGCACCGACCCCGGGCGCGCCTGCGCGGCGGTTTCGCGCCGGGTTCCCCACGCACGGGGGCGCCACACCTCGGCGAACGTCGCTCCCGGGGAGGCGGAAGGACCGCCGGAGACCCCGCACCCCGGTCCGGCCCGCAGGACGGCGGGGCTGCGCGTAGGTCAGTTCGCGGCCCGCATCTCGAACCACGTCGTCTTGCCCCGCGGCAGCAGATCCACACCCCAGCGCTCGGCCAGCGTGTCCACGAGGAAGAGCCCCCGGCCGCTGGTGTCCAGCTCGCCGACCGGCAGCAGGCACGGCAACCCCCGGGAGGGGTCCCGCACCTCGACGCGGATCCACCCCGAGCGCCGCAGCATCCGGATACCGATGGTGTGCGCACCGGTGTGCCGCACGGCGTTGCCGACCAGTTCGGAGACGAGCAGCACGGTGTACTCCGTGCGCTCCGCCGGGAGGGCCCAGCGCTCCTGCAGCACGGCCTGGGTGAGGCGGCGGGCCAGCCGAGCGGATTCCGGAAGATTGGGGAGCGGCACCTCCCGTACGGTCGGATCGCCCGCCCGTTCGAGAACGGTGCGCACCGGCTCGGCGTCCCACTTCCCCGCTGGGTCTTCCGGAACCCGTTCGGTCACGCTCGCCACATCTCCCTGACCCGCCATGCCTCCATCATGGCGGCAGGGGGACGCCGCTGGGGGCGGTTCGCGGGGATCCGCCGAGGCGGAACGACCGCCTCCCGCGCGCCGCGACCACCGCCACCCGGCACCCCGGAACCCGGCGGATACGCACTGACCTGGGACGACCCAGGATGACAAGCCGTGCGCAGATGATCACAATGCGCCATGACCCACCCACGAACGGGGGAGGACCGGGCGCGACGGATTCCCCCACACGGTGGGGTGTTCGGCCTGTGCGACGCTTTACGCCACCCCCAACCACCCCACCCTGTCGCCCTCTTGCCACGTGCCGGAGCGGCTCGGGCACGGGAGCAGCCGAGCGCCGGAGCGGCCGGGCGGACGGGCGGCCGCTCCGCCGTCTCGGGGGCAACGGCGGCCGGTCCCCCGTGCCGCACCCGGCCCGACCACGGGTCCTCTCAGCGGAACCGGGCCTTGCCGGGACCGTCCTCCACGAAACTGCGCATGCCGATCTGTCGGTCCTCGGTCGCGAACAGCCCGGCGAACCAATTCCGTTCGAGTGCCAGGCCGGTCTCGATGTCCGCCTCCAGACCGAAATCGACCGACTCCTTCGCCGCGCGCAGCGCGAGCGCCGGACCCCGCGCCAGCCGCGCCGCCCAGGCGTGCGCCTGCTCGTACACCTCGGCGTCCGGCACCACATGGTCGACCAGGCCGATCCGGGCGGCCTCGGCAGCCGCCACCGTCCGTCCGGTGAAGATCAGGTCCTTGGCCTTGGCCGGACCGACCAGCCGGGACAGCCGCTGGGTACCGCCGGCGCCGGGGATCAGCCCCAGCAGGATCTCCGGCTGCCCCAACCTGGCTCCTTCGCCCGCGAACCGGACGTCCGCGCACAGCGCCAGTTCGCAGCCGCCGCCGAGCGCGTAGCCGGTGACGGCCGCCGCGACCGGCTTGGGGATGCGGGCCACCGCCGTGAACGCCTCCTGGAGACCGCGGGAGCGCAGGACCATCGCGGAGTGGTCCATCTCGCGCATCTCCTTGATGTCCGCGCCGGCCGCGAACACCTTCTCGCCCCCGTAGAGCACCACGGCGCGCACGTCCTCGCGGCGGGCGGCCTCCTCGGCGAGTTCGCGCAGCAGGTCCTGGGTGGCGATGTCGAGGGCGTTCATCTTCGGCCGGTCGAGCCGGATGGTGCCGACGCCGTCGGCGACCTCGAGGCGCGCGGTGGCGCCGCTGGATTCGTCAGTCGTCATGCCGGGAAGGTTAACGGCCGTTCCGCGCCGCGGAGCCGGTGCCGTTCCTCACAGCACCGGCCCGGTCCCCCGCCGTCCCGGAGCGCCCGGCCGCTGCAGCCCCCGGCACTCCGCGCGGCCGGCAGCGGGGCGACGGCCCGCTACTGCTTCGCCGTCCACTTCTCCCAGGACATGTTCCAGCCGTTGAGGCCGTTGTCCGGCTTGATGGTCTCGTCCTGCGAGTTCTCGACCTCGACCACGTCGCCGACCATGGAGTGGCTGAAGAACCAGGCGCCCGGCGTCCCGTTGGCGCCGCCGCCGCGCATGTCGAACAGGCCCACACAGCCGTGGCTGCCGTTGACCTTGCCGAACTGGTACTCGGCCATCCAGTAGTTGCCGTGGATGAAGGTGCCCGAGGTGCTCAGCCGCATCGCGTGCGGGACGTCCTTGATGTCGTACTCGCCGCCGAACCCCACGGTGTCCCCGTTCATCCGGGTGACCTCGTGCTTCTCGCTGATGACCATCACACCGTTGTAGGTGGGGTTGGCCGGGCGCCCGGAGGTGATGGGGAAGGTCTTGATCTTCTCGCCGTCGCGGGTCACGGTCATCGTCTTCTTCTTCGCGTCCACCACGCTGACCTGCTGCCTGCCGACGGTGAACCGCACGGTCTTGCGCTGCGTCCCGTAGACGCCCTCGGCGCCCTCGACGCCGCTGAGGTTGAGGTCGACGGCGACCTTCGTCCCGGCCTTCCAGTACTTCTGGGGCCGGAAGTCGAGGCGCTGGTCGCCGAACCAGTGGCCCGCCACCTCGACCTCCGGGTCCGCGGAGACGGATATCGCCTTCTCCACGGCTTCCCGGTGGGCGACCGGACGGTTGAAGTTGATCGAGAACGGCATCCCGGCGCCGACCTTGTCGCCGTTCTCCGGCGTGAAGTAGCCCACGAAGGTGTTCTGCGGCACGAACGTGGTGAACGCGGCGTGCTTGGCAGCGGCCCGCCCCTCGGAGTCCTCGGCCACGGCGTCCACCGTGTACTTGGTGCCCGCTGCCAGGTGGGTGGCGGGGCGCCACACCGTGCCGCCGTCGGCGAGCTTCCCCTCGATCTTCGCGCCCTTGGCGTCCTGGACGGTCACCTTCGTCAGCTTGCCCTTGGCCGCCTGGACCCGAAGGACGCCCGAGGTCTTCACGTCGTCGGCGCCGTCCTTCGGCGCGACGGTCAGCACGGCCTCGGAGGGCCCCTTGGCGGGCTTGTCCTGGTCGTCGTCCCCGCTGTTCGCGCGGGCGCCGGTGCCGCCACCGCCGCCGCAGGTGGTCAACGTGAGCAGCAGCACCACCAGCAGCACCACGAAGCCGACGGCTGAGCCTCCGATGATCCGGGCGCGGCTGTCCCCCCGGATCGCCTTCCAGGTGAGCTTGTCCCCGGCCACGGTCTTCAGATCCAAGACGGCCCCATCCCTTGTCCTCACACGGCTTCGCGCACCCGTGTGCGCCCCCGAAAACACGACATCGCGCCGCCCGGCCGTGAACGGCACATGAACGGCGGCGCGCATCCGCATTGTTAGATAACCACACCGCAATGACGGCGAACCGCACTCCGGGGTCACCATTCGGTCGCGTTTTTGGGGAGGCCGGAAGGAGGGGAGCGCCCGGTTCGCCGACGCCAGGGGCGCCGCGGCCGGGTCGCCGCGCCCGTGTTCGGGGCCGGACAGGGGCGCGCGGCGGGCGGCTCTCTCCCGGAGGAGGACAGCCCCGGCCCCGCCGAGCGGATGGCCCGCTGTCCCCGTGCGAGGCCGGGCACGTGAAAGGGCGGAGCGGCCCACCACCGGGATCGCCCGCAGCCCCCAGCCCGTGGCCCCGCGGGGCCACGGGGCCGCGGGGCCACGGGCTGCACGGGCCCGATACGGCCGCGAGGCGGGGGACACGCACGGACGGGAATCCCCGGTCGGGCTCGGACACCGCGGACGGGACGAAGCGGACGACAGGGAGGCGGGGCGCCTGCCCGGCCGCGGTCAGTTCAGGGCCGAACCCCCGACCCAGGTCTCCCACGGCATGTTCCAGCCGCCCAGCCCGTTGTCCGCCGCCACGGTCCGGTCGTGCGAACCGCGCACGGTGACCAGGTCGCCGATCAGCGAGCGGTGGAAGAACCGCCCGGCGGGCGACTTGTCGTCCCCACCGCGCTCGTCCTCCAGACCGACGCAGCCGTGACTGGTGTTCTTCTTCCCGAACGTGCGCTCGGAGGCCCAGTAGTTGCCGTGCAGGAAGGTGCCGCTGCGGGTGAGGCGCATCGCGTGCGGGACGTCCTTGATGTCGTACTCGCCGCCGAAGCCCACGGTGTCCCCGTTCATCCGGGTCTCCTGGAACTTCTCGCTGATGACCATGCGGCCGTTGTAGGTCGGGTTCTTCTTCGTGCCCGCCGTGATGTCCAACCGGTCGACCGTGCGGCCGCCCTGCCGCACGGTCAGTTGTCCACGGCCCACGTCCACGACGCTGCGCTGGTCGCGGCCGATGGTGAACGTCACCTGCTTGTGCTGCGTCCCGTAGACGCCGGGCGCTCCGCGGACATCGCGCAGCCTCAGGTCGAGGGTCACCTCGGTGCCGGACTGCCAGTAGGTGCGGGGCCGGAAGTCGAGCCGGTTGCGGCCGAACCAGTGGGGTGCGACCTCCACGCGGGGAGTGGCGGTGACGTCGATGGCGCGCTCGACCGCCGCCCGGTCGGCGATGGGCCGGCTGAACTCCAGCGAGACGATCATCGCGGTGCCGACGGTCTGGCCGTCCTCCGGGCGGAAGTAGCCCACGAAGCGGTGCGGCGGCACCCGGGTGGAGAAGGTGGCGTGCCGGATCACCCGGTCGCCCTCGCCGTCGACGGCCACCACGTCCACCTCGTAGGTGCCGGACAACTCCAGCACCGTGCCCTTGCCGTGCCCGGCTCCGCGCCCGGAGGCGTTCTCCTCGGAGGCGGGCAGCGGGCGCCAGCTCCGCCGGTCGGCGGAGAACCGGCCCGCGATGGCACGCCCGGCGTCCTTGCCCTTGTGCTGCATCCGGACGCTGCGCAGCTTCCCTTCCGCGACCGAGACCTCCACCCGGGCGTCGGTGGGCACGTCGCGGGCACCGTCCTCGGGTGTCACCCGGATGGCGCCCCCCGGCGGCTTGGAGTCGTCCACGACGGCGCATCCGGCAGGCGCGGTGCACAGCAGCGCGAGCGCCACAGCGGCCGACACGGCGCGCACCGCCCGTCGTACGCGCCTCGCGTGGTACAGCAGTACCGCGACTCGCCGTGCCGTCGTGCCCCGTCCCATGCCGTCCCCGCTCCTGTGCGTCGCCTGCTGTCGAGGGCCTTCTGCCGCCCGCTCTCACCCGGACGAACGGACCAACGAAGCGCATGCGGGAGGGACACCGGGCTCACACGAGTGAACGGCGAATCCCCCGCGGCGGCCGGGCCGCCCGGGAGCGCGACACGGTCGCGGGTGCCGCGCGAAATCCGTTCGCTCCGGAACGCGCCCAGGTACCCGGGCAGATCCTCAACCGCATCCACGCCCACGGGGTGGCCGGCTCACTCGCCATGATGCCCGCCGGCCAGGCGCTGGCCGGCCCGGCGGCACAGCTGCTCGGGGCCCGGACGGTGCTGCTCGCGGGCGGCGTGATCATGATCGGGATCAGTGCGGCACTGCTGTCGGTCCCGGCCGTCCGCACGCTGCGAGCGGTGCCCCGCCGGGCTCCGGCCCGCGGGGAGCCGTCCCCGGGGCGCGGCGCGGCGACCCGCGACGTCAACGCCTGCGCCCGCTCCCGCGCGGAGCACCGGCGGCGCCGGGTCCGTGCCGGTGACGGCCGGGCTCCGGGGCGGCGGCGCGGTGCCGTGGGGCGGTGCGGCACGGGAGCGGGCAGCTCGCGGGTGCTGGACAGCGGAAGCGCTTCTGTCAGTTGTCCGCTATGCGGGCACGGGTTTCGTATCAACGAACAGAATCTGGCCAACCTCTGATCAGAGACCGATGCGCCGGTGACATGCCCATGCTCAAAGTGGCAGGCTCACGAGCACGTCACACGGGATGCGTACAGCAGCACGATCCCCGTCCGTACTTTCGCGTGGCGCACCGCAGTTCAGTTCTGCCCGGGCGGTTGATCAGTCATGCCGCCCGGCCCCCACGGCAGAAGGAGTCACTGACGTGAGATTCACCTCCAAGCAGCGGATATCCGCCCTCGCCGCCACGGCGGCCCTGGTCGCGGCAGGCGTCACCGCGGGAACCGCCGGCGCGGCCCCGGCCGGCGAGACCACCGCGAAGGGCGCGCTGCCCGCACAGCTGACCGCGAGCCAGCACACCGAGCTGGTCAAGACGGCGAACACCGAGGCGGCGAAGTCCGCCGACGCCCGCGCCCTGGGCCTCGGCGCCAAGGAGAAGCTCCACGTCAAGGATGTCGTCAAGAACAAGGACGGCTCCACACACGTGCGTTACGAGCGCACCTACGACGGGCTGCCCGTCCTCGGCGGCGACCTCGTGGTGCACAAGTCCGCCTCCGGCAAGCGCACCGGAGCCTCCAAGGCCACCCGCGCGAAGATCGCGGTGAAGACGTCGGCCCCGGCCGCGCACAAGCCCGTCACGGCCGAGGCCAAGGGCAGCAAGGCGCCCCGGAAGATCGTCTGGGCGGGCGAGGGCAAGCCCGTGCTCGCCTGGGAGACCGTCGTCGGCGGCGTGCAGAAGTCCGGCGCGCCCAATCAGCTCCACGTGATCACGGACGCGAAGACCGGCAAGAAGCTCTTCGAGTTCCAGGGCATCAAGGAGGGCACCGGCAACAGCCAGTACAGCGGCAAGGTCGAGATCGGCACCTCGGGCTCGTCCGGCTCGTTCACGATGAAGGACGACGCGCGCGGCGGCAACCGCACCTCCGACCTCAACGGCGGCCAGAGCGGCGAGGGCACGGTCTTCACCGACGACGACGACGTCTGGGGCGACGGGACCACCGGCGACCGGGCCACCGCGGGCGTGGACGCGCACTACGGCGCCGGCCAGACGTGGGACTACTACAAGCAGGTGCACGGCCGCGAGGGCATCGCGGGCGACGGCAAGGGCGCCCTCAGCCGGGTCCACTACGGCGACAACTACGTCAACGCCTTCTGGGACGACTCCTGCTTCTGCATGACCTACGGTGACGGCCAGGGCAACAAGAACCCGCTCACCTCGCTGGACGTCGCGGCGCACGAGATGTCGCACGGGGTCACCTCGACCACGGCCAACCTGGAATACGCGGGCGAGTCGGGCGGCCTGAACGAGGCCACCTCCGACATCTTCGCCGCCGCGGTCGAGTTCCACGCCGACAGCCCGGACGACGTGCCGGACTACCTCGTCGGCGAGAAGATCGACATCAACGGTGACGGCACCCCGCTGCGCTACATGGACGAGCCCAGCAAGGACGGCAGCTCGCTGGACTACTGGAGCCCCGAGGCCGGGGACGTGGACGTCCACTACTCCTCCGGCATCGCCAACCACTTCTTCTTCCTGCTGTCCGTGGGCAGCGGGGAGCGCGAGGTGAACGGCGTGAAGTACAACTCGCCCACCAAGAACGGCGAGAAGCTGGACGGAATCGGCATCGAGAAGGCCGAGCAGATCTGGTTCAAGGCGCTGACCGAGCAGATGACGTCGACGACGGACTACGCGGACGCGCGCAAGGCGACCGTCCAGTCCGCCACCGACCTCTACGGCGCGGACAGCGCCGAGGTCAAGGCGGTCAAGGCCGCCTGGACCGGGGTAAACGTGACCGGTAGCTGAACTGCGGCGCCGCCCGCGGGGCTTCGGCCCGTCCCCCACCGGGGGTGCAGCGGACCGGTGCACGCCCTGGCATGACAGCGGCTCCCAGGACCTGGACAGGTCCTGGGAGCCGCTGCCGTTCCTGCGGGCGCGCGGGGGCGGGTCCGCACCGGCACACCGCTTCGGCCCGCCGTGGCTGCCGGGAGAGTCCGGGTCGCGACGGCGGCCGCCGCGCACCACACCCACGCGGCGACGGAGTCGTTGAACAGCTCGCGCTTCGCATCCGGACCGTGTGCCGCTCAGTTGAGCGGCTCCGGATCCTGCCGGTACGCGCCGAGTGCGCCGAAGAGCCCGATCACTGGGGCAGGGAGGGCGCGGCTCCTGCGGGGGTGGGTCCTCCGCCCGGCCCGCGCCCGCACCCTGCGACCGTCCTCACCGACCGGAGGGTCACCCACGCATGAGCGTCAACGAGCCCGTCCCCGACACCTTCGAGGACACCCCCGCCCGGGACCGCGATCCCGACTGGTTCAAGCGCGCCGTCTTCTACGAAGTACTCGTCCGCTCCTTCCAGGACAGCGACGGCGACGGCATCGGAGATCTGAGAGGGCTCACCGCAAAGCTGGACTACCTCCAGTGGCTCGGCGTGGACTGCCTGTGGCTGCCGCCGTTCTTCGAGTCCCCGCTCAAGGACGGCGGATACGACGTCTCCGACTACACCTCCGTGCTCCCCGAGTTCGGCGACCTCGCGGACTTCGTGGAGTTCGTGGACGCCGCACACCAGCGCGGCATGCGCGTGATCATCGACTTCGTCATGAACCACACCAGCGACCAGCATCCGTGGTTCCAGGAGTCCCGGCGCGATCCGGAAGGGCCGTGGGGCGACTACTACCTCTGGGCCGACGACGACAAACAGTTCCAGGACGCACGCGTCATCTTCGTCGACACCGAGGTGTCCAACTGGACCTTCGACCCGGTGCGCAAGCAGTACTTCTGGCACCGCTTCTTCTCCCACCAGCCCGACCTCAACTATGACAACCCGCTGGTCCAGGACGAGATGATCTCCGCTCTGCGGTTCTGGCTGGATCTGGGCATCGACGGCTTCCGGCTGGACGCGGTCCCCTACCTGTACGCCGAGGAGGGCACCACCTGCGAGAACCTTCCGCAGTCGCACGCCTTCCTCAAACGGGTGCGCCGGATGGTCGACGCCCACTACCCCGACACCGTTCTGCTGGCCGAGGCCAACCAGTGGCCGGAGGACGTCGTCGACTATTTCGGCGACTACGCGACGGGGGGCGACGAGTGCCACATGGCCTTCCACTTCCCCGTCATGCCGCGCATCTTCATGGCCGTGCGCCGTGAGTCGCGCTACCCCGTGTCCGAGATCCTCGCCAAGACGCCCGCGATCCCCTCCCGCTGCCAGTGGGGCGTCTTCCTGCGCAACCATGACGAGCTGACCCTGGAGATGGTCACCGACGAGGAACGCGACTACATGTACGCGGAGTACGCCAAGGACCCGCGGATGCGGGCCAACATCGGCATCCGCCGTCGGCTGGCACCGCTGCTGGACAACGACCGCAAGCAGATCGAGCTGTTCACCGCGCTGCTGCTGTCGCTGCCCGGCTCGCCCATTCTCTACTACGGCGACGAGATCGGCATGGGCGACAACATCTGGCTCGGCGACCGGGATGCCGTGCGCACTCCCATGCAGTGGACGCCCGACCGCAACGCCGGGTTCTCCTCCTGCGATCCGGGGCGGCTGTTCCTGCCGACCGTCATGGACCCGGTGCACGGCTACCAGGCCACCAACGTCGAGGCCGCGATGAGCTCGCCGAGTTCGCTGCTGCACTGGACCCGGCGGGTGATCGAGGTGCGCAAGCAGAACCCCGCCTTCGGGCTGGGTTCCTACGAGGAGCTCTCCTCCTCCAACCCGTGCGTCCTGGCCTTCCTGCGGGAGCTCGGGCTCCCCGGCGGCGGTGACGACCTGGTGATGTGCGTGCACAACTTCTCGCGGTTCCCGCAGCCGACCGAGCTGGATCTGCGGGAGTGGAAGGGGCGGGTTCCCGTGGAACTGATCGGCGGCGTCCGCTTCCCCGCCATCGGCGACCTGCCCTATCTGCTGACGCTCGCGGGGCACGGCTTCTACTGGTTCCGGCTGCGCAGGACCTGACCTGACCTCGTACCCGGGCCGCGCCGCCCGCCGCCGCCCGCGCCTTCCGCACGCGCCCGCCGGGGCCGGAGCCCGGCAGACCGCCACCGGGACCGCCCCCGCTCCGGCGGATGCGGGGCGGGGGCGGAGACGAGGGCGGTGCGGTGCGGTGCGGCTCCGGGTGGCCGGGCGGCCGGTTGGCCGGCCGGACCGGGGCGGCGTCCGGATCAGCCCTTGGTGGCCGCGGCGGCGCGCTCCTGCGGCGGGACCTGCTCGGCCGCGGTCTCCTCGGACGGGTCCCGGGCGGGCTCGTGGGCGGCCTCCAGGGTCCGTTCGTCGAAGGGCAGCGCACCCCGCAGCACCTCGCCGACGCGCTCCCGGTCGATCTCCTTGGTCCAGGTACCGACCAGCACGGTGGCCACGGCGTTCCCGGCGAAGTTGGTCAGCGCGCGGGCCTCGCTCATGAACCGGTCGATGCCGACGATCAGCCCCACGCCGTCCACCAGCTCGGGACGGTGCGACTGGAGGCCGCCGGCCAGGGTGGCCAGCCCGGCGCCGGTGACCCCGGCCGCGCCCTTGGACGCGACGAACATGAAGATCAGCAGCGAGATCTGCTCGCCGATGCCGAGCGGGTTGCCCATGGCCTCGGCGACGAAGATCGAGGCCATGGTCAGGTAGATCATGGTGCCGTCGAGGTTGAAGGAGTAGCCGGTGGGCACGGTGATGCCCACGACGGGCCGGCTGACGCCCAGGTGCTCCATCTTCGCGATCAGCCGGGGCAGCGCCGACTCGGACGAGGAGGTGGACAGGATCAGCAGGAACTCCCGTCCCAGGTACTTCAGCAGCTTGAAGATGTTCACGCCGGTGAAGACCCGCAGGATCGTCCCGAGCACGGCGAAGACGAACACGAAGCAGGTCAGATAGAAGCCGATCATGATGACGGCGAGGGACTTCAGCGCGTCCACACCCGTCTCGCCGACCACCGCCGCCATCGCGCCGAAGGCGCCGACCGGGGCCACCCACATGATCATCGCCAGCACCCGGAAGACGACCTTCTGCAGGTGCCCGATGCCGCGCAGCACCGGCTCCCCCGCCGAGCCCATGGCCTGCAGTGCGAAGCCGACCAGCAGCGCGATGAGCAGCGTCTGCAGGACCTCGCCCCCGGTGAAGGCGGAGACCATGGTGGTGGGGACCATGCCGAGCAGGAAGTCGGTCAGACCCTCACCGCCCTCGGCCTGCGAGGCGCCCGCGTCCCGCGCCGCGTCGGTCAGCTGCAGCCCGTGGCCCGGCTCCAGGACGTTTCCGACGACCAGCCCGATCGCCAGCGCGACGAGCGACATCACCAGGAAGTAGCCGAGCGCCAGACCGCCGACCGCGCCGACCTTGGCCGCCTTGCGGACCGAGCCGATGCCCAGCACGATCGTGCAGAAAATGATCGGGGAGATCATCATCTTGATGAGATTGACGAACCCCGTGCCGAGCGGTTTCAGCTCGGTGGCCACACCCGGTGCCGTCAGTCCCAGCACCACACCCAGCACCACGGCAGCGATCACCGCGATGTAGAGGTAATGGGTGCGGTCCCGCATGGGCCCCGGCTGCTGCGGGATGTCCGGCGCAGCAGCACCCGCTGCGGCCTGCTGCGGTGTCTTCTTCGACACGTCGGCGGCTCCTCGTCCATGGGTCACGTCACGATGTCTCCGCCGGAACGCCCTGGTGGACGCTCAATTGCGAATTCCGATCGTGTTGAGTCCCGGCGACTATGCAACACGGTGCGATGTGCGTCACCCTTACGTGCATTACGTGCACGAAACAAGCCACGGCAGACTGAGACGATGCGCGTCCCCCGACCCCGCTTCCCCCTGCGGTCCCGCCCGCGCAGCCTGGCAGGACAGCTCTTCGCCATGCAGGTGGTGCTGGTCGCCGTGGTGGTCGCCGGATGCGCGGTGTTCGCGTACGTTTCCGGAAAGTCACAGGCCAGGGAAGCGGCGACGCACCGCGCCCGGGCCACGACGCAGGCCGTGGCCGATTCCCCCTCCGTACGGGCGGCCATCGGCTCCGCCGATCCCAGCGCGCGTCTGCAGCCCTACGCGGAGCAGGTGCGCCGGGACACCGGCGTCAGCTTTGTCACGATCATGGATCCGCGCGGCAAGCGGTGGACGCACCCCGACCCCGACCGGATCGGCGAGCAGTTCGTGGGCCACATCGGGCCCGCGCTGCAGGGCCACACCTTCGACGAGACCTACACCGGCACGCTGGGCCCGTCGGTGCGCGTGGTGACGCCCGTCCGGGAAGCCGGGCACGGCGGGCGGGAGGGCCGGATCATCGGCCTGGTCAGCGCCGGGATCACCATCGACACCATCAGCAGGCAGGTCGGCGAGCAGCTCACCGCGGTGCTCGCGGTGGCCGGCGGGGCCCTGGCGCTGGGCGCCGTCGGTACCTATCTGACCAACGCCCGGCTGCGCCGCCACACCCACGGGATGAACGCGGTCGAGCTGAGTCGGCTGCACGACTACCACCAGGCGACACTGCACGCGGTGCGCGAGGGACTGCTGCTGCTCGACGGGGAGGGGCGGGTCGCGCTCGTCAACGACGGCGCCCGGCTGCTGCTGGGCCGGGACGGACCGCGGGACCTGGTGGGCCGGGCCGTCGCCGATCTCGGGCTGCCCTCCGAGCTGACCGAGGCGCTGCTGGCCGGGGAGCCGCGCCGGGACGAGGTCCATCTGACCGGCGAGCGGGTCGTGGTCGTCAACACCGCGCCGGTGGACGGCGGGGAGCGCCGGGGCACGGTGGTGACCCTGCGCGACCACACCGAACTGCGGGCGCTGGCCGGTGAGCTGGACTCGGTGCGCGGCTTCGCCGAGGCGCTGCGCTCGCAGGCCCACGAGGCCGCGAACCGGCTGCACACCGTCGTCTCCCTGATCGAACTGGGCCGGGTGGCGGAGGCCGTGCGCTTCGCGACCGAGGAACTGGAGCTGGCGCAGGCGCTGACCGACCGGGTGGTGAGCGCGGTGCGGGAGCCGGTGCTGGCCGCGCTGCTGCTGGGCAAGGCCGCGCAGGCCAAGGAGCGCGGCGTCGAGCTGGCCCTCGCGCCGGACTCCGGCGTGGAGGACGTGCCCGGGATCCCGGGCCGGGACCTGGTGACGGTGCTGGGCAACCTGATCGACAACGCGGTGGAGGCCGTCACGGCCCCGCCCGCCGGCCGGCTGCCGGCCCCGCCCGGCGACGAGCCCGCAGCCGGCAGCCCCCGGGTGACGGTGACAGTCCGGTGCACCCGCTCCGGCGACCTGCTGCTGCGGGTGGCCGACACCGGTCCCGGCCTGCCGCCCGGGGCCGGGGACCGGCTCTTCGAGCGGAACTGGTCCACCAAACCCGGCCGGGGCGGCGGCATCGGTCTGGCCCTGGTGCGGCAGACGGCACACCGGCACGGGGGCGAGGTACACGCCCGCGATCTCCCCGGTGCGGGCGCCGAGTTCGAGGTGCGGCTGCCGCTGCCGCGGGAGGCAGGGGCCCAGGAGGTACTGCGATGACACTCCGTGTCCTGGTCGTCGAGGACGACCCCGTGGCGGCCGATGCGCACGCCCTGTATGTCAGCCGGGTGCCGGGCTTCGAGGTGGCCGGGAAGGCGCACTCCCGGGCCGAGGCGCTCCGCGCCCTGGAGGACGCCGCGGGTCGGGGCGGCGGCGTCGATCTGATCCTGCTCGATCTGTACCTGCCCGACGGCAGCGGGCTGGACCTGCTGCGTGCCCTGCGTGCGGCGGGCCACTCGGAGGACGTGTTCGCGGTGACGTCGGCCCGCGATCTGACGATGATCCGCGAGGGGGTCGCGCTCGGGGTCGTCCAGCATGTGCTGAAGCCGTTCACGTTCCGCACGCTCAGCGACCGGCTGCTGCGCTACGCGGACTTCCGCGCCACGGCCGAGGCCGGGGGCGAGGCGGTCAGTCAGGACGAGGTGGACCGGACGCTGTCGGTGCTGCGGGCCGCTCCCACTGCCTCGGCGCTGCCGAAGGGGCTGAGCTCCCCGACGCTGGCGAGGGTGACGGACCGGCTGCGGGAGGCGGCGCGGGAGGGGCTGACGGCGAGCGAGGCGGCGGCGGCCCTCGGCGTGAACCGGATCACGGCACGCCGCTATCTCGAACACCTCGTCACCACCGGGGCTGCGGAGCGGCGGCAGCGCTATGGGCAGGTGGGGCGCCCCGAGCACCACTATCTGTGGCGTGGGGGCCCGGCGTCCGGCAAGTCGTAGGGCCCCGTCCGACGTCGAGGTCCCGTCGACGGAGCGGCCGCTCTGCCGGACGGGAGGGCCGAGGGCCCGTGCCGCCCGGCGGCCGGCCGAGGCGGGCCGCCGGGCGGTGCTGCGGGCTGTCCGTCAACCGTCCGAACGAACGGTCCGGGGCTGCACGGGGGACAGCCCCGGGTGGATCAGCTCTGCGTGGAGCGGCGCTTGCGCGCGAAGGCGACGAGGCCTCCGCCTGCGACGACCACGGCGGCCGCGATACCGGCGATCATCGGGGTGTTGCTGGAGGAACCCGTCTCGGCCAGGTCGTCACCGCCGCCCTGCGGCTTCTCCGCCGGGGCGCTGGAGCTGGACTCGGGCGCGCTCGGCTCCGGCTTCTCGCTGGGGCTCTGCGAGGGGCTGGGCGAGGAGGGCGGGGTGGACTCCGACTCGCTGGGCGTCGGGCTCGGCGCCGGCGTCTCGCAGACCGGGGACGTCTTGGTCTCCGGGCCCCACGAGTACTTGTCGCCGTCCGAGGCCACGACCTGGGCGGTGACCTTCAGCGGCTCGCCGTGCTCGGGCAGGTCGACCTTCTTGTGGAAGCTACGGCCGAAGGTCTCGCTGACCAGCGTCTCGTCACCGGCCTTGACGGTGACCTTGTTGTCCTTCGGCGCGTACATCTTCAGGTCGATCGAGACCGAGTCACAGGTCACCGACCATGAAGGGGTGTGTGCCTGGGCGGGGGCGGCCGCTATCGCGGTACCGACGAACGCCGCGGCACCGGTCGCCGCGATGGCGACCGACCGCTGCCATCTGAGGCGCAGTGCTGTCATCGTTTTCCTTCCGGTAGGACCGTCACACGAGATGCACGCACGACGGGTGACAGCACGGTACTCGCATCCTCAACCCGGAGCACACGCGCCCCGGAATATCCAAGTGTTCCCGTCCGTCGCCCAGTTCGCCGGACCGCGGCTCCGAAGGCAAGACCGCAGGTCGCAACGGGGATGGCGGGGCGCTGCGGGAAGAAGGTTGCGATTGGGTGAAGTTGGACATCCGCTTCCGGGTGCGCCGCCGGCCAGGCCCGGCGCCGCGCCTCGCCGGCAACGGCATGCCACGGTCCTCAGCAGGGTCCCGGCACGGCCGGAGCCGGAGGGCCCGTACCGGCGGAGTCGGCCGCGGCCCGCACGAACGCCCGCTGCAACGCGCTGCCGTGGCCGCCTCCCGTCACCACGGCCAGCTGGGACAGCGGCAGTCCGTCGACCGGCACGAAGGCGATGTCCGCACGGGCGTGCGCCTCGGCCGTGGGGCGGCACAGCAGCATGCCCCCGCGCCCCGCGGCGGCATTGGCCAACCCTTCCTGGAGGGTGGTCACCACCGGACCCCGGGCGATGGTGCGGCCGCCCGGCGTGCGCGGCGGGGCCTGGTGATCGCGCCAGTAGCCGGGGGCGGGCGGCGCGGCGGCGATGAGCCGGCAGTCGGCGAGATCCTCGGCGCTCAGTGCGGACCGGGCGGCGAGCGGGTGGCCGGAGGAGACGGCCAGGGTCCACGGCTGTTCCGCGAAACCCGGCCCCACCAGCAGATCGGGCTCCGCGACCGGCAGCACCAGCACGGCGGCGTCCACCTCGCCGCGCCGCAGCGGTCCGAACGGGTCCGCCATGGTGATCTCCACGATGACGGTCTCCACCTGGGGATGACGGGCGTGGAAGAGGCCGAGGGCCGCCGTCGTCCGCCGGTCGGCGCTGCCCAGGAACCCCAGCCGCAGCCGCCCGGTCACGCTCCGGGCCGCGGCGCGCGCCTCGTCCACGGCGTCCCCCAGCAAGCCGTAGGCGGGCCGGAGCTGTTCGAGGAACCGGGCGCCGAGCGCCGTCAGCGCCACCCGGCGGCTGGTGCGCTCCACCAGCCGCGCCCCGATCCGGTTCTCCAGCGAGCGCAGCAGTTGGCTGACCCTGCTCTGCGACACGTACAGCCGCTCTCCGGCGCGACCGAAGTGCAGTTCCTCGGCGAGGACGAGAAAGCACTCCAGTTCCCTCATCTCCAGCGACCGGATCCGCGTACCGCCACCGCTGTCCGACTCCGCCTCCTGCACTCCGGCCTGCCCTCCCCCGCCGTGTCGACGGACCGCGGCTTCGCTCACGGAAGACCGATGAGCCCTGCTCATGGAAGGATGAGAAGTCCGCCGTTGTTCCCGGACGGCCGGGCGCGAAGTCTTGAACCATGACTGAGAACCCCACCTGCGCGGATCCCCCAGGACACGACCCCGGCGGAAGGGAGCGCACGCCGCTGCGCGCGTGGCTCGGCGTCGCCTCGCTCACCTCCGCCACGTTCGCCGTCACCGCGGCCGAGATGCTGCCCGTCGGGCTGCTCACCCCGGTCGGCGGGAGCCTGGCTGTCTCGGAGGGCTCGGCGGGGCTGACCGTCTCCCTCACCGGCATCGTCGCCGCCCTCGCCGCGCCCCTCGTGCCACCCGCCGCGGGCAGGCTCGACCGCCGCACCGTACTGGCGGCGCTGGCGCTGCTGCTGGCCGCGGCCAACACCCTCTCGGCGGTGGCGCCCTCCCTCACCGTGCTGCTGATGGCCCGCGTCCTGGTGGGTGTCGCACTGGGCGGCGTATGGGCGCTGGCGGCCACCCTGCCGGTCCGGCTGGTGCCGCAGCGCTCGCTGAGCACCGCGCTGGCGGCCGTCTTCGGCGGCATCGGGCTGGCCAGCGTGCTGGCGGTACCCGCGGGCACCATGCTGGGCGAAGCGTTCGGCTGGCGGGCCGCGTTCGGCGCCGCGGCAGGGCTGTCGGCCGCCGTGGCGCTGGCCCTCGTGCTGTTGCTGCCCGCGCTGCCCGCCGACCGCCCGGCGCGCCCCGGCACGCTGCCGCGACTGCTGCGGAACCCGCGGCTGCGCACCGGATTCGTCTTCCTCGCGCTGCTGGTGACCGGCCACTTCGCCGCCTACACCTATGTCCGGCCGGTACTGGAGCAGCTCTCCGGCGTCGCGCCCGCGCTGGTCGGGGTGCTGCTGCTGGCCTACGGCGCGGCGGGCGTCGCGGGGAACTTCGCGGCGGGCGCCCGCGCGGCCCGCCGGCCCAGGAGCACGCTGCTGACGCTGGCGGGGGGCATCGCGGTGACGACCCTGCTGCTGGCGGCGGCCGGCCCGGCCACCGGAGCGGCCGTCGCGGCGCTGCTGCTGTGGGGGCTGGCCTACGGCGGGGTCTCGGTGAGCAGCCAGAGCTGGGTGCTGGCCGCGGCGCCGCTCGAACGCGAGGCGGCGGGTGCCCTGTTCGCCTCCGTCTTCAACGCCGCCATCGCACTGGGTGCCTTCGTCGGCGGCCGGGTGGTGGACGCCGCGCCGCTGAGCTGGGTGCTGCTGGTGGGCGCCGCGCTGGCCGGCTGCGCATCGGCGGTGCTCGCCTTCGTCGGGGCCCCGGCCGGCCGGGACCCGGTGGCGGTCGGTCCGCGGCCGGAGGCCGCCGGGAGCCGAGCGGCGGCGCGGACCGCGCCCGGCGCGGCGCGCACCGGTGCCGCGGAGCCGCCCGGGGAGCCGCGCGGCCGGTGACCGTGTGCGAGCACCGGCCGTGCGAGGGCGTCCGGGGACCGAGCGGCACGGCCCGATCGAGCCGCCCGGCTCCGGTGGCGGGCGACCGTCACGGGCCGGCCGCCGCCGGCCGTCGGGCCGGGCGCCCCGGTGGCACCGTCGTCCGGACGGTCGGACCGGCGTGCGGGAGCACTCGGCGGCGCGTCGGGTCCCTCACCCGCCCCTGCCCGTTCGGTGGCTCGGCGGCCGGACTCGGAGCAGCTCCGCGGCGGCCCGGCACCCGCGCCGCGCGGGGCCGCGGCAGGGCGGTGGCTCAGAAGACCGCTTCGGTCTCGTCCATGCGGTCCTGCGGGACCCGCTTGAGCTCGGAGACCGCGTCGGCGAGCGGGGCCATCACGATCGAGGTGCCGCGCAGGGCTGTCATCCGGCCGAACTCCCCGCGGTGCGCGGCCTCGACGGCGTGCCAGCCGAAGCGGGTGGCGAGCACCCGGTCGTAGGCCGTGGGGGTGCCGCCACGCTGGATGTGGCCGAGGATGACGGGCCGCGCCTCCTTGCCGAGCCGGTGCTCCAGCTCGACCGCGAGCCGGTTGCCGATGCCGGTGAAGCGCTCGTGACCGTACTGGTCGATCACGCCCTTCTCGTACGGCATGGAGCCCTCGGCCGGGTGCGCGCCCTCGGCGACGCAGACGATGGCGAACTTCTTGTCCCGCGCGAACCGCTCCTCGACCATCTTGGCCAGGTCGTCGACCTCGAAGTTGCGCTCGGGGATGCAGATGGCGTGCGCGCCCGCCGCCATGCCCGCCTCCAGCGCGATCCAGCCCGCGTGCCGGCCCATGACCTCCACGACCATGACCCGCTGGTGGGACTCGGCGGTGGTCTTGAGGCGGTCCATGGCCTCGGTGGCGACACCGACGGCGGTGTCGAAGCCGAAGGTGCGGTCGGTGGCGGAGATGTCGTTGTCGATGGTCTTGGGGACGCCGACGACCGGCAGCCCGATCTCGGCGAGCATCCGCGCGGCGGTCAGGGTGCCCTCGCCGCCGATCGGGATCAGCGCGTCCAGGCCGAGGCGGTCGATCAGCTCCTCGGAGTTGTTGCACGCCTCCCGCAGCCGGTCCCGCTCCAGCCGGGCCGAGCCGAGGATGGTGCCGCCGCGGGCGAGGATGCCGCTGACGGAGTTTATGTCCAGGGGCCGGTGGCGGCCCTCCAGCAGGCCCTTGAATCCGTCTTCGAATCCGATGACCTCGTCGCCGCGGTCGTGTACGGCACGGTGCACGACGGATCGGATCACGGCGTTGAGACCGGGGCAGTCTCCGCCCGCGGTGAGCACTCCGATACGCATGGGGTTCGCTTCTCCTGCTCCGTAGATGCCCGCCCGGGAGGCGGGCCGCTTGGGGCACGGTCGGACCTCACTGTCCGGGGGTGCCGCTGGTCCCTGAGCCGGTGCGATTGTTTCACGTCTTGAAGGCGAGGGAAGGGGCCCCGCTCAGCATCCGGACCGCTGCGGGCGCCCTCCGGCGGAGGCGTACAAGCCACCCGCCTGGCGCGCGTGCCAGCCAGAGGCGCAGGTAATGTCAAGGGTATAGCCCTACCCTTACGGGTGCTTTCCAGGCGGAACTGCTCAAGAGATCCCCGAGGCGCTCCCGACCGCGACCGGAGGAGACAGCGCGTGACGCGCAGCGTGTACGTGACCGGCATCGGCCGCAGCGACGGCCGCCAGGTGGTCGAGCTGGGAGTCATGGAGCTCCTGACCCGCCAGGTGGACCGCGTCGGGGTGTTCCGGCCCCTGGTGCACGACGAGCCCGACGAGCTCTACGACCTGCTGCGCAGCCGCTACCGGCTCACCCAGCCCGCCTCCTCGGTCTTCGGCATGCGGTACGAGGAGGCGGCGGCGCTCCAGGCCGAGCAGGGCACGGACGAGCTGATCTCCCGCCTGGTGGACCGCTACCACCAGGTCTCCGACGCCTACGAGGCCGTCCTCGTGCTCGGCACCGACTTCGCCGACACCGGGCTGCCCGCCGAGCTCGCGCTCAACGCGCGGCTCGCGATCGAGTTCGGGGCCGCCGTGCTGCCGGTCGTCGCCGCCCGCGACCAGTCCCCCGAGGCGGTGGTCGCCGAGGTGCGCAACGCGCACGACGCCTACGCCTCGCTGGGCGCCGACCTGATCGCCATGGTCGCCAACCGGGTGGCCGACCCCGAGGGCGCGGCAGCCGTGCGCGGACTGGCCGAGCGGCTGCCCGAGCCGGTGTTCGTGCTGCCGGAGGAACCCGCGCTGGCCGCGCCCACGGTGACCCAGGTCAAAGAGGCGACGGCGGCGAAGGTACTGCTCGGCGACCACGCCGGGCTCTCCCGCGACGTCCGCAACCTCGTCTTCGGCGGCGCCCACCTGCCCGTCTTCCTGCCCGCACTCACCGAAGGCTGCCTGGTGGTCACGCCCGGCGACCGCTCGGACCTGCTCATCGGGGCGCTGGCCGCGCACTCCGCCGGCTCCCCCGCCATCGCCGGTGTCCTGCTCACCCTGGACGAGCGCCCCGACGACCAGACGCTGGCGCTGGCCGCGCGGCTGGCGCCCGGCACGCCGGTGCTGGTGGTCCCTGAGGGGTCGATGCCGACCGCCGACGCGCTGCTGTCCCTGGAGGGCAAGCTGACCGCCGCCACCCCGCGGAAGGCCGAGATCGCACTGGGGCTGTTCGAGACCCACGTGGACGCCGCCCAGCTCTCGGCGCAGCTCTCGGTGGAGCGCAGCGAGCGGGTCACGCCGATGATGTTCGAGCACGAGCTGGTGGAGCGCTCCCGCGCGGCACGGCGGCACATCGTGCTGCCGGAGGGCACCGAGGAGCGGGTGCTGCGCGCGGCCGAGGTGCTGCTGCGGCGCAACATCTGCGATCTGACGCTGCTGGGCGACCCGGCGGTGATCCGCAAGCGCGCCGCCGAGCTGAGCATCGGCCTCGACCTGCCGGCCGGCGACGAGACCCCCGCCGACCCCCTCTCCGGCCCGGGCGGCGCCACCGCGCGCATCGTCGATCCGCAGACCTCTCCGCTGCGCGAGCGCTTCGCCGAGGTGTACGCGGCTCTCCGCACCCACAAGGGCGTCACCTACGAGCTGGCCCACGACGTGGTCTCCGACGTGTCCTACTTCGGCACGCTCATGGTCAACGAGGGGCTGGCCGACGGCATGGTCTCCGGTGCCGTGCACTCGACGGCGGCGACGGTCCGCCCGGCCTTCGAGATCATCCGCACCCGGCCGGACGCCTCGATCGTCTCCTCGGTGTTCTTCATGTGCCTGGCCGACCGGGTGCTGGTCTACGGGGACTGCGCCGTGGTGCCGGACCCGGGCGCCGAGCAGCTCGCCGACATCGCGATCCAGTCGGCGACCACCGCCGCCCGGTTCGGGGTGGAGCCGCGGATCGCGATGCTCTCGTACTCGACGGGCACCTCGGGCTCGGGTGCCGACGTGGACAAGGTGCGGCGGGCCACCGAGCTGGTCCGCGAGCGCCGCCCGGACCTCCTCACGGAGGGACCGATCCAGTACGACGCGGCCGTGGAGCCCTCGGTCGCCGCCACCAAGCTGCCCGGCTCCGCGGTGGCGGGGCAGGCGACCGTGCTGGTCTTCCCCGATCTGAACACCGGCAACAACACCTACAAGGCCGTGCAGCGCTCGGCCGGGGCCATCGCCGTGGGTCCCGTGCTCCAGGGGCTGCGCAAGCCGGTCAACGACCTGAGCCGCGGCGCGCTGGTGCAGGACATCGTCAACACGGTCGCGATCACCGCGGTCCAGGCGCAGGACGCGTTCCCGCACGGCTCCGGCGGCTGAGCGCCGCCCCCGTCACCCCGTCCCTCCGTACCCGCACAGAGAGCACCCTGCCGTGAGCCCCACCCGGATCCTCGTCCTCAACTCCGGCTCGTCGTCCGTGAAGTACCAGCTGATCGACATGGCGGACCGCAGCCGGCTGGCCGCGGGCCTCGCCGAGCGGATCGGCGAGGAGACCTCGGCCGTCACCCACCAGCCGCTCGCCACCGGAGGCGAGCGGCGCACCCGCACGGGCAGGCTGGCCGACCACGGCGCGGCGCTGGGAGCCGTCGCCGAGGAACTGGCCGCCGACGGGCTCGGCCTGGACTCGCCCGAGCTGGCCGCGATCGGCCACCGGGTGGTGCACGGCGGGCTGCGGCTGACCGAGCCGACGGTGGTGGACGACGCCGTGCTCAAGGAGATCGAGCGGCTGGTCCCGGTGGCGCCGCTGCACAATCCGGCGAACCTCACCGGCATCCGCACGGCGCAGCGGCTGCGCCCCGATCTGCCGCAGGTAGCCGTCTTCGACACCGCGTTCCACTCCACGATGCCGGAGCACGCGGCCCGCTACGCCATCGACACGGAGACCGCCGACGCGCACCGGGTGCGCCGCTACGGCTTCCACGGCACCTCGCACGCCTATGTGTCGCGCAAGGCCGCCGCGCTGCTGGGCAAGGATCCCGGCGAGGTGAACCTGATCGTGCTGCACCTGGGCAACGGCGCGTCGGCCTCCGCCGTGCGCGGCGGGCGGTGCGAGGACACCTCCATGGGACTGACCCCCTTGGAGGGGCTGGTGATGGGAACACGGTCGGGGGACATCGACCCGGCGGTGGTCTTCCACCTCAAGCGGGTGGCCGGAATGGACGCGGACGCGGTGGACGAGCTGCTGAACAAGCGCAGCGGGCTGCTGGGGCTGTGCGGCGACAACGACATGCGCGAGATCCGCCGCCGGATCGAGGCGGGTGACCGGGCCGCGGCGCTGGCCTTCGACATCTACGTCCACCGGCTGAAGAAGTACATCGGCGCCTACTACGCCGTACTGGGCAGGGTCGACGCCGTGGTCTTCACCGCGGGCGTCGGCGAGAACGCCGCACCGGTGCGCGAGGCCGCCGTGGCGGGCCTGGCGGAGCTGGGGCTGGCTGTGGACGGCGAGCTGAACGCGGCGGAGGAGAAGGAGGCGCGGCTGATCTCGCCCGCGTACGCGAGAGTGGCCGTGGCCGTGGTACCGACCGACGAGGAACTGGAGATCGCAGAGCAGACCTACGCGCTGGTCGCCCCGAGCCGGACGGCCCCCACGTCCGGGGGTGCCGCCCCCGAATCGTTCAGTACCTAAACAAAACGATAGGATCGCCACCATGCGCCGTTCCAAAATCGTCTGCACCCTGGGCCCCGCCGTCGACTCCTACGAACAGCTGAAGACGCTGATCGAGGCGGGTATGAACGTGGCCCGGTTCAACATGAGCCACGGCTCCCACGCCGAGCACGAGGAGCGGTACCACCGCACCCGCAAGGCCGCCGTGGAGACGGGCCGCGCCGTGGGGGTCCTCGCCGACCTGCAGGGCCCCAAGATCCGGCTGGAGACCTTCGCCGAGGGCCCCGTCGAGCTGGTCCGCGGCGAGGAGTTCACCATCACGACCGAGGACGTGGCGGGCGACAAGAGCATCTGCGGCACCACCTACAAGGGGCTGCCCGGTGACGTCTCCAAGGGCGACCCGGTGCTGATCAACGACGGGAACGTCGCGCTGCAGGTCGTCGAGGTCGAGGGCCCCCGGGTCCGCACGATCGTCATCGAGGGCGGTGTCATCTCCGACCACAAGGGGATCAACCTGCCCGGCGCCGCGGTGAACGTGCCCGCGCTCAGCGAGAAGGACATCGAGGACCTGAAGTTCGCGCTCCGGATGGGCGCCGACATGATCGCCCTCTCGTTCGTGCGCAACGCCTCCGACGTGCGCGACGTGCACCGCGTGATGGACGAGGTCGGACGCCGGGTCCCGGTGATCGCCAAGGTCGAGAAGCCGCAGGCGGTCGCCAACATGGAGGAGGTCGTGCTGGCCTTCGACGGCGTGATGGTGGCGCGCGGCGACCTGGCGGTGGAGTACCCGCTGGAGCAGGTCCCGATGGTGCAGAAGCGGCTGGTGGAGCTGTGCCGCCGCAACGCCAAGCCGGTGATCGTGGCGACCCAGATGATGGAGTCCATGATCACCAACTCCCGGCCCACCCGCGCGGAGGCCAGCGACGTCGCCAACGCGGTGCTGGACGGTGCCGACGCGGTGATGCTCTCCGCCGAGTCCTCGGTGGGCCAGTACCCGGTCGAGACCGTCAAGACGATGTCGAAGATCGTGCAGGCCGCCGAGGAGGAGCTGCTCGGCCGCGGCCTGCAGCCGCTGGTGCCCGGCAAGAAGCCGCGCACCCAGGGCGGTTCGGTCGCCCGCGCGGCATGCGAGATGGCCGACTTCCTGGACGGCAAGGCCCTGGTGGCCTTCACCAAGTCCGGGGACACGGCCCGGCGGCTGTCCCGCTACCGGGTCGGCCAGCCCATCCTCGCCTTCACCACGGAGGCGGCCACCGCCAACCAGCTGACGCTGAGCTGGGGCGTGGAGACGTTCGTGGTCAAGCACGTCGACCACACCGACGAGATGGTCGAGCTCGTCGACGCCGAACTGCTGCGGCTGCAGCGGTTCGAGACCGGCGACACGATGCTGATCACCGCGGGCTCCCCGCCCGGCGTCCCCGGCACCACCAACATGGTCCGCGTCCACCACCTGGGCGCCGCCTGATCCGCTGACGCCCGCATCCGGCGCCCCCGTGCGCCGGGTGCGGGCACCCGACCGGACCGACGAAAAGTCCCGCACCCTGCCAGGGGTGCGGGACTTTTCGTGAGGGGGTTGCCTGCGGCCTACTGGCGGACGTACTGGTGCAGCCCGGGAATCGTCAGGGTGCCGCCGAACTGGCCCGCCTGCCGCACCGACACGTCGGTGAAGTAGGCGAAGGGCACATTGATCGGCGGAGGCGTCTCGGGAGTGAAGGTGATCGGGATCAGCCCGAACAGGTTGCCCTTCAGCTCCTCGGTGTACATGGTCACCTTGCCGCCGCGGATGGTCGACCTGGATCCCTCGGCGGCCTGCACGTGGTAGGTCAAGCCGTCGGCCTGCACCGTCTGGTGCAGATCGCCGATGTCCAGCGCGTCGGCGGTGAACTTGAGGGCCTGCTTGGTCTTCCCGTTGGGCATGGTGATGTTGACGACCCCCTCGTAGTCGAGGCCCATCAGCGTCAGCGAGGACGCCTCCAGGTGCCAGGGGACGTTGGGGACCTGGGTCGGGGTCTGCTCGCCGGTGCCCTGGACGTCCATCTTCTCGGGGCACGGGAAGGGCTTGCCGGCGTCCTTCTCGGGGTCGTAGTCGCGGGCGGTGCCGTCCTTCGCGTCGACTCCGGAGTCCTCGCCCGGCTTGTCGCCCTTGCCGTCCTTCTCGTCCCCGGCGTCCTTGTCGCCCTCGTCGCCCTTGCCGGCCTTGTCGGACCCGCTCGCGGGACCGCTCCCGTCGGCCTTGCTCCCGTCGGACTTCTCGGTCCGGTCGGCCGTACCGCCGCCGTCCGATCCGCGCTCGGACTTCGCGTCACCGCCGGACGAGGAGTTCGCGTCCCCGGAGTCCCCGGCATCCCCGGAGCCCTTCGAGGGGCTGGGCGTGGGGCTGTCGGAGGGCTCGCCGGCGGGCTCGTCGGTGTCCTCGCCCTTGTCCGGGTGGAGGAGGTCGTCGAGTGTCTTGCCCACCCCCAGCGGGTCGTACCAGGGGTTCTCCTCCTCGTCGTCCGACGCGCTGTCCTCGGACTTCGCGGACGGCGAGGGCGAGGTGGCGGGCTCCTCGGAAGGGGTCTTCCCGGAGGACCCGGAGGACCCGGAGGACCCGGACGGCTTGTCGCCGTCGGACCCGGCACCGGAGGCGCCGTCCTCGGACTTCCCGTCGGACTTCCCGTCGGCCTTCTCGCCGTCGGCCTTCCCGGCAGCCTCCTCCGCCGCCTTCTCCCGCTCGGCCTGCTTGCGGGCCAGCTCCTTCTTGAGCTTCTCGGCCCGTTCCTTGCGCTCGGCCTTCTCCTCCTCGGTCTCCTGCTGCTCGGATATGGAGACGCAGGAGTCGCCCTTGAAGGGGTTCTTGGGGAGCGGCTTGGCGTTGGCGAGCTGCGGGGTGATCCCGACTCCCAGCAGGACGGCCGAGGGCATCGCGGCCAGGGCCACCGCCTTGCCGGCCGGCAGGTGGAACCGGGTCAGCAGCGGCTTCCTGGGGGCGGCGTGCCGGGGCCCGGCTCTCCCCCGGGCACCCGACGCGGCGCCCGGGCGCGCGCCCTCCCCTTCGTGGACCTCGTCACCCGGCACGGTGCCTCCCGTTCCCGTCGTGCGCGTCGACCCCGTCCGCGGGGGACGCTCCAGAGACTGCTGTGTTGTCGCTCGCCGGCCCCGTTCCGGCGTCCGTACCGGCATCCTCCGCGGGGTGCTCCGCCTGGTCGGTGCGCTCGGCCCGTTCGGCCGGCGCGGTGGGCTCGGCCACGACCGTCTTGCCCGGGGCCCAGGAGACGCCCAGCGCTCCACCGATCAGTCCGAGCAGGAAGCCGATGAGGAAGGCGCCGAAGTTGGAGACGACGAGGGAGACCAGCGCGAGGAGGATCGCGGCCACGCCTGCGAACACCCGCGAATGGGGCTGGAACCACATGGTCAGTCCGAGGACGACCAGCAGCACGCCGATGATCAGCGAGCCCGCGCCCGCGGTCGTCGACATCCGGATCGTCAAGGACCCCAGGGTGAGGTTCTGGTAGGGGACGTACATGATCGGGATGCCTGCCAGCAGCGTCAGCATCCCGCCCCAGAACGGGCGCTGGCCGCGCCAGTGCCGGAAGGACTGCCTCTTGTGGCCGAATCCGGTCGTCAGACTCTGTCGCGTGTCGGCGCTCATGGTAGGGGGCTCCTCGGAACTGGCACAGAACTTGCTGGTGTGGAGCGGACCCTACGGGTGCGGAGGTGCGGTCGGAGCGGGTGCCCTCGCCCTCCGCACCCGCGGGAGGCTCACATCAGTAGCACTCGGACTTGCCCTTCTTGACGCTCATGTGCAGACCACTGAGCTTGAAGGTGCCGGCGGTGGTCGCCCACGCGCGCTGCTTGACGTCGGTGAACCGGACGCTCTCCGCCTGCTGGGCGAAGGAGCCCTTGGCGTAGGCGTCGCCCTTGTGCGGACCGGGACCCTTGGTGGTCTTGTCCGTGCTGACGCCGATGTCGATGTTCTTGAACGTGGCGTTCGCGTACAGGTCGTCGGCGTCGATGTAGAGCTTCTTCGCCTCGACCTTGGGGCCGCCGGCGCCGCCGGCGCTCAGCTTCATCGAGACGTCGCCGAAGACCGGGACCGGAACGACGACCGACTGGCAGAGATTGCGTATCTTCGCCGAGTTCATGCCGACGACGGCGACGGGCTTCTTGCCCTTCTCCGTGCTGTCGAGCGCGCCGTACTGGACGAATCCGCTGCCGTCCAGCTGATCCGCCGTGACCTTGAACTGCTGGCCGGAGACGCTGAACGACGCCGCCAGCGCACCCTGCGAGAGGGCGACGCCGATCGCTGCCGTAGCGGCCACGCTCGGCACCATGACTACGGCGAACCGCTTCCATCTGGTCCCGCCACGAGCCAGGGACTCCATGACTTTCCTCCTTCTCGGACGTACATCTCCGGCTCGGAGAGCCGTGCCGCCTGTGCTCAGCGGGCCGCTCCTGCCGTGGGGGTACCTCCCGGCCACGTGGCTGGGGAGGGAGACGAGCTACGTCCTCGGAACGGAGAGCGCCAACGTCGTCCATGCCGTCCTCACGCACGTCACGTCCGAGTTGTTGACGATCACCCCCGAGCGACAACCACGGGCCACGCTCTCGCGCAACCTTGCTTTGCAAGGACAGGCCCTGCCGTGGAGCAGGGACCCCCCTGTCCTGAGGACCGGCGGGTGGAACGGATGTTGGGTGATGCAGGTGGTGCGATGCCGGTCCACTCGGTGGGGAACCATCGACCGCGGCGCCGAATGGATGCCGGGCTGCGGGGCGATGGACCGAGCGTGGCCGATCGTGGTGCATCTGAGCCCGCCGCACAAGGGGGTTCGTTACTTACGAGTAACGGCTGGATAACCCGGAAGCCGTCGCGGGGTACCGATCGGCGACGGAGGGTTGCGGAAGGGGGTGGGTGCGGAACCGACTCAACCGGGCAATCCGGGAGCTATCCGCGAGATTTCGCTACCGTGCGTAAAGGCGGCCGCGATTACCAAGTTTTGGTAAAGCGCGGCCGCCGATGTCGCTAAATCAATGAGTGGCGACGCCTGTGTGACCGTCGGTACGGGCAGGTCAGAACAGCGCGCGAGCGAGGGCCGCCCGCGCGGTCACGACGCGCGGGTCCTCCGGGCCGATGACCTCGAACAGCTCCAGCAGCCGCACCCGTGCCGCGTCCCGGTCCTCACCGGCCGTGCGCCGGACCGTGTCCACCAGCCGGCTGAAGGAGTCCTCGACATGACCGCCGGCCATGTCCAGGTCGGCCACCCGCAGCTGCGCGGCCACGTCGTCCGGACGGTCGGCGGCGTCCTTGCGCACCTGCCGGGCGTCCATGTCCTGGACCCGGGAGAGCAGTTCGGCCATCGCCAGACCGACCTTGGCCTCCACGTTCGCCGGCTCGTCCGCCAGCTTGTTGCGGTACGCCTGGATGGCACCGGGCAGATCGCCCGAGTCCAGCGCCTGCTGGGCGGCGGCCAGCACCGGGTCCTCCGGGGCCTGCGGCTCGGCCGGCTCGTCGGCGGCCTCCTCCTGGGGGACGCCCTGCAGGCCGGTGATGCCGAAACGCTGCTCGGCGACCTGGACGAGCTGGTCCAGCGTGGCGCGGATCTGCTGCTCGGGGGCCGCCCCCTGGAACAGCGGCAGCGCCTGCCCGGCCACCACGGCGAAGACCGCCGGGATGCCCTGGACGCCGAACTGCTGCATCAGCATCTGGTTCCGGTCGACGTCGATCTTGGCCAGCAGCAGCCGGCCCGCGTACTCCTGGGTGAGCCGCTCCAGGAGCGGTGAGAGCTGCTTGCACGGCTCGCACCACTCCGCCCAGAAGTCGATGACGACCGGTACCTCGGCGGAGCGCTCCAGCACCTCCGCCTCGAAGTCGGCCTCCCCGACATCGAGCACCAGGCCGGCCGGCCCCGGCGCCCCGTTCCCCTCGGCGGCGCGGGCTCGCCCCTGCTCCGCCTTCTGCTTGGCCTCACCGGCCGCCTTCACCGCGGCGAGGTCGACGACTCCGCTCATGGACATGTTGCGTGGCTGCATGAGTCCAGTCTCCCCCCTTGCCGCGGCCTCGTGTGCAATGGTCGCCAGGTCCCCACCCGGCGGGTGATCGTCGCGGGGGTCATTCCGCTACGAGTCGTAGCGTAACTTGTGCGCCCCGCGCCCCCGCAAGACGCAAGCGCCCGGGCGCGCAGTGATCCACCTCACTCTGCACCTCCCGTACCGATCGGTAGGGTCTGCGCATGGCCGTCCCCGACCCCCTGCCCTCAGCCCAGCGCCGCGGCCGCCCGCGCAGCGCCGCGGCCGACCGGGCGATCCTCGCCGCCACGCGCGCCGCGCTGGTCGAGGTCGGCTGGAGCAGGCTGACGATGGGCGAGATCGCCCAGCGCGCCGGCGTCGCCAAGACCACCCTCTACCGGCGCTGGGCCGCCAAGAGCGAGCTGGTGATCGACGCGGTCGCCGTCCTCTTCGACGAGTTGCAGCTGCCCGACCGGGGCTGTCTGCGTGCCGACGTGGAAGGGGTCGTGCTCTCCTTCGCGGCCCTGCTGCGCCGCCCCGAGGCCAAGACCGCGCTGATGGCCGTGCTCGCCGAGTCCACCACCGACGAGGCGCTCCGGCCCCGCATCCGCGAGGCGATCGTCGACCGCCAGAAGCGGCTGGTCCTGGACGGCCGCTCGCGGGCGCAGCGGCGCGGAGAGCTGCCTCCCGACCCGGCCGACCCCGCCGAGACCGCACGCGTCGTCGACCTGATCTTCGATGTGATCGCGGGCGCTGTGGTGCACCGCTCGCTGGTGAGCGACTGCCCGGTGGACGAGAC
This sequence comes from Streptomyces sp. NPDC006925, assembly GCF_042869575.1. Classification (NCBI taxonomy): domain Bacteria; kingdom Bacillati; phylum Actinomycetota; class Actinomycetes; order Kitasatosporales; family Streptomycetaceae; genus Streptomyces; species Streptomyces sp. NPDC006925. The sequence continues at coordinate 176,319 of NZ_JBIAGB010000005.1, forward strand.
GTGGGCCCGCCTGTTCACCACCCTGCTGCTGGAGGGCCTGGGCGCGGTCTCACCCCCGCAGGGCGCCGGCGACGCGGCCCCGCCGGACGGGACGGAGCCGCCCGGCGGCGGAGGCCGGTAGCCGCCCGGCGGCGGGAGTCCACGCCCGGCACCGGAATCGCGCGGGCCGGCCGGGGACCGGGCCACCACCACCCGGCCCGGCATGCGAAGAGCCGGGCCGCGGGGCCCTGCGGCCCGCGTCCCGGCTCCCCGTGCACCCGGCTCAGAAGACCGGCGGCTCGGTGTAGGTGCCCCACTCGTCCCGCAGGGCACCGCAGATCTCCCCCAGCGTGGCTTCGGCCCGGACGGCGTCCAGCATGGGCACGATCATGTTGCCCTCGCCCCGCGCGGCCTGCACGAGGGTGCTGAGCGCGGTGCGCACGGCGGCGTCGTCCCGCGCGGCGCGCCGGTCGGTGAGCGTCACCACCTGCTCGCGCTCCACCTCGTGGCTGACCCGCAGGATCTCCAGATCGCCGGTGACCGACCCGGTGTGGCAGTTGACGCCGACGACCTTCTTGTCGTTCTTCTCCAGCGCCTGCTGGTAGCGGAAGGCGGACTCGGCGATCTCGCCGGTGAACCAGCCGTCCTCGATGCCGCGCAGGATGCCGGAGGTGATCGGGCCGATCGGGTGCTGCCCGTCGGGCACGGCGCGCCGTCCCCGCTCGCGGATCTGCTCGAAGATCTTCTCGGCGTCGGCCTCGATGCGGTCCGTCAGGTCCTCGATGTACCAGGAACCGCCCAGCGGGTCGGCGACGTTGGTGACGCCGGTCTCCTCCATCAGCACCTGCTGGGTGCGCAGCGCGATCTCGGCGGCCTGTTCGCTGGGGAGCGCGAGGGTCTCGTCCAGCGCGTTGGTGTGCAGCGAGTTGGTGCCGCCCAGGATCGCGGAGAGTGCCTCCACGGCGGTGCGGACGACGTTGTTGTAGGGCTGCTGGGCGGTCAGCGAGACGCCCGCGGTCTGCGTGTGGAAGCGCAGCCACTGCGCCTTCTCGCTGGTGGCGCCGTACACGTCGCGCATCCAGCGGGCCCAGATGCGGCGCGCCGCACGGAACTTGGCGATCTCCTCGAAGAAGTCGAGGTGGGCGTCGAAGAAGAAGGAGAGCCCGGGCGCGAAGGTGTTGACGTCCAGGCCGCGGCTGAGCCCCAGTTCGACGTAGCCGAAGCCGTCGGCCAGCGTGTAGGCGAGTTCCTGCGCCGCGGTCGCCCCGGCCTCGCGGATGTGGTAACCGGAGACCGACAGCGGCTTGTAGGCGGGGATGCCCGCCGCGCAGTGCTCCATCAGGTCGCCGATGAGGCGCAGATGGGGCTCCGGCGGGAAGAGCCACTCCTTCTGCGCGATGTACTCCTTGAAGATGTCCGTCTGCAGGGTGCCGTTGAGGACGGCCGGGTCGACGCCCTGCCGTTCGGCGGCGACCAGGTACATGCAGAAGACGGGGACGGCGGGACCGGAGATCGTCATGGAGGTGGTGACGTCCCCCAGCGGGATGTCCCGGAAGAGAACCTCCATGTCGGCGGCGGAGTCGATGGCTACGCCGCAGTGGCCGACCTCGCCCAGCGAGCGCGGATCGTCCGAGTCCCGCCCCATGAGCGTGGGCATGTCGAAGGCGACGGAGAGCCCGCCGCCGCCGGCCTCGAGGATCATCTTGTAGCGCTCGTTGGTCTGCTCGGCGTTGCCGAACCCGGCGAACTGGCGGATGGTCCAGGTCCGGCCCCGGTAGCCGGTCGGGTAGAGCCCGCGGGTGAAGGGGAACTCACCCGGCCACCCGATGCGCTCGAAACCCGCGACGGTGTCGCCGTCCCGGGGCCCGTAGGCCGGCTCCACGGGATCGCCGCTGAGCGTGGTGAAGTCGGCGTCCCGCTTGCGCGCGGAGTCGTAGCGCTCCTGCCAGCGGCGGCGGCCTTGTGCGATGGCGTCAGCATCCATACCACCGAATTTACTAGGACGTCCAAGTAAATGTCGATGACCAAGCGCCCGGTGTGGCCCAGCCGACCCCGGCCGGAGGGCCGGAGCCGACGGGACCCGAAGCGGGCCGGGCCGCGCTCAGGCGCCGACCGGCGTCGCCGTCCCGTCCTTGACCAGCGGCGCGACCTCGCGGGTGACCTTGCGCTCGACGAAGAAGGCGGCGGTGGGGACAGTGCCCGCCAGCAGCACCCACAGCTGCTTGCCCAGCGGCCACTTCGCCTTCTGGCCCAGATCGAAGGCGAAGATCAGATACAGGATGTAGAGCCAGCCGTGCGCGATCCCGACCACGCTGGTGAAGCCCTCGGCGCCGTCCATACCCAGCAGGTACTTGCCGATCACGCCGAGCGTCAGCAGGACGAGGAGCACAGCGGTGACGTACGCCATGACGCGGTAGCGGGTCAGCACGCTTTGTTTCATGGAAACGAGCGTAACCGTCGCTCCGGCCCGCCCCACCACCGCCCCGGACCCCCGGTGACCGCGTCCCGCCGCCTCCTCGGGCGGGTCCGGCTCAGTGCCCGGGCTCCTCGGGGAAGTCCCCGGCGGCCACCCGCAGCGGACGCAGCAGGGCGAAGATGTCACCGAGCTGCCCGACGTCGTAGGCGCCGAGGCCGAAGTCCATCGCCATCAGGTCCTCGGTGGCCGCGTCGCACACCTCGCGGCCCTTGTCGGTGATCGCCGCCAGGGTGCCGCGGCCGTCGTTGGGGTTGGGCCGCTTCTCCACGAAGCCCGCCGCCTGCAGCCGGTCCACGGTGTTGGTCACCGACGTCGGATGCACCATCAGCCGCTCGCCGATCTTCGACATCGGCAGCTCGCCCTTCTGCGAGAAGGTGAGCAGCACCAGGGCCTCGTACCGCGCGAACGTCAGCCCGTAGGGCTTGACCACCGCGTCGACCTCGGACAGCAGGATCTGGTGAGCGCGCATGATCGAAGTGATCGCGGCCATGGACGGGACCGAGCCCCATCGCTGCTTCCAGTGCTCATCGGCACGGGCGATCGGGTCGAACGTCAGACTGAGCGGCTTGGACACCCTACGACCCTACCGGCCGGTCATGTACCGGCTGAAGCCGTCTCACTCTCCGGGCGTTCCACACCACGCAGCCGGTGCCCACGACGCCGGTCGACGCGATCACGAGGTGCGTCGGCACGGCCTCGGCCAGCGCACCGCCCAGCGCCATCCCCAGCCCCTGGGAGCTCATCAGGCCCGCCGTCATCAGCGTCAGGGCCCGGCCGCGCAGCTCCTCGGGGGCCGCGTCGAAGAACCACCGGTCCAGGCCGAGGGTGTAGCCGATGCCCGCGCCCGAGAGGCAGAGCGCGGCCAGTGCCAGCGGCAGCGCGGGGCGCAGGACGAAGACGAGCAGCGGAAGCAGAAGCGTGGAGGCGAGCGGCAGGACCAGCCGCTCACGGGCCGCCGGGGACAGCAGCGAACCGACGGCCAGCTCGCCCGCCACGCTGCCCACCGGCGCCGCGGCCAGCAGCAGCCCCACCCCGACGGGCCCGGCCCCCAGCGCGTCCGCGTACGGCGCTGCCAGGCCCTCGGGGACGACCACGAACAGCGGCGGGAGCCAGCACAGCAGCAGCAGCGCCCGCACCCGCGGATCGGCCAGCAGCCGGCGGGTGCCGCCGCGGGTGTGTGCGGCCGCGCGCACCAGCGCCGGCCGCAGCCGGGTGCCGGTCCGCAGGATCAGCGCCGAGCCCAGGAACCCGGCGACGGTGAGCACCAGCGCCGTGCGCGGCGCGATGACGACCAGCAGCAGCCCGGTGGCCGCGTTGCCGACGATCAGGGCGCTCTGTGCGACGACCCGCAGCAGCGACCGGCCGAGCACGAACGCGTCCTCGCCCGGCAGGATCGCGCCCAGACTGGCGGCCCGCACCCCGGTGAACAGCGGCTGGACGAAGGCGGCCGCGGCCCGCAGCGCGAGCAGCAGCGCCACGTGCGCCCCCGGCAGCAGCATCGCGGCGACGCAGGCCGCGCTGAACACGTCACAGGCGACCAGTACCCGGCGGGCGCTGAACCGGTCCGCGACCGAGGCCAGGGCGGCCCCGCCCACCGCGTTCGGGAGGAAACCGAGCGCGAAGGTCAGGGCGCTCAGCAGCGGCGAGGAGGTCTCCGCGTAGATCATCACGGGCAGCGCGAGTCCCGCCACGACCGTCCCAAGTAAGGACAGCACATGCGCCGCGAACACGGCGCGGAACTCCGGCACGCGGAAGAGCCCGGCGTACCGCGCCCGCTGCGGGACCGCGTCCGGCCGCGCGCTGTTCGCCCCGCTGTCCGCCCGCTGTGGGACCGCATCCAGCCGCGCGCTGTCCGACGGGGTGCTCGGTTCGTTGTCCGGTGGCATGGAACGAGACTGGACCACCCGGCCCGCGCCGGACAGGGGTTCGCCTCGGCCCGGGCCCACCTCGCGGCGCCAAGCGCAGCGGGGAGCCGCCGGCCTCGTCGCGGGGCCGGCCGCCGGGTGCTGTACGGGCGCACTCCGCTGGGCCGGGCGCCGGCAGCCGGCCGGGACGGGGACACCCCCGCTCCCGGTGGCCCGGTCAGCTCCCGTCGAGGTACCGGTCGACCGTCGCGACCTTCGAGGTGAGTCCGTCGGCCACGCCGGGCCGGATGTCGGCCTTGAGGACGAGCGAGACCCGGGGTGCCCGCGCCTCGACCGCCGCGACCGCCTGCCGTACGACCTCCATGCACTCCTCCCAGTCGCCCTCCAGCGAGGTGAACATGGCGTCGGTCCGGTGCGGCAGCCCGGACTCGCGGACCACGCGCACGGCGTCGGCGACGTACTCCCCCACGTCCTCGCCGACTCCCAGCGGCGTGACGGAGAAGGCGACGATCACGAGTTGACCGCGCTGGGCGAGGTCTGCTCCTTGCGGGCGCGCGCCGCGATCACTCCCGCTTCCTCCTCCTTGCGGAGCATCTTGTCCGCGAAGAAGCCGCCGGTCGGGAGCACCGAGAGGACGAAGTAGAGCGCGGCGCGGTTCCTGTCCCACTTGTTCCGGTACCAGGCGTCCAGCCAGAAGAGGACGTAGATGATGAACAGGACTCCGTGGAGGGGACCCATCACCTTCACGGCGCCCGGCGCCCAGCCGATGTCCGTCGCCCACTTCAGCAGGGAGCAGGGGAGAAGGATGAGGAAGGAGATCGCCTCGGGCACCGAGGTGAGTCGCAGACGGCGCAGGGCGGAGACCGCCTTGGGCGGCAGGCCGCTAGGAGTTTCCAGTATGGCCACGGCAGGTCCTCAGATCGTATGGGTCGAGCGGGGTCGGCGGTGCGGGGAAGCCGCGGGGAAGGGGACGAGCGACGCCCGGCGTTTGTGAAGGAACGCACAAGCTCTTCCATTGTGGCAGCCCTGCAATGGATCACGGGCCGCAGGGTAGGTTCGTCGGGTGGCTCAGTTCCGACTCGACGGCACCAAGGTGCTGGCCGTCACGCTCGAGGGCGGCGGCGACGCGGTCAAGGCGAAGAACGGCTCGATGGTCGCCTACGACGGCGAAATGGCGTTCAAGAAGTTGAGCGGCGGCGGCGAGGGCGTGCGCGGCATGGTCACGCGGCGGCTCACCGGCGAGCAGATGACGGTGATGGAGGTGAAGGGCCGGGGCACCTGCTATTTCGCCGACCGGGCCTGCGACATCAACCTCGTCCGGCTGAACGGCGAGAAGCTGCACGTCGAGGCGAGCAACCTGCTGTGCACCGACAGCGGTCTGCGCACCGGCACCAGTTTCACCGGGCTGCGCGGCGCCTCCCAGGGCAACGGGCTGTTCACCACCTCCGTCGAGGGCACCGGCCAGGCGGCGCTGATGTCGGCGGGCCCCGCGGTGCTGCTGCGGGTCGGTCCGCAGACGCCGCTCCAGGTCGACCCGGGCGCCTACGTCGCGCACCAGGGGGACCTGCGGCAGAGCTTCCAGTCCGGGGTGAACTTCCGCACCCTGATGGGCGAGGGTTCCGGCGAGGCGTTCCAGATCCGGTTCGAGGGCACGGGCCTGGTGTACGTGCAGCCGAGCGAGCGCAACACGCTGGGAGGGGACGTCTGATGCCGTTCCGGGAGTTGTCCGGCAAGCTGGTGGAGGCCCGTGTCGCTCCCGGGCAGCGGATGTTCAGCCAGCGCGGCGCGATGGTCGGCTACCGGGGCGAGGTCTCCTTCACGCCCAACCTCCAGGGCGGCCAGGGCGGTGTGATGTCGATGATCGGCCGCCGGGTGGCGGGCGAGGCAGCGCCGCTGATGACCGTGGAGGGCGACGGCACCGTGATGTTCGGCCACGGCGGCCACCACATCCAGGTGATCGACCTCGACGGCGACACGCTGTGCGTCGAGTCGGACCGCCTCCTCGCCTTCGACGGCACCCTGCAGCAGGGCACCCTCTTCCTCGGCAGGGACGGCGGGGTGATGGGCATGGTGCGCGGCCAGGTCTCCGGGCAGGGCCTGTTCACCACCACGCTCTCCGGGCGGGGTTCGGCGGCCGTGATGGCACACGGCGGCATCATCCAGCTCCCCATCGCACCCGGCCGCCCGGTCCATGTGGACCCTCAGGCGTATGTGGCGCACTTCGGCGACGTACGCAACAAGCTGTCCTCGGCGTTGGGCTGGCGGGACATGGTGGGGCGCGGCTCGGGCGAGGCGTTCCAGCTCGAACTGTCCGGCAGCGGCGCCGTTTTCGTGCAGGCCAGTGAGGAGAAGCTGTGATGTCCCAGCCGCCGCAGGGGGGCGCCCCGCAGGACTACCAGGTGTACGACGCGGCGTCGCTGCCCGCGAACGACAACGTCAACCCCTACGCCTTCTGCGTCGAGCTGGACGGCCAGTGGTTCCTGCAGAAGGGGAAGATGATCGCCTACTACGGGCAGATCGACTTCCACGGCATCGGGCACGGGCCGCTGGACGGACTCGTCGCCGGCAGCTTCCACTCGCCGCTGCACGCCGCGGACTGGGTCGTCGCCCAGGGGCGCGGCAAGCTGCTGTTGGCCGACCGTGCCTTCGACATCAACTCCTACGACCTGGAGGACGGCAATCTGACCGTCCGGTCCGGCAACCTGCTCGCCTTCGACCCGTCCCTCTCGCTGAAGCAGTCGATCATCCCGGGTTTCCTCACCCTGATCGGCACCGGCTCCTTCGTGGCCGCCTCGAACGGGGAGGTGCACTTCGTGGAGCCACCGGTACGGGTCGATCCGCAGGCGCTCGTCGGCTGGGCGGACTGCCCCTCGCCGTGCCACCACTACGACCACCGGTACCTCAAGGGCGTCATGGGCGGGCTGCGCGCCCTGACGGGGGTGGGTGGCGCCTCCGGCGAGGAGCACCAGTTCGAGTTCGTCGGGGCGGGCACCGTGCTGATCCAGTCGTCCGAGGTGCTCATGGACGAGCGCGACACCGGCGCCGTCCCGCAGCAGGCCGGGGTACCCGGCGGCGGCCACGGGGGCGACGGCGGCCACGGCGGACAGCAGGGGCCGCAGCTGCCGGGCCAGTTCGGCAGTCTCCAGCGCCGACTGGGGCTGTGAACGGCCGTCCGGCAACGCTGCGGAGCCCGAATACCACGCGGTGTAAGCACGCCTGTACGAGCCTGGGTAGAGTCTCACGGTATGGACACCGATGACGGCACCCGTTGGCTCACCGAGGACGAGCAGCGCGCCTGGCGCACCCACCTCGACGTCGGCAGGCTGCTCAGCTATCAACTCGAGCGCGATCTGCAACCGTTCGGGTTGACCCTCAACGACTACGAGATACTCGTGAATCTCTCGGAGTCGCCCGAGCACCGCATGCGGATGACCGACCTGGCCACAGCGACGCTCCAGTCCAAGAGCCGGCTGTCGCACCAGATCACCAGGATGGAGAAGGCCGGGCTGGTCCGGCGGGAGTCCTGCGAGTCGGACAAGAGAGGGCTGTTCGCGGTGCTCACCGAGCACGGCTGGGAGACCATGCGCACGGTGGCACCGCACCATGTCGCCTCGGTGCGGCGCCACTTCATCGACGGGGTCTCCCCCTCGGACCTCGCCCACCTGGAGCGCATCCTGCGCCCCATGGCGGAGAAGCTCCGCACCGAGCGGGGCCGCGTGTAGCGCTCCCGCACGGACCGGCCCCACCCGCCGGGCTCCCAGTCCGTCTCACCCGTCGGCGAGCGGCAACCGCAGGACGCACCGGCCCCTCTCCCGGAGGGTGCCGGTGCGCGGAAGGTGCCGCCGTGCCGCTCCGCGACTTCCCCGGAAGATGGCCGGCCCCGGACCGGGCCCGCCGCCGTCGCGGGCGCGCACGGCACCCGGCCGCACAAGGCGTTCGACGATCCGCCCGCCCGCCGCACCGGGACCCGCACCTACGCGGCGGCGTGCCGCTGGGCGTGGTCCAGCAGGTCGGCCCGGCCGGGGCGTCACCCCTCGGTGACGCCCTCGACCAGTTCGTCGGCCGCGGTGTAGGGGTCCAACGTCCCCTCGAGCACGCGCGCGGCCAGCGCGTCGAGCCGCTTGCCGCCCCGCAGCTCGCCGATGCGGCGGCGCAGCGCGGTGACCGCGATGGTCTCGATCTCCTTCGCGGCACGCGCCGCGCGGCGCTCGGCCAGCACGCCGCGCTCCTCCATCCAGCCACGGTGCTTGTCCAGGGCCGCGACCATCTCCTCCAGCCCCTCGCCGCGCGCGGCCACGGTCCTGACCACCGGCGGCCGCCAGTCGCCGGGACCGCGGGCCTCGCCCAGCCCGAGCATGTGGTTGAGCTCGCGGACGGTGGCGTCGGCGCCGTCCCGGTCGGCCTTGTTGACGACGTAGACGTCGCCGATCTCCAGGATTCCGGCCTTCGCCGCCTGGATGCCGTCGCCCATGCCGGGCGCGAGCAGCACCACGCTGGTGTCCGCCTGCGCCGCGATCTCGACCTCGGACTGCCCGACACCGACGGTCTCGACCAGGATCACGTCGCAGCCCGCCGCGTCCAGCATCCGGATCGCCTGCGGGGCGGCCCAGGCCAGACCGCCCAGGTGGCCGCGGGTGGCCATCGACCGGATGTAGACGCCCGGGTCGGAGGCGTGCTCCCCCATCCGCACCCGGTCGCCCAGCAGGGCGCCGCCGGAGAACGGCGAGGACGGGTCCACGGCCAGCACGCCCACCCGCCTGCCCTGCGCACGGTACGCGGTGACCAGTGCGGAGGTGGTGGTGGACTTGCCGACACCGGGCGACCCCGTCAGGCCGACCACATAGGCGTTGCCGCAGTGGGGTGCGACGGCCGCCATGGCCTCGCGAAGCTGCGGGGAGGCTCCCTCGACGAGGGAGATCAGCCGCGCCACGGCCCGCGGCGCGCCCTCCCGGGCCGCCGCCACCAGCGCTGCGACATCCGCCATGTCAAACCGCTCCGTTCTGGGCTGTCACCGTCTGTCCGTTCCTCCTACCCGGTTGCGGCGGGATCTCCGCTCCGGGACCCGGCCGCACCCGCATCATCCCGCCGCATACCGCCGGCGGACGGAGGGCACCCGCCGGTGCGGCCGCCCGGCCCGGGAGGGAACGGGTTCCCGGGCCCCGGCGGGGAGCCGCCGTCAGGGGACGCGGATGAGCAGGGCGTCGCCCTGTCCGCCACCACCGCAGAGGGCGGCGGCGCCCAGCCCGCCCCCGCGCCGCTTCAACTCCAGCGCGAGGTGGAGGACCAGGCGCGCCCCGGACATCCCGATGGGGTGCCCCAGGGCGATGGCACCGCCGTTCACGTTCACCTTTTCGGGGCTGATTTCCAGGTCCTTCATGGACTGGTACGCCACGGCCGCGAACGCCTCGTTGATCTCGACCAGATCGAGGTCGGCGACCGCGCGCCCCGCCTTCTTCAGCGCGTGCTGAATGGCGTTCGAGGGCTGCGACTGGAGCGAGTTGTCCGGCCCGGCGACATTGCCGTGGGCGCCGATCTCGGCGATCCACTCCACCCCGAGCTCCTCGGCCTTCGCCTTGCTCATCACGACGACCGCCGCGGCGCCGTCGGAGATCTGCGAAGCGGAGCCGGCGGTGATCGTGCCGTCCTTGGCGAAGGCGGGCCGCAGCTTGCCCAGCGACTCGGCGGTGGAGTCGCCCCGGATGCCCTCGTCCTCGGAGAAGAGCACCGGGTCGCCCTTGCGCTGCGGGATCTCCACGGGGGTGATCTCCGCCTGGAAGAGCCCGTCGCGCTGCGCGGCGGCGGCCCGCTGGTGGGAGCGGGCGGCGATCTCGTCCTGCACCTCGCGGGGGATGCCCAGGCGGGTGTTGTGCTTCTCGGTGGAGGCGCCCATGGCCACGCCGTCGAAGGAGTCGGTCAGGCCGTCGTGCGCCATGGAGTCCAGCACCTCGAGGGAGCCGTACTTGTAGCCCTCACGGGACTTGGGCATCAGATGCGGGGCGTTGGTCATGGATTCCTGGCCGCCTGCGACGACGACGTCGAACTCGCCCGCGCGCACCAATTGGTCGGCGAGCGCGATGGCGTCGAGCCCGGAGAGGCACACCTTGTTCACGGTCAGTGCCGGGACGTTCATCGGGATGCCGGCCTTGGCCGCGGCCTGGCGCGCCGGGATCTGCCCGGCCCCGGCCTGCAGGACCTGGCCCATGATCACGTACTCGACCTGGTCGCCGCCGATCCCCGCCCGCTCCAGGGCCGCCTTGATGGCGAAGCCGCCCAAGTCCGCCCCCGAGAAGGACTTCAGCGAACCGAGCAGCCGCCCCATGGGCGTACGGGCTCCGGAGACGATCACGGATGTGGTGCTGCTGGGGGTGGGAGTCATGAGGAGTTTCCTTCCGGGGGGAAGTTAACGAGGGTTACCACTCAAGATACTGAGCGGTACCACCCCGGGTCACCGGTCAGTGAGTGTGACCGTGCGCACGTTGCGTAACCGCGCGGAGAGCGCTGCACTGTTCCCCATGCTGACGCGTATCGACCACATCGGAATCGCCTGCCGGGACCTGGAGGCCACCGTCGACTTCTACTCTCGCACCTACGGCTTCCAGGTGTTCCACACCGAGGTCAACCAGGAGCAGGGCGTCCGCGAGGCCATGCTGAGGATCAACGGCACGGACGACGGGGGCGCCTCCTACCTCCAGCTCCTGGAGCCCATCCGGGAGGACTCGGCGGTCGCCAAGTGGCTGGCCAAGAACGGCGAGGGCGTCCACCACATCGCGTTCGGCACCGCGGACGTGGACGGCGAGGCGGAGGCCATCCGCGACAAGGGCGTCCGCGTGCTGTACGACGAGCCCCGCAGGGGCAGCATGGACTCGCGGATCACGTTCCTGCACCCCAAGGACTGTCACGGGGTGCTCACCGAACTGGTCACCGCGGCGGCGCCCGGTGACGGGGAGCACTGAGTTCCGGCCCGCCACCAGCAGCGGACCCGGTCCGGCGGGGCATCGCGCGCCGTCCGGGCGACGGCGCGGCCCGCCCCGAGGGTCGGCACCCCGGAGCTCCCAGGGGCGGCACCCGGAGGATCTGCGCCCCGCCCCCGCCGATCCGGTCACGCTCCGCCACGCCCGGCGCACCGCCCCCGTACCCCCTGGACCACAGCAGCATCAACGGACCACTGACGTCGGCTTCCAGGCCCGGTAGAGTGGCCCTTCGGCCGGGGCGGGCCCTCCCCACCCGTACGGAGATCTCCGGGCTGGGGGCTCGGTCCACGTTCCGCCGATGATCTGACACCATTTCCGGGAGACGTGTCCACTCAAGTCCGGGAGAGGGCTCGGATCATCTCCACGACTACCAGGGGACGGATGGGACCGCGCAGTGCGGGGCTACGACCGCTACGAGGCTGACGATCACCTCTCGCAGTTCGAGGCCGAGATGGAGCGGCTGAAGAAGGAGCGGGAGAAGGCCGTCGAGCATGCCGACGACCTCGGCTACCAGGTCGAAGTGCTGCGCGCCAAGCTGCACGAGGCGCGCCGCGCCCTGGCCACGCGCCCGGCGGGGTACGACAATCTCTCCCATCAGGCCGAGCAGTTGCTGCGCAACGCCCAGCTCCAGGCCGACCAGATGCGCGCCGACGCCGAACGCGAGCTGCGCGAGGCGCGCGCCCAGACCCAGCGGGTGCTCCAGGAGCAGGCCGAGCAGCAGGCGCGGCTGGAGGCCGAGCTGCACGCCGAGGCGGTACGCCGCCGCCAGCAGCTCGACCAGGAGCTGGCCGACCGCCGCGCGACGGTGGAGACCCACGTCAACGAGAACGTGGCCTGGGCCGAGCAGCTCCGCTCCCGCACCGAGCAGCAGGCCCGCCGGCTGATGGAGGAGACCCGCGCCGAGTCCGAGCAGGCGCTCTCCCAGGCGCGTGCCGAGGCGCAGCGGCTGACGGAGGAGTCGCGGCAGCGGCTGACCACCGAGGCCGAGCAGGCCCGCAGCGAGGCCGAGTCGATCCTGCGGCGGGCCCGCGCCGACGCCGAGCGGCTGCTGACCGCCGCCTCCACCCAGGCGCAGGAGGCCACCGACCACGCCGAGCAGCTCCGCAGCTCCACCGCCGGGGAGGTGGAGAGCAGTCGCCGCGAGTCCGCCGAGCTGATGCGCGGCGCCGAGGAGCGGATGCGGGAGGCCGAGGAGGCCCTGCGCGAGGCCCGGGAGCAGGCCGCCGAGAAGCTCCAGGAGGCCGAGGAGGAGGCGGGCAAGCGGCTCAGCGACACCGAGTCGGTCAACGAGCAGCGCACCCGCACCGCCAAGGCCGAGGTGGCCCGGCTGGTGGGCCAGGCCACCAAGGACGCCGAGGCCATCACCGCCGAGGCGGAGCAGGTCCGCGAGGACGCCAGGGCCGAGGGCGAGCGGCTGATCGCCGAGGCCCGCGAGAAGGCCCGCACCACCACGGCCGAGGAGTCCGCGAACCAGCTCGCCGAGGCGGCCCGCACGGCCGAGGACGTCCTCAACCGCGCCTCGGAGGAGGCCCAGGCCACCACGAAGTCGGCCACCGAGGAGGCGGAGCGGCTGCGCCGGGAGGCCGAGGAGGAGGCCGACCGGCTGCGCGCCGAGGCGCACGACGTGGCCGCGGAGCTCAAGGGCGCCGCCAAGGACGACACCAAGGAGTACCGGGCCAAGACGGTCGAGCTCCAGGAGGAGGCCCGCAGGCTGCGCGGTGAGGCCGAGCAGTTGCGCGCCGAGGCGGTCGAGGAGGGCGAGAAGATCCGCGGCGAGGCCCGCCGCGACGCCGTCCAGCAGATCGAGGAGGCCGCCAACCGGGCCGAGGAGCTGCTGGGCAAGGCCAAGGCAGACGCCGAGGAGACCCGCACCGACGCCGCCACGGAGAGCGAGCGCGTGCGCACGGAGGCGATCGAGCGGGCCACGGCGCTGCGCACCCAGGCCGAGGAGGCGCTGGAGCGGGCCCGTACGGAGGCCGAGGAGACGCGTACCGAGGCCGAGGAGCACGCCGAGCGGGCGCGCACCGAGGCGGACGAGACCGCCCGGCGCACCCGCGAGGAGGCCGAGGAGGCGGTCCGCGAGCGGAAGGCCGAGACCGAGGCGGAGCTGACGCGGCTGCGCGAGGAGGCCGAGGCCAGGCTGGCGGAGGCCGAATCCGGGCTCGCCGAGGCCCGCACCGAGGCCGAACGGCTGCGCGAGGAGGCCAGGACCGAGACCGAGCGGCTGCGCACCGAGGCGGCGGAGCGGGTGCGCACGCTGCGCGAGCAGGCCGAGGAGGAGGCGGAGCGGCTGCGCACCGAGGCCGCCTCGGATGCCTCGCAGGCCCGCGCGGAGGGCGAGTCGGTCGCCGTCCAGCTGCGCAGCGAGGCGACGGCGGAGGCCGAGCGGCTGCGCGAGGAGGCCAGGACGACGGCCGACCGGGTGCGCGCCGAGGCGGACGCGGCGGCCGAGCGGACGAACGCGGAGGCCGCCGAGGCGCTGGGCGCGGCCCAGGAGGAGGCCGCCCGGCGCCGGCGCGAGGCCGAGGAGCTGCTGACCTCCGCCCGCGAGGAGGCGCACCAGGAGCGCACGGCGGCCCGCGAGCAGAGCGAGGAGCTGCTGGCGGCGGCCCGCAAGCGGGTGGCCGAGGCCCAGGAGGAGGCCGAGCGGCTGACGGAGGAGGCCGAGCGTCGCGCGGCCGAACTCGTCGCGTCGGCCGAGGAGACGGCCCAGCAGGTGCGGGACTCGGTCGCGGGCCTGCGCGAGGAGGCCGAGGAGGAGATCGCCGGGCTGCGGTCGGCGGCCGAACTCGCGGCGCAGACGCTGCGCCGCGAGGCGCAGGAGGAGGCCGACGCGGCCAAGTCGCTGGCCGAGCGCACGGTCTCGGAGGCGGCCGAGGAGGCCGAGCGCACCCGTGCCGACGCCCAGCGCGGCAGCGAGGAGGCCCGCGCGGAGGCCGACCGGCTGGTGGACGAGGCGCGCGAGGCGGCCGCCAAGAAGCGCGCCGAGGCCGCCGAGCAGGCAGACCAGCTCCTCACCGAGGCCCGGGAGGAGGCGGACCGCACGCGAGGCGAGGCGGAGCGGTACAGCACGGAGACCCGCACCGGTGCCGACCAGTACAGCGCCGAGACCCACGCCGGAGCCGACCAGTACAGCCAGGAGACCCGCGCCGAGGCAGAGCGGATCGGCGCAGAGCTGCGGACGAAGGCGGAGCAGTTCAGCGAGGAGACGCACGCCGCAGCCGAGCGGATCGCCGAAGAGGCCCGTACGGAGGCCGACAGGCTGCTGGACGAGACGCGCGAGGCGGCCGCCAAGAAGCGCGCCGAGGCCGCCGAGCAGGCAGACCAGCTCCTCGCCAAGGCCCAGGAGGAGGCGCTGCGCACGCAGGCCACCGCCGAGGAGCAGGCGGATTCCATGGTCGGTGCCGCGCGCGGGGAGTCGGACCGGCTGGTGACCGAGGCGCAGGCCGAGGGCCGGGAGCTGGTCGAGAAGGCGCGCTCGGACGCGGACACCATGCTGGAGGAGGCGCGCAGCGACTCCGGGGCGATCCGGGAGCGCGCCGAGGAGCTGCGCACCCGCGTCGAGGCGGAGGTCGAGGAGCTGCACGAGCGGGCCCGCCGGGAGGCCGCGGAGGCGATGCAGTCGGCGGGCGAGCGGTGCGACAAGCTCGTGGCGGCGGCCGAGGAGCAGCTCGCCGAGGCGCGGAAGAAGGCCGAGGAGGTGCGTGCGGACGCCGATGCCGAGGCGGGCAAGGTGCGTATCGCCGCCGTCCGGAAGGCCGAGGGGCTGCTGAAGGAGGCCGAGCAGAAGAAGGCCGCCATGCTCCAGGAGGCCGAGCGGATGCGGGAGGAAGCCTCGGAGGAGGCCCGGCACACGGTCGAGACGGGGCAGCAGGAGCTGGATGTGCTGATGCGCCGCCAGGAGGACATCAACGCGGAGATCTCCCGCGTGCAGGACGTACTGGAGGCACTGGAGTCGTTCGAGACGCCGGGGGCGGCGTCAGCGGCCGGAGCGGACTCCGGACCGGAGTCCGAGGAGGATTCCGCTTCCGCCTCCGGGGGTGGCTCCGGCTCGGGGTCCGGGTCGGGGCGTGGCGCGGGGTCCGGCGCGGGGTCCGGCCGGAAGAGTGGACGTGACACCGGCGCAAAGGGTGGTGTGACAGCGGGCGTTGGCGCTGGTACAACTCGTTCGAGTGGCAAGAGTTCGGAGAGTTAGCCACTCGAACGAGGGCACATTCTCCAGATCAAACCCGCATAAGCTCGATGACACGCCGCTTCGGCCCCTAGGATTCCCTCTATCACTCCCCCGTCTGATAACCCGTCTGACTCGACAGGAACCCCATGAGCGACACTTCCTCCCCCTTCGGCTTCGAGCTCGTGCGGCGTGGCTACGACCGCGGGCAGGTGGACGACCGCATCACGAAGCTCGTCGCCGACCGTGACAGCGCCCTGGCCCGTATCACCTCTCTGGAAAAGCGCATCGAGGAGCTGCACCTCGAAACGCAGAATGCCCAGGCTCAGGTCAACGACTCGGAGCCGTCGTACGCCGGGCTGGGCGCCCGTGTCGAGAAGATCCTCCGACTCGCGGAGGAAGAGGCCAAGGACCTGCGTGAGGAGGCCCGTCGCGCCGCCGAGCAGCACCGCGAGCTCGCCGAGGGCGCCGCACAGCAGGTGCGCAACGACGCCGAGGCGTTCGCCGCCGAGCGCAAGGCGAAGGCCGAGGAAGAGGGCTCGGGCATCGTCGACAAGGCGAAGACCGAGGCCGCCTCGCTGCGCAGCGAGGCCGAGAAGGACGCGCAGTCCAAGCGCGAGGAAGCCGACTCGCTCTTCGAGGACACCCGCGCCAAGGCGGCCCAGGCCGCCGCGGACTTCGAGACGAACCTCGCCAAGCGGCGCGAGCAGTCCGAGCGCGACCTCGCCTCCCGGCAGGCCAAGGCCGAGAAGCGGCTGGCCGAGATCGAGCACCGCGCCGAGCAGCTCCGGCTGGAGGCCGAGAAGCTGCGCACGGACGCGGAGCGGCGCGCCCGGCAGACGGTCGAGACCGCGCAGCGCCAGGCCGAGGACATCGTGGCGGACGCCAACGCGAAGGCCGACCGGGTGCGCAGCGAGTCCGAGCGCGAGCTGGCGGCCCTCACCAACCGCCGCGACAGCATCAACGCGCAGCTCACCAACGTGCGCGAGATGCTGGCCACGCTCACCGGTGCGGCCGTGGCGGCCGCGGGCCAGCCCGGCGCCGAGGAAGCCACCGACGAGGAGGCCGCGGGCCGTTCGGTGCCGGCTCAGCAGTCCCGCTGAGCGTCCGCGCCGGGGGCGCCGTCCTCCGCCGCGTCCGCCGCAGGACGCGGCCGTACGACGCGCCCGTCCGCGGTTCCCGCCGCGCGGGGCCGGTGGGGTTCCAGCAGCCCCACCGGCCCCGCGCGGCGTGTGTGTGCGGGTGCACGGCACGCGGCACACCGCCGACCGGCCGACTCCGGAGCGATGCGTTTCGCGTGTGCGGATGATGTGCGGATAATGCGCACGAGTGGCGGGAGCGGGGACCGGCCCTTAGCGTCGAAGAATGATCGAGTTGCGGGATCTCACCAAGAGATACGGTGACAAGCTGGCCGTCGACGGCCTCAGCTTCACCGTACGTCCCGGTACGGTCACCGGATTCCTGGGCCCGAACGGCGCGGGCAAGTCGACGACCATGCGGATGGTGCTGGGGCTCGACGAACCGACGCGGGGCGACGTGCGGATCGAGGGGAAGCGCTACCCGGAGCTGCGCGAGCCGCTGCACAGCATCGGCGCGCTGCTGGAGGCCAAGGGCGTCCACGGCGGCCGCCGGGCTCACGACCACCTGCTGTGCCTGGCGCAGTCCAACGGCATCCCCGAGCGCCGGGTCGGCGAGGTGCTGGAGATGGTGGGCCTGCGGGAGGTGGCGCGCAAGCGGCCCAAGGGGTTCTCCCTGGGCATGGGGCAGCGGCTGGGGATCGCGGCAGCGCTGCTGGGCGATCCGCGCATCCTGATGTTCGACGAACCCGTCAACGGGCTGGATCCGGAGGGCATCCACTGGATCCGCACCCTGATGCAGCAACTGGCCCGGGAGGGCCGGACGGTGTTCGTCTCCAGCCACCTGATGAGCGAGATGGCCCAGACCGCCGAGCACCTGGTCGTCATCGGCCAGGGCAAGCTGCTGGCGGACACCTCGATGTCGCAGTTCATCGCCGAGAACTCGCGTACCCACGTCCGGGTGCGCACCCCGGAGCCGGAGCGGATGCGGGACCTCCTCACCGAGGCCGGGCTGCGCCCGGTGCCGGGTGCGGAGGGCGCCCTGGAGGTGGACGACGGAGACGCACCCCGGATCGGCGAACTGGCCGCCGAGCACGGCGTGGTGCTGCACGAGCTGAGCACCCAGCGGGCCTCCCTGGAGGAGGCGTTCATGCGGCTGACGGCTCAGAGCGTCGAGTACCACGCCGCCGCACCCGGCGGCGTGCCCGCCTCACCGGTGCCGCAGGAGGGGACGGCGCCGCATCCGGACGGCGCGCAGAGCCCTCCGGGCCCGGCCCGGCCGCCCGGGGCGTGGGGCGAGGACTGGCAGCAGCGCCCGGCCCGGGGCCTGGGACGGAAGGGGCGCCGAGGATGAGCCACAGCACGCGGGTACTCAAGTCCGAGTGGACCAAGGTCCGCTCCGTCCGCTCCACCGTCTGGACACTGGCCACCGCGCTGCTCGTCTCGGTCGGCCTGGGCGCCTTGATCTGCGGGGTGACCGCGTCCACCTTCGACGACATGTCCGGCTCGGAGCGGGTGACGTTCGACGCCACCTACACCAGCTTCGCCGGGATGGGCATCGGGCAGCTCGCGATGATCGCGTTCGGTGTGCTCATCGTCTCGGCCGAGTACAGCACCGGCATGATCCGCAACTCGCTGGCCGCGGTTCCGCAGCGGGGCACGTTCCTGTGGAGCAAGGTGCTGATCGCCGGGGCGCTGGTCCTCGTCGTCGGGATGGTCACCAGCTTCTGCGCGTTCTTCCTCGGCCAGGCGCTGCTCGGCTCGCACGGGGTGGGCATCGGCGACGAGGGCGTACTGCGCGCCGTGGTCGGCGGCGGCCTCTACATGGCGCTGATCGCGATGTTCGCCGTGGGGATCACCTTCGTGCTGCGCAGCCCGCTGCTGGCGTTCGCGATCCTGATGCCGTTCTTCTTCCTGATCTCGAACATCCTGGGCAACGTCGAGGCGACCAAGAAGGTCGGCCAGTACCTTCCGGACCAGGCCGGGACGACGGTGATGGCCGTGGTGCCGGACACCTTGAACCGGCCGTACGGGCCCTGGGAGGGGCTGCTGATCATGGTGGCCTGGACGGCCGCCGCACTGCTGGCGGGCTTCTTCGTCCTCAAGAAGCGCGACGCCTGAACCCCGCGGGGAGCCCCGGACACCGACCCGGGCGTGCGCTGCCCCGGCGTGCGCCCTCTTGACGTGCCCGCTTCGGGCGTGCGCGTTGCCGGGGCGTGCACGTTGCCGGGGGCGTGCGTACTGCCAGGGGGCGCCGTAGGGAACCGATTCCCCGCCCCGTAGCCTCCTAGCCCATGTCCGGGGGCGAACGAGCCCCGAACTGCGTCCAGGGGCAAAGGATGATCGAGGCGTACGGCCTGACGAAGCGCTACGGCGCCAAGACGGCCGTCTACAACCTGTCCTTCCAGGTACGGCCGGGGGCCGTGACCGGGTTCCTGGGGCCCAACGGCTCCGGGAAATCGACCACGATGCGCATGATCCTGGGGTTGGACACACCGACGTCCGGCCGGGTCACCGTGGGCGGCCACACCTTCCGCGGGCTGCCCAACGCCCCCCGCCAGGTCGGTGCGCTCCTCGACGCGAAGGCGGTGCACGGCGGGCGCAGCGCCCGCAACCACCTGCTCTCCCTCGCCCAGCTCTCCGGCATCCCGGCCCGCCGGGTCGACGAGGTGCTGGGCGTGGTGGGGCTGCAGGACGTCGGCCGGAAGCGCTCCAAGGGGTTCTCCCTGGGCATGGGCCAGCGGCTGGGCATCGCCGCGGCCCTGCTCGGCGACCCGCAGGTGCTGCTCTTCGACGAGCCGGTCAACGGCCTGGACCCGGAGGGCATCCTGTGGGTCCGCAATCTGATGCGGCAGCTCGCCGCCGAGGGCCGCACGGTGTTCGTCTCCAGCCATCTGATGAGCGAGATGGCGCAGACCGCCGACCACCTCATCGTCATCGGCCGCGGCCAGTTGATGGCCGACATGTCGGTGCGCGAGTTCATCGAGCACAACTCCATCGGCTTCGCGCGGGTGCGCACCCCCGACAGTGAGCCGGAACAGCGGGAGAAGCTGCTGACGGCGCTGCAGGAGGCGGGCGGCCAGGCGCAGCCCGAGGAGGACGGGGCGCTGCGCGTCACCGGACTCCCGCTCCCGCGCATCAGCGATCTGGCGCACGGCGCCGACGTGCGGCTGTGGGAGCTGTCGCCGCACCAGGCGTCGCTGGAAGAGGCGTACATGCGCCTCACGCAGGGCTCGGTGGACTACCGCTCGACGGCCGACCCGCGCTCCGGCCTGCAGCAGCCGATGGGAGCGCCGGGAGCGGCCGGCCCGGGAGCGGTGCCGCCGCAGGCGGCCGCGGTTCCGGGGATGGCAGCGGCGCCGCAGATGCCGTCGGCGCCTCAGGGTGCCCCGCACCCGGCTCCGTACGGTCCGCCGCAGCAGCAGGGCGCCCCGATGCAGCCGGGCGCGCCGATGCAGCCGGGCGCAACCCCGGTGCAGCCGGGCACTCCTGCGCAGCAGCAGAGCGCCCCCGCGCCGCAGGGCCCGCCGGCCGCGGTTCCGCCGCAGCCGCGCGCCCCCGAGGGCGGCACGCTCCAGATGCGGGCGCCGCAGGCCCCTGCGGGCGGCCCGGGCACCCCGAATCCGTACGCGACCGACAACCCCGCGCCCCCGGTCGGCCCGCCGGCCGGAAACCCGCCCGGCACCGCCCCTGGCAGTGCGGCCGACAGCGCCAAGAACGAAGGCGAGGACGCCTGATGAGCATCCAGCAGCACGACGGCCAGGCGGCTCCGGGTGCGCCGCAGCAGCAGGCGGCGCAGGGGAACTGGCCGAACGGGATCGCCCCCTACAGCTCGCCCATCCCGATGGCGCGCACCCACCTCGGCCACGCGCTGGTCTCGGAGTGGACGAAGATCCGCACCGTCCGCTCCACCGTGTGGACGCTCAGCGTGATGTTCGCCCTCGTCGTCGGGATCGGCTTCCTGACGGCACTGGGGCTGAGCGGTGACGACTTCACCGGCCAGCCGCTGCTGGCCGGCGGCCTGTTCGGGCTGATGCTCGGACAGATCTGCGTGATCACACTCGGTGTACTGGTGGTCACCTCCGAGTACGGCACCGGAATGATCCGCACCACCCTCACCGCCTGCCCGCAGCGCGGCAGGGTACTGCTGGCCAAGGCAGTGGTCTTCTTCGGACTGGCCTTCGTGACCACGACGCTGGCCTGCGTGCTCACCGCGCTGATCAATTCCGCGCTGTTGGGCGACCAGACCCGTCCCTCGTACGTGAACGCCGAGGACTTCAGCGGGTCCTTCGAAGGAGGGAAGGTCGTCGCCTCGGGCGGCGAATGGCTGGGCGCCACGGTCGGCGCGGGGCTCTACGTGGCGCTGCTGGGGCTGCTGTCGCTGGCGGTGGGCGCACTGCTGCGGCACTCGGCGGGCGCGATCACCACGATGCTGGGCGTGGTGCTGCTGCCGCTGGTGATGGCGCTGTTCATGGTGGGCGAGGCGCTGCAGGACGTCCGCAGGATGCTGCTGGAGTACTCGCCCCTCAACGGGCTGGCCTCCCTCTACCGGATCCCGATGAGCGAGGATCAGGACGCGACCGGGTGGCCGCTGCTGGGCGGCCTGGCGGTCGTCACCCTGGTCGTCCTCGCGGCGGCCTACGCGCTGCTCAACAAGCGCGACGTGTAGGACGTGCGCGGCGGCGCCCCGCGCGGGCCCCGCTGCGTGCGTGCATCCGCGTCAGTAGCGCGGCGCGTTCCGGGACCGCTGGAGCCTGGCGCTCCGGCGGTCCCGCGCGTTCCAGCAGGCGCGGTGCCAGTGCCGGCGGTCGGCCACATCCCCCTCCAGGGGCCAGACGACCACGTGCGGGACGCCCGGTGGGATCTCCTGGTCGCAGCCGGGGCACCGGTAGTGCTTGACCGCGGCGCCCCCGCTTATCTGCCGGACGGCCCACTCCTCGCCCTGCCAGTCCTCCGTGCGCTGCAGTCCGAACCGCTCCCGCCCCTCGCGCTCCCCGCCACCGGCGGATCCGGTGCGGGCGGCCTTGGCTGACTTGACGGCGCCGCTGCGGGAGCGGTTACGACGCGGGGACACGGGGGCACCTCGGGGATCGGCGGCGGTGGACGCGTTCCCGGCCGGTCACGGTACGGCGTGCGGTACGCGCGGTTCTGCTGCCGTGGGGCGCGGCGGCCGGGTATTTTCCAGCCTACGCAGAGGACCGGCGACCGCACGCCCCCGTCCACAGGCGGGAGCGAATCGGCGTTCATCGGATGAACAGCACTCCGGACCGTGCCTTCGGCACCCCGTCCGCCGTTAGTGCTGGATGGGGTGTCCGGTCCTGCCGAACGCCCGGCCCGGACCGGACCGGCCGCGGGCAGTCACGAGGGCGGTGGGGAATGCAGGTTGGAGCTTTCGTCCTGGGTGCGCAGTTCCCGGGCCAGCAGCAGGGCGAGGCGCTGGACCGGGCCGTGGGCGTCGCGGAGACCGCCGAGCGGGCGGGGCTGGACCACGTCTGGCTCGCCGAGCACCACTTCGTGTCGTACGGCGTATGCCCCTCGGCGGTGACGCTCGCCGCGCTGCTGCTGGGACGCACCCGGCGGATCGGCGTCGGCACCGCGGTCAGCGTGCTGCCCAACGCGCACCCCGTCGCGCTCGGGGAGCAGACCGCGCTGCTGCACCTGCTCTCCGAGGGGCGCTTCACGCTCGGGGTCGGGCGCGGCGGGCCGTGGGTGGATCTGGAGGTCTTCGGCGGCGGGGCCCGCGCGTTCGAGGAGGGTTTCCCCGAGGCGCTGGACCTGCTGCTGCGCTGGCTGCGCGAGCCGCGGGTGGGCGCGGACGGCGAGCGCTACCGCTTCCGCGAGGTGGCCGTGGTGCCGCGCCCGGACGCGGCCGACTGCCCCGGTCCCGGTACGGCTACCGGGCCCGGCGTGGTCGTCGCCTGCACCTCGCCGGGAACCGTCCGGCTGGCCGCCGAGCGGCTGCTGCCCATGCTGCTGGGCATGCACTGCGGGGACGGGGACAAGGCGGATATGACGCGGCTGTGGCGCGCTGCGGCGCTGGAGGCCGGACACCCCCCGGAGGCGGTCGCGGCCGCCGCCCGGCAGCATGTGTCGGCCGGGGTCGTGCAGGTGGGCGACTCGCACGAGGAGGCGCGGCAGGCACTGACCAAGGCGATGCCCGGCTGGCTGCAGGAGGGCCTGGGGCAGCATGTGACCGTGGACGGCCGCCCCCGCTCCATGCGGGACCCTCTCGCGTACACGGAACTGCTGTGCGAACTGCACGCGGTGGGCTCGCCCCGACTGTGCGCCGACCGGCTCGCGGCGACGGCCGAGCGCACCGGGATCGAACGGTTCGCGCTGCTGGTCGAGGGCACCGGTGAGCGGGACGGCACCCTGCGGAACGTCCAGCGGCTGGCCGACGAGGTGCGACCGCTGCTCGCGTGAGACCGAGCGGCGGCCCGGCATCCGATCCTCGGCGCGGCATCCCGCAACGGCCGAAAAACGTTGCAGCCAAACGGTGTTGCCCGACGGCGCTGGACTGCCGCAGGGCACAGCGGCGTTGCGGCGGTGGGTCCCCACCGCCGCAACGGACCCGGTCCGTACCCGCCCGACGCTCAGCAGCCCCGCGGGCCGCTCAGCAGTCGCGCAGCTCCGGCGACTGGTTGAGGAGCTGCCCGCGTATGGAGGTGAAGCGGGCGAGCCGGTCGTCAGCCGACGTGTCCAGCGGGAAGACGGCCACGCGGTGGCAGTTCTGGAAGGCGAGCCGCACCCCGAAGTGCCGCTCCAGGGCACCGCGGATCGCGTCGCTGGCCAGCGCGCGGAGCAGCTGGCCACGGCGCTGCTCGTCCGGGGGGGGCGTCTGGTTGTCGGCGAACTCCCCGCCGTCCACCTTCAACTGCGCGACGAGCGAACTGACCATCTCCCACGCGTACGGGAGGGACGTGCGGACGCAGTCGACGAACGCCGCCTCATCCACCTCGCCACGCTCTGCCTGGTCCAGAAGCGCAGGTGGGACGTCGAGCGACATGGGTTTCTCCTCTCGCGACCCGGGCCCTGGGGCCGAGGTCTCTTGGGGGTGAAAGGACATCACCGCGTAGTCGCGCAACCTCGGACGGCGACGTCCAGCCTTACCGTACGGCTCCGGACGTGAGAGCAGCACGAGAATGGGAATACTCGCGCCACTGCCGAACACCCCATCCGGGGGCGAATCGCGCGCGGTGGCGGCGGTCGAGTAGCGTGACCGACCATGCGTCTCGTCATCGCCCGCTGCTCGGTCGACTACGCCGGCAGGCTCACCGCGCATCTGCCCGCCGCACCCAGGCTGATCCTGGTCAAGGCGGACGGCTCGGTGTCCGTCCATGCCGACGACCGGGCGTACAAGCCCCTCAACTGGATGTCTCCCCCGTGCACCCTGAAAGAGGGGGACGACCAGCGCTGGACGGTGGAGAACAAGGCGGGCGAGAAACTGATCATCACGATGGAGGAGATACTGCACGACTCCTCCCACGAGCTGGGCACCGATCCCGGACTGATCAAGGATGGCGTGGAAGCGCACCTCCAGGAACTCCTCGCCGACCGCATGGAGACGCTGGGCGAGGGCTGGTCCCTGATCCGCCGTGAGTTCCCCACCGCGATCGGCCCCGTCGACATCCTGGGCCGCGACAGCGACGGGACGACAGTCGCCGTGGAGATCAAGCGCCGCGGGGAGATCGACGGCGTGGAACAGCTCACCCGCTATCTGGAACTGCTCAACCGCGATCCCCATCTCGCCCCCGTCAAGGGCGTCTTCGCCGCACAGGAGATCAAGCCCCAGGCCAGGGTGCTGGCCGCCGACCGCGGCATCTCCTGCGTCACCCTCGACTACGACGGTCTGCGCGGCATCGAGGACGACAAACTCCGGCTGTTCTGAGCCGCGCTTCGGCGCTCACCGGACCGCCGAAGCGGCCGGTGAGCGCTGTGGTGCGCCCGCAGCCGGGTTCGCACCTGCTTTCGCGCGAGGCCGCGAGCGGCACCGCCGCGCGGCCCGTGCGGGCCGCCCGTACGGGGCGTCAGGACGCCGAGGGTTCGGGCGCGCTCGCATCCGCACTGCCGCTGGGCGACCGCTCCGGTTCGCCGCCGGTCTGGGTCGTGGTGTTGTCCGCGCCGCCCGAGGGGGTCTTCGGCGGGTCCTCGGAGGTCGGGTCGTCGCTGGGGGTGGGCGAGGGGTCCTCGGAAGTGGGCGGGTCCTCCGGCGAGGAGGACGGGGGCCGGTGCGAGGAGGGCGGATCGTCCGGCGAGGACGGCGGCTCGTGCGGGCTGCTGGGGTCGTCGGGTGCTTCGGAGGAGCTCTTGGAGGAACTGGGCTCCTCCCCCGGCGGCCCGGCGTCCCGCGAGGAAGTGGGGCTGTCCGTGTCCGGCTGGGGCCGGTCCGCGACGGGCCGCTGGTCCGGCCGCCCGCTCCGGCCGCCGTCTCCGGGCGCGGCGTCGCCGGGGGCGTTGTCCTCGTCGTCCTGCGAGGTCGCCGAGTCCGGCTGCACGGAGTCCGGCGGGCTCTCGTCGGAGACCGTGCCCAAGGTGACGACGGTGCCGAGCACGGCCGCCAGCAGGGCGCCGGCACCGGCCGCCGCCAGGTTCCGCTTGCTGCTCGTGAAGGCGCGCCAGCCGCGCGCCGCGCCGTGCCGGCCGCTCGCGGAGGCGGTGTCGCCGGCCCAGGGTGCCGCCTCCTGCGCGCCGTCCGACGGGGAGACGAGTGTCGCGCCCGGCTGCTGCTGGGCGGCGGCGGTCGAGAGCGCCGGGGTGGTGGTGGCGTCCGCAGCGGCCCGCGGCGTGCCCGGCGTCGGCGTACCGGCCGCGGCCTCACCGCCCGGCGCCCCGGCGGCCGGGGCGGAGAGCTGGTCGGTGACCAGTGCGAGGGCCCTGCGGCCCGCGACCGTCCCCTGCTGCTCGGCCAGGGTGCCGCGCAGCCCCAGTGCCGTCTCCAGTTCGGAGCGGGCCCGCTCGGGGTTGCCCGCGGCGAGGGCCAGCACGCCCAGCTCGTGGTGGAAATAGGCTTCCTCGGCGACCTCACCGGAGGCCCGTGCCGCCTCCTGGCCGGCGCGCAGCACCCGCTCCCAGGCGCTCCAGCGCATCGCCGCGGCCAGCACCGGCGCCGCGGTACGGGCGAGCAGTACGGCGGCGCTGGCGCTGCCCGTGCGCTGCGCGCCGCGCACGGCGGCGAGCAGCGGGTCCGCCTCCAGCGCGACACGGTCGGCGGTGACGGTGCTCTGCCCGGCCCACCAGCTGTAGTGCTGCGCGGCGGTGCGGGCGTAGGGGGTGGCCGTCTCGGCGTGCCCGGCCTCGGTCAGTTCGGCGGCGCAGCCCGCGGCGAGCTTGAAGTGGTCGCCCGCGGGGCTGAGCAGCCCGGCGGCCAGCAGTTCGCCCTGGCAGTCCGCGGCCTGCGGATCGCCGATGAGGGCCGGCAGGTGTTCGGCGTGCGGCAGTTCCCCGCCGAGCGCGAGGGCCAGCCGCAGCGCCTCGCGCCCCGCCTCGGAGAGGGCCGCGGCCAGCAGGGGGGCGAGTGCCACGTCGTCCGGCAGGTCGGCGACGACGCTCTCGCTGCCCTGCAGCCGCAGCAGCGCGCCGGCCTGGACGAAACGGAGCGGCAGCCCCTCGGAGCCGAACCACAGGTCGGCGGCCCAGTCGGCCTCGCCGTCGGTGGCCTGGCGGTGCACGGCCCGCTCCAGCAGCTCCAGGCAGGCGGTGCGGCTGAGTCCGGGCAGGAAGACCTCTTCGAGGCCGGAGCCGGAAGCGGGTGCGGGCACCTCGGGCGTGGCGGTGAACAGGAAGGCGCATTCGGGAGTGGCCCGCAGCAGGTCGTCGAGCGCCGCGCCGCCGAACTCCAGGTCGTCGACGAGTACGACAGCGCCGACCCCACCCAGCGCGCTGTCCAGCTCGGCCTTCCCCGGGCGGTGCTGGGGGGCGCTGTGGACCGCGGCGAACAGGTCGTACATCAGATCGCTGGGGGTGCGGCGGTACCCGTTGAGCCGGACCACTCCGTCGGGGGCCAGGGTGGCGACGTCCTCGGCGACGGCGTCGAGGAGGACGGTGCGCCCGGACCCGGCCGGCCCGGTGAGCCGGACCGAGCGGCCGCGGGAGAGCAGCCGGGAGAGCCGTTCGCGCTCCTCGTCGCGCTCCAGGAGGCTGCCGGGGGGCAGTGCCGCGGCGGCGGTGGCCTCCTGGGCCGGACGGTCTCCGAGGGCGCGCTTGCGCGGGGCATCGTGCTCGGTGCCCGGCGGGCGGGGTTCCACCTCGCTGCCGTCGACCGGGTTGACCGTCACGAGGTACCGGTCGGCGACGAGCCGGACGGCCCGGACCTGTTCGCCGCTGGTCCCACCGCTGGTGGACGGATGCTCGTCGCCGTGTGCGGGACGGTCGCTGCCGTGCCGTTCCATCGTCATGTCTCCCAAGAACAGGTGGCGCGATCGGCCGACCGGGAGGGGCCGGTCCGGCGCACGGCCCCCATTGTCCAGGAAGCGACGGCGCGTGAGGGCGGTACCGGCCCGGCTGTCATGGCTTCGCCAGGATACCGGGCTGCCCGGGGCGGGATCCGGCGGCCGGGGAGGCGCCCGGCGCGGCGGTCTCGATGGCCAGGATCCGGTGCAGCCGGGTGGCCACCAGCAGGCGCCGCATCTGCGGGGGTACCTTGCGCAGGACGAGTCTGCGGCCGCAGCGTCCCGCGCGGCGGTGTGCGCCCATGATGACCCCGAGCCCCGTGGCGTCCCACGAGTCGAGCTCGGCGAGGTCCAGCACGAGGTCGCCGTCGCCCGAGTCGACGGCTGCGTGCAGGACCGTACGGGCGTCCGCCGCGCTGCGGACGTCGAGACGACCTCCGACGACCAGCTCGGCGTGGTCGCCCCTGATATGCATATGTGCTCCCGGCGTGGTGTCCGTGGCGTGGTTCCTCATGCTGGTGCAGTCCCACTGCGGATGACTGGTGCCACAGCGGCGGAGTTGCCGTCCGTTTCCGGACCGATACCGAGTTTCACCCCCACGGGTGCCTCGGGCGACGATCCGGCCGCCGTCCGGCCCGGCCTCCCCGCTCCGACCGGGCCGTGCGCGCCGCTCCCGGCCGGGCCGCGCGCGGCGGGGCGCCGGTGCGGCCGAGGGGCGGATCCGCGCCGCCCCCCACCGCACCGGCCCCGGGGTCAGTGCTGGTAGAAGCCCTGCCCGGCCTTGCGGCCCAGGTCCCCGGCGTCGACCATGCGGCGCATCAGCTCGGGCGGGGCGAACTTGCCGTCCTGGGACTCGGTGTGGATGTTCTCCGTGGCGTGCAGCAGGATGTCCACCCCGGTCAGGTCGGCGGTCGCCAGCGGGCCCATGGCGTGGCCGAAGCCGAGCCGGCAGGCGGTGTCGATGTCCTCGGCCGAGGCGACGCCGGACTCGTAGAGCTTCGCGGCCTCCACCACGAGCGCCGAGATCAGGCGCGTGGTGACGAACCCGGCGACGTCCCGGTTGACGACGACGCAGGTCTTGCCGACCGACTCGGCGAACTCCCGTGCGGTGGCCAGGGTTTCGTCGCTCGTCTTGAGGCCGCGCACCAGCTCGCACAGGGCCATCATGGGCACGGGCGAGAAGAAGTGCGTGCCCACGACCCGCTCCGGCCGGGCGGTGGCCGCAGCGATCTTGGTGATCGGGATGGCGGAGGTGTTGGAGGCGAGGACGGCCTCGTCGCGGGCCAACTTGTCGACGGCCGCGAAGATCTCCCGCTTGACCTCGATCCGCTCGAAGACGGCCTCGACGACGACATCCGCCTCGGACACCGCCTCCAGGTCCGTGGTGGTGGTGATGCGGCCGAGGGCGGCCTCGGCGTCCGCCGCGTCGAGCTTGCCCTTGGAGACGAACTTGTCGTACGACGCCTTGATCCCGTCCCTGCCGCGGGCGAGCGCCTCGTCCGTCACATCGCGGAGCGTCACGTCCCAGCCCGCCTGAGCGGAGACCTGTGCGATTCCGGAGCCCATGAGTCCGGCTCCGATGACGGCGAGCTTCTTCGCCACGTTGTTCACCCTCACTTCGTCGCACCGGCTCGCACGCCCGCTGCGGCGGTGTGCCCGGCGCCTTGTGAATGACCGTTCGTTGGGCGGACATTAGCGTCTCCCGGCGGGGCGTGGGAGACGAAGAGACACGTATCACGTCTCACATGGCGGACGTCACACCCCGCGCGCCGCGCCCCGCCGCCGGTCCCATCAGCCGGGCCGGACCGCGTACTTGAGGAAGCGCTCGGAGACGAGTCCCTCGTAGGTGTCGAGCTTTCCTAGCGCGGCGACAGCCGCCTGTTCGGGTGACATCCCGGCGGCGACGGCCCGGGTCGCGCCCCGGAAGAGCTGGTTGGAGATGTGGACGAGTTCGCCCGCGACCAACTGGGGCATGGGGTCCTCGGGATCGTCGCCGGTCTCCTCGGCGAGCGTCTCGGTGAGCCGCTCGGCGGTCCGGTACTGCATGAGCATCATCCGGGCCAGCAGCGAGGGTGCCCCGTGGATGCAGCGCATGAAGGCGTCGTAGCCCTCCATCATCCCGGCGTAGACGCTGCGGTCCTCGATCTCGGCGCGCAGCCTGCCCAGCACCGCGTCCGCCGCCGACTGGCCCGGCAGCCGCTCGCGCACGAACCGGGAGGGGCGGTCGATCACCTCCTCGGCGCGGTCGAAGAAGAGGTCCTCCTTGGTCGGGAAGTAGTTGTAGACCGTGTTCACCGAGACGTCCGCGGCCTCCGCGATCTCGGCGATGGTGACGGCGTCGAAGCCGCGGTCGAGGAAGAGTCCCGTGGCGATGTCGGAGATCCGCAGCCGGGTCTCGCGCTTCTTCCGTTCCCTGCGGCCCTCCTGGGGTGCGGTGCTGGTCATGGCTCCATCGTAGGCCGGGCATGGTGCCGATGAATTTTTGGAGTGGTTGCAAATTTTAAGTCACTCTGTTTTTCTGGGTGCCATGCCAGCAGCCATCCGGACCTCCGGGCTGACCCGGACGTTCCGCACCAAGGCCCACTCATCCCGCGCAGCCCGCACGTCCCGCGCGTTCCGCCTGCCCCGCACGCCCCGCACCGTCGAAGCCGTCCGCGGCATCGACCTCACCGTCGAGCAGGGCGAGATCCTCGGCTTCCTCGGCCCCAACGGAGCGGGCAAGACCACCACGCTCCGGATGCTCACCACCCTGCTGCCGCCCAGCTCCGGCACGGCGACCGTCGCCGGGCACGACCTGCGGGCGGACCCCCGCGGGGTACGGCGGCGCATCGGATACGTCGCCCAGTCCGGCGGCACCGACCCCGCCGTGAGCGTCCGCGAGGAGCTGACCACCCAGGCCAGGCTCTACCGGCTGAACAGAACCACAGCCGAACGCCGCACCCGGGAGCTGGCGGCGGACCTCGACCTGACCGACCTGCTCGACCGCCCCTGCGGCGCGCTCTCCGGCGGGCAGCGGCGCCGGCTCGACATCGCCATGGCCCTCACCCACGACCCGGAGCTGCTCTTCCTCGACGAACCCACGACCGGACTCGACCCCGGCAGCCGCGCCGAGGTGTGGCGGCTGGTGCGGAGGCTGCGCGACGAACGCGGCGTGACCGTCTTCCTCACCACGCACTACCTGGACGAGGCCGACGTACTCGCCGACCGGCTGGTGATCGTGGCCGACGGCCGGATCGCGGCACAGGGCAGCTCCGCGGAGCTGCGGCGCACCTATGGCGGCTCGGCCGAGGCCGGACTGCAGGACGCCTTCCTCGCCGTCACCGGGCGGCCCGTCCCGCGCGAGGAACAGGCCCCCGTCGCCGTCTGACGCCCCCCCCCCCGACCGCCTCCGCAGAGAACGGACCACCTCGCTGTGCACCACCTGCTGACCGACACCCGGATCATCGCCGGCCGCTGCATCCGGCAGACGGCCGCATCGAAACTCGGGCTGCTCTTCGGCCTCCTCCAGCCCCTGCTCTTCCTGCTGTTCTTCGGTCCCCTGCTGAAGGACCTGAGCATCGGCGGGGACGGCGACTCCTGGCAGACCCTGGTGCCGGGACTCCTCGTCCAGCTCAGCCTCTTCTCCTCGGCCTTCGCCGGATTCACCCTCCTGATGGAGAAGCAGCACGGCGTGGTCGAGAGGATGCGGGTCACCCCGGTGAGCAGGCTCGCCCTGCTGCTGGGCCGGCTCGTGCGCGACGTCCTCCAGCTCTCCGTGCAGTCGGCCCTGCTCGTCCTGGTCGGCGTCGCGATGGGTCTGCGCGCGCCGCTGACCGGGATCCTGCTCGGCTTCGCCCTGGTCGGCCTGCTCGCCGCGGCCCTGGCCGCACTGTCCTACGCGCTGGCGATGCGGGTCAGCACCCCCCAGGAGTTCGCACCGGTGATCAACTCCCTGAATATGCCCGCGATGCTGCTCTCCGGTGTCCTGCTGCCGATGACGCTGGCGCCGGGCTGGCTGGACGCGGTCTCGCGCTGCGTACCGTTCCGGTACGTCGTCGAGGCCGTGCGCGACGCCTACACCGGGGACTACACGGACGGCACCCTGGCCCTCGGCACGGCGGTGGCCGTGGCGCTGGCCGCCGCCGCGCTGGCGCTGGGCACCCGGGTCTTCCGCAGAGTGGGCGCCTAGGGACTCCCCCGGCGGCGCCCTTCCCCGACGGCGGGCGCGGGCTACGCTCGCTGCATGGTGAACCTCACGCGGATCTACACCCGCACCGGCGACAAGGGCACGACGGCGCTCGGCGACATGAGCCGCACCGCCAAGACCGACACCCGTATCGCGGCGTACGCCGACGCCAACGAGGCGAACGCCGCGATCGGCGTCGCGCTGGCCATGGGCGGACTGGACGAGCCGGTCCGCACCGTCCTGCTGCGGGTGCAGAACGACCTGTTCGACGTGGGCGCCGACCTGTCCACGCCCGTCGTGGACAACCCCGAGTTCCCGCCGCTGCGGGTCGAGCAGAGCTACATCGACAAACTGGAGGCCGACTGCGACCGCTTCCTGGAGGAGCTGGAGAAACTCCGCTCGTTCATCCTTCCGGGCGGCACCGCGGGCGCGGCGCTGCTGCACCAGGCGTGCACCGTCGTACGGCGGGCAGAGCGCTCCACCTGGGCGGCCATGGAGGAGCACGGCGAGACGATGAACCCGCTGCCGGCGACCTACCTCAACCGGCTCTCCGACCTGCTGTTCATCCTGGCGCGGACGGCCAACAAGCCGGTCGGCGACGTGCTGTGGGTGCCGGGCGGCGAGCGGTGAACGCACCCGGCACCCGGCCCGCGCGGGGACGGCCCGCACTGCTGATGGATCTGGGCGGGGTGCTGGTGGCCGACAAGTTGCCGGCCGCCGCCGCCAAGTGGGCGGCGCGGCTGGGCCGCACCGAGCGGGACATCGTCACTGCCGTCTACGCGGGCAACGACACCGAGGTGCTCGTGGGGCGGATGAGCGGCACCGCGTGGTGGTCCGTCGTCCGCGAGCGGCTCGGCCTGGACGCGGCAGCCGTGGCCGAACTGCGCCACGATCTGGCCGGCGACCCGGTGTGGGACACGGCGCTGCTGGACGCGGTGGCGGCGCTGCGGGGCCGTGCACGGACGGCGTTCGTCAGCAACGCCTGGCCCGACGCACGCGCGAACCTCGCCCCGCACCTGACGGTCGCCGACGCGGTCGTGCTCTCCTGCGAGGTGGGCTTCGCCAAGCCCGATCCGCGCATCTACACCCACACTCTGGGCCTGCTCGGCGCCGCGGCCGAGGACGCACTGCTCGTCGACGACGTCCCGGAGAACGTCGAGACCGCCAGGGCGCTGGGCATGGCCGGTCATCTGCACACCGGCACCGACGGCAGCCTCGCCGCCCTGGACGCGTTCGCCGCTCGGCTTCCGCAGGTCACAGACCTGTAGCCAGCGGTCTGCTGCCGAGTGGAACCGGGTACTGTGCGGGCATGGCCATACCGGGGGCACAGCCGCAGCAACCGTTCTCACAGCAGCCCACATCCGCGACACCCGCGTATCAGTTCAACCCGTACGCGCAGCCGTCCCCTCCGCTGCCCGGCCCGCCCGGGCAGCCCCCGACGGGGCAGGGACGCGGCGGCGGGCCGCGCTGGCTGTGGGCGCTGGGCGGCGTGGTGGTCGCCTCGGTCACCTGGGCGGCGACGCTGATGGCCACGGGGGCGCTGGAGAAGGACACCGCCGACTTCCGCGGCTACCGCTTCCACCACGACATGTGCGAGACGGCCGAACTCGCCTCCTTCAAGGAGGACTACGAGCTCAAGGACACCTCCTCGGACTACCCCGACGGCTACTCCTCCCGCCAGAAGGGGTACGACATCAGCCAGTGCAGCCGCACGATGACCAAGAAGGGCGAGACGTCCAGCACTCCGCCGACCACGTACGTGAGCACCACCGTGGAGTGGCACAAGAAGTCCGACCCCACCGGGGAGTTCGCCTCCCAGCAGCAGGTGTGGGAGGACCAGAAGTCGCGTACGTACAAGTACGAGGTCTCTTCCGTGGACGGCTTCGGCGACGAGGCGTACCTGGTCAAGGAGGAGCGGGGCAGCAGCCTGGGCAGCCTCAAGCTGACCGTGCGCGCGGGGTGGATGACCTACGAGATGCGCTGGAGCTGGTTCGGCGGCGGCATCGACGAGGACGCCGACCCGCCGTCCGCCGAGACGGTCACCGAGTGGCTGAAGACCGACACCCGCGCCACCCTGAAGGCCCTGGAGAAGCCCGACTCCAAGGATGTCCCGGGCCGCGACCCCGACGCCTGACGCGCTCGCGGCGCCCTGCGCCGCGGCGCGGGTGACCCTCCGAGCGGCGAGGGCCCGCCGCGGGCGGCTATTCCCGGAACCGCGCGGCCGACGGGTCCGCCCGCCCCTGGGGATACCCATAGGCGGCCGAGGGCCTCGCTTGGGACGCCGGCTCGGTGCGTCCGGGCCCGGCATCGGACTGCGCGGGCCGGGGCTCGGATCCGGGCTCCGCGTGACCTGGCCCGCGCGTCGGCCGGGGCGGCCTGGGGCGCTCGAACCGCTCGGCCCACTGCCCGTATCCGTGTTCGTGTTCGTCCGCACGCTTCGGCCGCCTGGGCCAGATCGTGTAGCTGACCGCGATCAGCAGGCTGATACCGGCCACCACGCCCATCCGGCTCTGCCACTCGCGCAGCGGCGCGGCCTGCGACGCGTCGTCGACGTACCAGATCGCAGCTTGCAGCAGGACGGCGGCGAGGGCGACGCCACCGAGGGCACGCCCGCACATCTTCCACTCGTGCACGGTGTGCGCCATGCCGTAGCGGGGCGGCTTGGCCGGGCGTTCCCCCTTGCCGAGCAGATGCGCCGCGTGGCCGTCCGCCCACCTGACCATGTAGTGACCGTGCGTGGCCGTGAACCCGATGTACACGGCGGCCAGCCCGTGCTTCCAGTCGGGCTCCGCACCGTTGCGCAGGTCGATCGCGGTGACGATCAGCAGCACGACCTCCAGCAGTGGCTCGCACAGCAGTACGGCGGCACCGGCACGGGGCAGCTTCGCGAGATAGCGCAGCGCGAGGCCCGCGGCGAGCAGCACCCAGAAGGCGACCTCGCAGATGACGATCAGAGTCACGATCACAGGGGAGCCTTTCTGACACGGCCCTTGGACGAGGGGATGCGGCGGCGGCACCACCGGCCGCCGGTCCGCACGGCCGGGGCGGGAGACGGTCCGGAAGCGCACCCCCACTGTGGCGCCCCGCAACCGCCCGCGGCGTCGTCGCGCACGACGATTCGCGGCGGCGGGGACTGCATCTTTCGATGCAGTCCCCGCCCTCCGGCTGCTCGCTCCGGCGAACGACGACCGCCGCCGCGGCCCCGGATAGGCTGAGCCGACCGGAGGACGGAATCCGCAAGGGCCCCACCGGCCGGGCTCCGGGTACCCGGGCGCGCGGCCGGCACCGTCGCGCCGGATGGATACCCGGAAGGATGATCTCCCCTTCCTGGGAGGGATGCTCGCCCTGCGGAAGGGACGCTCCCTCCCGGGGAGCCGTGACCCGTTGGAGTCGTGATCGCCGCAGTCATATCCCGGGCCGCGCGTACCCCGCGTGGCCGCCGCCCGCACCGGGACGACGTGCTGGTCGCGGCCGCCGGTGCCGCCGGGGGGCTGCTGCTGTGGGCGTTCGAGCTGAACAGCCGACCGCTGTGGCAGACCGGACCGCGCTGGCTGGTTCTGCTGCCGCTCGCCGCGATGTGCCTGGCCACACTGTCACGGCGGTTCGGGCAGCCGTACCCGCTGCTGCTGGGCACGGTCGCCGAGGTCGCCGACCTGACGGTGGGCTCGCTGCTGGCGACCATGGTGCTGTTCACCGATGTCCTCTACGCCGCGGTGCTCTATGGCTCGGCCCAGCTCTCCCGCCTGGTGCTGCGGACCTCGGTCGTGGTCAGCGTGCTGGTCTCGGCCGGATTGCTGATCGCATTCCGGGACGCGGAGATGCTGCTGGTCGGAGCGGCCTGCGTCGGGATCCTCGTGGTGCCCACCACCTCGGGCGAGATGATCCGCAACCACCGCGACAAGGCGGCCGCCGAGCGGCTGCGAGCGGAGCAGACGGCGCTGCTGGCGGAGCTGGACCGCAAGCAGGCGGTGACCGCCGAACGCGCCCGGATGGCCCGTGAGCTGCACGACGTCGTCGCCAACCACCTCTCGGCCATCGCCATCCACTCCACGGCGGCGCTCTCCTTCCCGGAGCCGGCTGCCGGCGGCGGCGCCACCCGCGACGCACTGGGAGTCATCCGGGAGAACAGCGTGCAGGGGCTGGCCGAGATGCGCCGCCTCATCGGGCTGCTGCGCAACGCGGACGGCTCCGGGGAACCGACCGCGACGCCCTCGCTGGAGGGGCTGGAGGCGCTGCTGCGGCGGGCCCGGGCGATGGCGGGCGACGGCCGCACCTTCACCCTGGCCGACCACCGGCCCAGCGGCGAGCGCCTTCCGGCCCCCGTGGAGCTGGCGGCCTACCGCGTCGTCCAGGAGGCCGTCACCAACGCGCTGAAGCACGCCGCTCCCGGCGATGTCACCGTGGCACTCGACCGGGACGCGGTCCGCCCGGACACCCTCGGCATCCGCGTCCGCAGTCCGCTGGGCGCGGCTCCGGTGGACGACGGCGCCCCGCGCGCGCCCGGCGCGGGCGCGGGCCTGGTCGGGATGCGGGAGCGGGTCGAACTGCTGGAGGGCGAGCTGACCGCGGGGCCCGCGGACGGGGCAGCCGGGGAGCGGGTCTGGCAGGTGTACGCGGTGCTGCCCGCCCCGCACGAGGCGGAACCGGCCGCCGAGGGCTCCGGCGCCGCACGCCGGCACGAGAAGCAGGGGACACCTGAGAAGCACGAGAAGAGGGAGCCGGAGCGTGACCGCTGATCGGACCGTCCGCGTACTGATCGCCGAGGACCAGCAGGCCGTACGCGCGGGGCTCGTGCTCATCCTCGGCAACGCCGCCGGAATCGACGTCGTCGGCGAGGCGGGGGACGGCGAGGAGGCCGTCCGGCTCGCCCGGGAGCTGGCTCCGGACGTGGTGCTGATGGACATCCAGATGCCACGCCTGGACGGGGTGACGGCCACCGGGCAGATCACCGGCGACCGGCTCGCCGACGTCCTGGTCCTCACCACCTTCGACCTGGACGCCTACGTCTTCGGGGCACTGCGCGCGGGCGCCGCCGGGTTCCTGCTCAAGGACAGCGAGGCGGCGGAGGTGGTGGAGGCGGTACGCACCGTCGCACGCGGCGAGGGCATGATCGCTCCCGCCGTGACCCGGCGACTGATCGCCGAGTTCGCCGGCTCGGCGGCGCCGGGCACCGCCCGCGCCCCGGACACCCCGGGTACGCCGCCGCCCGGACTGGGCGAACTCACCCGCCGGGAGCGGGAGGTGCTCGGGTGCCTGGGCGTGGGCCTGTCCAACGCCGAGATCGCCGATCGCCTCACCATGGCGGAGGGCACCGTCAAGACCCATGTGAGCAGGCTGCTCGCGAAGCTGGAACTGCGCAGCCGCACCCAGGCCGCCGTACTGGCCCAGGAGTGGGGTGTCGGGGCGCCGTAGCCGCAGGAGACCCGCCGCCCTGCGGCGTGGAGCACCTGAGTCCGGCGCACGCCGGACGACAGAGGTCAGGCCACGTTCACCCGCTGGCCGGGCGGGGCGGCCTCCAGCCAGGCGAGGAAGCCGGTGAGCGCGTCCTCGCTCAGGGCGAGCTCGACCCGCACCCGGTCGGGGCCGACGGCGCAGGCCAGCACCACCGCGTCGGAGAGCAGCGCCTGCTCCTCCTCGCCCAGCGGGGAGCGCCGCTCCAGAACGTCGATGGCCCCGCGCACCAGATGGCGGCGGGGCCTGGGGGCATAGGAGAAGACGCGGAACCATTCGATCCGGTCTCCGTTGTAGCGAGCGATCCCGTACGCCCAGCCTTTTCCTTTGGGGTCGTCGGCCTCTCCCTCGGAGACCGCCCAGCGCAGGTTGCAGTCGAACGTTCCGCCGGACCGCTGGATGAGCCGCCGGCGTACGCCGAAGGCGAAGAGTCCCGCCACCACCAGCAGGACGACCACGCCGCACAGCAGCAGAGCAAGGGCCATCGTCACCGACCTCCTCGCTCTCTTCGGGACCTGCCGCGCGACAAGTCTCTCAAACCCTGCGGTATGGCTTCAGCCGCGGGCGGACCCGGGAAATTCCGGGACCGCCCGCGGCTGAGGGTCGTCGTGCGCCGGATGTGACGCGACTGACGTCAGCGTGCGGCCGTCACCGACCGCAGCCGGACATCGGCGCGCTTCTCGGCGTCGGCGTCCGCCTGGGACTTCGCGTCCTCCAGGGCACGCTCCGCCCGCTCGACGTCGATCTCGTCGGTCAGCTCCGCGACCTCGGCGAGCAGCGAGAGCTGGTTGTCGGCGAAGGAGATGAACCCGCCGTGCACCGCGGCGACGACGGTGCCGTTGCC
Organism: Streptomyces sp. NPDC006925; assembly: GCF_042869575.1. Classification (NCBI taxonomy): domain Bacteria; kingdom Bacillati; phylum Actinomycetota; class Actinomycetes; order Kitasatosporales; family Streptomycetaceae; genus Streptomyces; species Streptomyces sp. NPDC006925. The sequence continues at coordinate 213,705 of NZ_JBIAGB010000005.1, forward strand.
GCTCTCGCCCGTCGTACGAATGGTGACCGGGCCGGACTCCAGCACACCGAGCAGCGGCTGGTGGCCGGGCATGACGCCGATATCACCCGAGGAGGTACGCGCGACGACCAGGCTGGCCTCGCCGGACCAGACCTTGCGGTCGGCGGCGACCAACTCGACGTGCAGCTCAGCCACTGTGGCTCCTCAGACTGGGATGGGGAAAGGATACGGGGTGCGGCGCGGGGGCGGGTACTTCACCCGCCCCCGCCGCGGAGCACGACCGGCGCACATCCCGCACCCGGTCGCTCGCGACCGCGCACGGGGGCACATGGATGCGCCGTGGTGCCGGGGCCCGGCGTCAGGAGACGCCGAGCTCCTTCGCCTTGGCCTTGAGGTCCTCCAGGCCACCGCACATGAAGAACGCCTGCTCGGGGAAGTGGTCGTACTCGCCGTCGGCGATCGCGTTGAAGGCCGCGATCGACTCGTCCAGCGGGACGTCCGATCCGTCGAGACCGGTGAACTGCTTCGCCGCGTGGGTGTTCTGCGACAGGAAGCGCTCGATCCGGCGGGCGCGGGACACCGTGAGCTTGTCCTCCTCGGACAGCTCGTCGATGCCGAGGATGGAGATGATGTCCTGCAGGTCCTTGTACTTCTGCAGGATCCCCTTGACGCGCTCGGCGCAGTCGTAGTGGTCCTGCGAGACGAAGCGCGGGTCCAGGATCCGGGAGGTGGAGTCCAGCGGGTCCACCGCCGGGTAGATGCCCTTCTCCGAGATCGGACGCGAGAGCACCGTGGTGGCGTCCAGGTGCGCGAAGGTCGTCGCCGGAGCCGGGTCGGTGAGGTCGTCCGCGGGCACGTAGATCGCCTGCATCGAGGTGATGGAGTGGCCGCGGGTCGAGGTGATGCGCTCCTGGAGCACACCCATCTCGTCCGCCAGGTTCGGCTGGTAACCCACCGCGGAGGGCATCCGGCCCAGCAGGGTGGAGACCTCGGAACCGGCCTGGGTGAAGCGGAAAATGTTGTCGATGAAGAACAGCACGTCCTGCTTCTGCACATCGCGGAAGTACTCCGCCATGGTCAGACCCGCCAGCGCGACCCGCAGCCGGGTCCCCGGCGGCTCGTCCATCTGCCCGAAGACCAGCGCGGTCTGCGGGAGCACGCCGGACTCCTTCATCTCCTCGATGAGGTCGTTGCCCTCACGAGTGCGCTCGCCGACGCCGGCGAACACGGAAACGCCCTCGTGCAGCTTGGCCACACGCATGATCATTTCCTGGATGAGGACGGTCTTGCCGACGCCCGCACCGCCGAACAGGCCGATCTTGCCGCCCTTGACGTACGGGGTCAGCAGGTCGACGACCTTCAGGCCGGTCTCGAACATCTCGGTCTTGGACTCGAGCTGGTCGAAGCTGGGGGCCTGGCGGTGGATCGCCCACCGCTCGGTGACCTCCGACTCGGCCTCCGGCTCGTTCAGGATCTTGCCGAGGGTGTTGAACACCCGGCCCTTGGTGACGTCGCCGACCGGCACGGTGATGCCCGCACCCGTGTCGGTCACCGGGGCCTGGCGGACCAGGCCGTCGGTCGGCTCCATGGCGATGGCGCGGACCACGCCCTCACCCAGGTGCTGGGCGACCTCGAGGGTCAGCGTCTTGCGCTTGCCCTCCTCGGACGGGTCGAGGATCTCGACCGTCAGCGCGTTGTAGATGTCCGGCATGGCGTCGACGGGGAACTCCACGTCGACGACCGGGCCGATGACCCGGGCTACGCGGCCCGTCGCAGCGGCCGTCTCAACTGTGGTGGTCATGGTTAGCGGTCACTCCCCGCGTTAGCGTCAGCCAGCGCGCTCGCCCCACCGACGATCTCGCTGATTTCCTGGGTGATGTCGGCCTGACGGGCCGCGTTGGCAAGCCGTGTCAGCGACTTGATGAGATCTTCGGCGTTGTCGGTCGCGGACTTCATCGCCCGGCGCGTGGCGGCGTGCTTGGAGGCAGCCGCCTGCAGCAGGGCGTTGTAGACCCGCGACTCGACGTACCGCGGCAGCAGCGCGTCCAGCACGTCCTCGGCCGACGGTTCGAAGTCGTAGAGCGGCAGGAGCGCGGTAGCGCCCTTGGCGGCGCCCTCGCCCTCGCCCTCGCCCTCGCCGGACGACTCGACGCCCCCCGCAAAGGAGAGCGGCAGCATCCGGGCGTCCACCGCGGTCTGCGTCATCATCGAGACGAATTCGGTGTAGACGATGTGCAGCTCGTCCACGCCGCCCTCGGCGGTCTCCCGCTGCACCGCCTCGATCAGCGGTGCGGCGACGGCCTTCGCGTCGGCGTAGCTCGGGTTGTCGGTGAAGCCGGTGAACGACTCCTTGACCGCCCGGTCGCGGAAGCCGTAGTAGGCGACGCCCTTGGAGCCGACGATGTAGCTCTCGATCTCCTTGCCCTCAGCGGCCAGCCGGGCGTTGAGCCCTTCGGCCGCCTTGATGGCGTTGGAGTTGTAGCCGCCCGCCAGACCGCGGTCGCTCGTGATGAGCAGGACCGCGGCCCGCTTGGGCTGCTCCGCCTCGGTCAGCAGCGGGTGCTTGGTGTCGGAACCCTGAGCGACGGCGGTGACCGCGTGGGTCAGCTCCTTCGCGTACGGCTCCGACGCCGTCACCTTGCGCTGCGCCTTGATGATGCGGGAGGCCGCGATCATCTCCATCGCACGCGTGATCTTCTTGGTCGCAGTGACGGATTTGATCCGCCGCTTGTAGACCCTGAGCTGGGCACCCATGCTCAGCCCTCGCCCAGCAGCTTGCCGTCCGAGGTCTCGAACTGCGTCTTGAACTTGTCGACCGCGTCACCCAGCATCTGGATGGTGTCGTCCGACATCTTGGCGCCCTCGCGGATGCTGGTCAGCAGGGGCTGCTCCTCGCGGTGCATGTAGTCCAGCAGCTCGCGCTCGAAGCGCCGGATGTCCTCGACCGGCACGTCGTCCATCTTGCCGTTGGTGCCGGACCAGACGGAGACGACCTGGTCCTCGGTCGAGAACGGGGCGTACTGCGACTGCTTGAGCAGCTCGACCATGCGCTTGCCGCGCTCCAGCGCGCCCTTGGAGGCGTCGTCCAGGTCGGAGCCGAAGGCGGCGAACGCCTCCAGTTCGCGGTACTGGGCCAGGTCCACCCGGAGCGAGCCGGTGATCTGCCGGATCGCCTTGTGCTGGGCCTTGCCACCGACGCGGGAGACGGAGATACCGACGTTCAGCGCCGGGCGCTGGCCCGCGTTGAACAGGTCGGACTCCAGGAAGCACTGGCCGTCGGTGATGGAGATGACGTTGGTCGGAATGAACGCCGAGACGTCGTTGGCCTTGGTCTCGACGATCGGCAGGCCCGTCATCGAGCCCTTGCCCATGTCGTCGGAGAGCTTGGCGCAGCGCTCCAGCAGCCGGGAGTGCAGGTAGAAGACGTCGCCCGGGTAGGCCTCACGGCCCGGCGGACGGCGCAGCAGCAGCGAGACGGCGCGGTAGGCGTCGGCCTGCTTGGACAGGTCGTCGAAGACGACCAGGACGTGCTTGCCCTGGTACATCCAGTGCTGGCCGATGGCCGAGCCGGTGTACGGGGCGATGTACTTGAAGCCGGCCGGGTCGGACGCCGGGGCCGCCACGATGGTGGTGTACTCCAGCGCGCCCGCCTCCTCCAGCGCGCCTCGCACGGACGCGATGGTGGAGCCCTTCTGGCCGACGGCGACGTAGATGCAGCGGACCTGCTTGTCCGGGTCGCCCGAGCGCCAGTTGTCGCGCTGGTTGATGATCGTGTCGACGCACAGCGCGGTCTTGCCGGTCTGGCGGTCGCCGATGACGAGCTGGCGCTGGCCGCGGCCGACCGGCGTCATGGTGTCGACGGCCTTGTAGCCCGTCTCCATCGGCTCGTTGACTTCCTGGCGCTGCATGACCGTCGGGGCCTGGAGCTCCAGGGCACGGCGGCCCTCGGTCTCGATCTCCCCGAGGCCGTCGACCGGCGCACCCAGCGGGTCGACGACACGGCCGAGGTAGCCGTCGCCGACCGGGACCGACAGGACCTCGCCGGTCCGCTGCACCGACTGGCCCTCTTCGATGCCGCTGAACTCACCGAGGACGACCGCACCGATCTCGCGCTCCTCGAGGTTGAGGGCGAGGCCGAGGGTGCCGTCCTCGAACTTCAGCAGCTCGTTCGCCATGGCCGAGGGCAGCCCCTCGACCTTCGCGATGCCATCACTGGCAGCGCTGACCGTACCGACCTCTTCGCGCGAGGCCGCGTCCGGCGTGTACGACTGGACAAAGTTCTCCAGCGCGTCCCGGATCTCATCCGGCCGGATCGTGAGCTCCGCCATCTGGGTTCCCTGCTCTCCTTGTTGGGCCCGTAAGTTCCTTCGGGCTCCGGGGGGCGCTTTCCCCCGACTCCCTGTGTACGGCCCAACTCGGGCCGCTTTCGTGCTTGTTGAGTTGGTTGGCGCTCGCGCGCCGGGGTACTGCTTCAGCCCGCCATCCGGCGTTTGGCCGCTTCCAGCCGGTCGGCGATCGAGCCGTTGATGATCTCGTCGCCCACCCGCACCGTGATCCCGCCGAGGACCTCGGGGTCCACGTCCAGGTTCAGATGCACCTGGCGGCCGTAGAGCGTGGCCAGTGCCGCGCTCAGGCGCCGCTTCTGCTCGTCGCTCAGCGGAACCGCGGAGGTCACGACGGCGACCGAACGGTTGCGCCGCTCGGCAGCCAGCCGGGAGAGGGCTTCCAGCCCACTGTCCAGGCTACGTCCCCGCGGCTGGGTGACCAGCCGGGTCACCAGGCGCTCGGTGGCCGGCCGGACCCGGCCGCCCAGCAGCTCCCGCAGCAGGGCGCGCTTGGCCTCCGGTCCGGCCGTACGGCTGGCGAGCGCCGCACGCAGCTGCGGCGAGGAGGCGGCGGTCCTGCCGAAGCGGAACAGCTCGTCCTCGACGTCGTCCAGCTGCCCGTCCCGCTCGGCCGACACCAGGTCGGCCAGGTCCGCCAGCTCCTCGACGGCGTCCGCCAGGTCGCGCGGCGCGGACCAGCGGGAGCGGACCATGCCGGAGACCAGGTCGGTGGCCGGGCCGCCGACCTGGCCGGCGAGCAGCCGCTGCACCAGCGACGCCTTGGCCTCGCCGTCCTGCGCCGGGTCGGTGAGGGCCCGGCGCAGCGAGACCTCACGCTCCAGCAGCGCGGTGACGGCGGCGAGCTCGTCGGCGAGGGCCGCTGCGTCGACCGAGGTGGAGTCGGTCAGCGCGGTCAGGCTCTCGCGCGCGGCGGCAAGCGCCCCACGGCTCGCACCATTCATCGGGCGGCTCCGCTGGCGTCTGCCTCGGCGGCGTCTTCGAGCCCGTCGAGGAAGCGGTCGATCACGCGGCTCTGCCGGGCGTGGTCGTCGAGCGACTCGCCGACGAGCTTGCCCGCCAGGTCGGTGGCGAGCTTGCCCACGTCCTGGCGCAGCGTCTGCGCGGCCTGCTTGCGGTCGGCCTCGACCTGGGCGTGACCGGCGGCGATGATCTCCTCACGCTGCCGCTGGCCCTCCGCGCGCATCTCGGCGATGAGCGTGGCGCCCTGCTCCTGGGCCTCGGACCGCAGCCGGGCAGCCTCGTGGCGGGCCTCGGCGAGCTGGTCCTTGTACTGCTGGAGTACGTCGGCGGCTTCCTGCTGCGCGGCCTCGGCCTTCTCGATGCCGCCCTCGATGGCGTCACGACGCTCTTCCAGCACCTTGTTGATGCTCGGGAGGAGCTTCTTCCACAGGGCGAAGAAGACGATGGCGAAGGCGAGCAGACCGATGACGAACTCGGGGATCGGCGGGACGAGGGGGTTCTCCTCCTCGGCCGCCATCTGCACGAAGGCGATCACATCAGTGCCTTTCGTCGAAAGGGACGGTCGGTCGCCGGATCAGCTGGGGTAGGCGTAGCCCATGACCAGACCGATCAGCGCCAGCGCCTCACAGAGGGCGAAGCCGAGGATCTGGTTCTGGCGGATGAGGCCGGCGGCCTCGGGCTGCCGGGCGAGCGCCTGCGTGCCGTTGCCGAAGACGATGCCGACGCCGATGCCGGGGCCGATGGCGGCGAGGCCGTAGCCGATCGCGGCGAGGTTGCCCTGGATCTGGACGGCGGCGAGGCTCTGGAGAGCGGACATGCTCGTTACTTCCTTCTCGTTCACGGACCGGTGGGGGTTGGCCACCGGTGGATGGGAAATCGGGTGAGCGGCGGCCGGTCAGTGGCTCTCGGAGAGAGCGCCCTGAATGTAGTTGGTGGCCAGCAGCACGAAGACGTACGCCTGAACCGCCTGGATGAACAGCTCGAAGGCCACCATCAGCACGGTCATGATGAAGGAGACGCCGGAGTAGAGAATGCCGAAGCCGTTCAGCAGGTACCACGTGGCGAGCGTGAACAGCAGCAGCAGGGTGTGCCCGGCGAACATGTTGGCGAAGAGTCGCACCGCGTGCGTGAAAGGACGCACCAGCAGGTTCTGGAAGAGCTCCAGGAACATGATCAGGGGCAGCACCGCACCGAGCGACTTGTCGTAGCCCGAGAGGTTCTTCCAGCCTCCGACGAATCCATTGCGCTTGAACGTGAGGCTGATGTACAGCACGTACACGATCAGGGCCAGGGCCGCCGGGTAGGAGATGACCGACGTCACGGGGAACTGGGCGAGCGGAATGACCGCCCACATGTTCATGATCCAGACGAAGAAGAACAGCGAGACGATCAGCGGAACGTACTTCTCGCCTTCCTTCTTGCCGAGCCCCTCGTACACGACACCGCGGCGGATGAAGTCGTACCCGGCCTCGCCGACCATCTGGAGTTTGCCCGGCACCAGCTTCGGCCTGGCGAAAGCGGCCCAGAAGAACCAGACGATCGCGACCGTGCCCACCAGCGCCAGCAGCATGGTCTTGTTGAACTCGATGCCACCGACGGTGAACAGCGGCTTGAAGATGAACGAATGGACTCCGGGCGCCTCGAAGCCGCAGCCGGAGAAGATGTGGCAATCGGTCTCGAAGGCGAGCATCTGGTCAGCACTCACCGCGAGCTCCTTCTGCATGGCGCATGTATACGGCTACCTCGGTGTGTCGGCGCGGCGTGCGACCGCGGAGCGGCACTGGACTGGTCTTGCGGATTGGGGGGCGGCGGCCGGCCGGAGAGCGAGAGCGCCCGTTCCGTCTCCCGGAACGCGGAACCTCGACCGTCCCCGCCTGCTGCGCCGCAGTTGGTCTCGGACGATAGCAGTTGCTCGAACGAGCACTTATCCCGCCCCTACGTGCCACTGGCCTTCTCGCCGGAGCTGGAGGAGGGCTCGACGTAGAGGATCTTCGCCTTCATGTGTGCCCTGGTCTGCGCGGCCACCCACACGATGGTGCTGGCGAGAAGGGCGAGGGCGAAGCTCCTGGTGTCGAAGAGGGTCGTGTCCCGGAACGCGATCAGCACCACGAGCAGCAGCAGGATCTGCGTCGTGTAGAGCAGCAGACCCATCGCCTGAAAGAGGTGCGGGAGGGACTTGGCCGTGCGCTGCAGAGCGTAGAGACCCATCCCCATGAAGAGGATCGCCACGAGCGCTCCGGCGGCACCGCCGATCGCTCCCTTGCTTCCGGCGAAGACGCCGCTGATCACTGCGGCCACGACAGCGGCCACGGCGGTCGGGACGGCGCAGTGCAGCAGCATGCGTGCGTCGTTCGACTGCATGTGGTGTGCTCCGGGGGAAATCTGGGGGACGTGAATCGTCGAGGAAGAGCGTAGCCCGGCACGGAGGACGGGCCTCCCGCAGAAGAGCCCGCGAGAGTGCGGAACTTCGGCTGGCCACCGGGTTTCGTGAACGGTATCACAAACTATTTGATGAGGTCTTTACCTACTTGGTGTGCCCCCCGTCACACGCAGGTGTGACGGGGGGCATCTCTGGCTGACGCCAGCCACTTTGTCTGGTATCAGAGGCTTCCACTGCTCACGGAGCAGCTCACTCAGGGGTGTTGATCTTCTTCTCCCGGGTGAACTGCCGACGTTCCCCGATGGCCGTCGCCCCGTGCAACCCGGCCATCGCGGGCTCCCGCTCCGCCTCCCGCGGCGCCGGCCGCTCCCCCGCGGCCTCCGCGTCCTCCGCGGCCGAATCCGGCGTCGTCACCTCGGCGTCCGCCGTCTCCCGCCCACCCCGTCGGTACCGGGGCGGCAGCACCCGCTGCGCCCAGCCGGGCACCCGCGGCGTGTAGCGCGGCATCAGCAGCACGACCAGGCCCACGGCGCTCAGCAGCACGATCGTCAGCACGATGGCGAGGCTGGAGGAGCGCACCGAGAAGGCCACGGCCCCGAAGGCGATCAACGCGGCCCAGAAGTACATGATCAGCACGGCACGGCTGTGCGAGTGCCCGACCTCCAGCAGCCGGTGGTGCAGATGCCCCCGGTCGGCCGCGAACGGCGAGCGGCCGTTCCAGGTGCGGCGCACGATCGCCATCACCAGGTCGGCCACCGGGATCGCGATGATGCTCAGCGGCAGCAGCAACGGCATGTACAGCGGCACCATCGTGTGCACCGCGGACTTGACCGAACCGGTGTGCTCGACCATCAGGTCCGGGTCGACCTGGCCGGTGATGGAGACCGCGCCCGCGGCCAGGACCAGGCCGATCAGCATCGAACCGGAGTCGCCCATGAAGATGCGGGCCGGATGCATGTTGTGCGGCAGGAAGCCCAGGCACATCCCCATCAGCACGGCCGCGAAGAGCGTGGCAGGGGCCGCCGCCTCGATGCCGTAGCCGTACCAGATGCGGTAGGCGTACATGAAGAACGCCACACTCGCGATGCAGACCATGCCCGAGGCGAGGCCGTCCAGGCCGTCCACGAAGTTCACCGCGTTGATGGTGATCACCACCAGCGCCACCGTGAGCAGCGTGCCCTGGAAGGGGGTGAGTGCGACGTTCCCCACGCCCGGCACGGGCAGCCACAGGATCGTCAACCCCTGGAGCACCATCACGCCGGCGGCGATCATCTGCCCGCCGAGCTTCACCAGCGCATCGACACCCCACTTGTCGTCCAGCACGCCGATCAGCCAGATCAGCCCGGCACCCGAGAGCAGCGCCCGGGGCTCATCGGAAAGAGTGAACAGCTTCCCGATGTTGGTGAGTTGTGAAGCGACCAACAGCCCCGCGCACAGCCCGCCGAACATCGCGATGCCGCCGAGCCGGGGAGTCGGCTCCCGGTGCACGTCGCGCGCGCGGACCGGAGGCATCGCGCCCGCCGCGATGGCGAACTTCCGCACCGGCCCGGTCAGCAAGTAGGTGACCGCGGCCGTGACGCACAGCGTCAGCAGATATTCACGCACCGGAAGGGCTCCCCAGAGGTCTCGCAGTTCGTACGCAGGCCCGGTCGGCCGGGCTGTTCAGGCCCACACCATAGGACACGCTCACCGCCGACCGCTGGTTCTGGTGTGGCGCTACGCGGTGGTGCGGCCGGGAGGGCACGGTCTAGGCAGGCGCCGGGACCCCCGTCAGGGCGGTGACCACCGGATCCAGCGCGCCGCTGATCTCCTCGCCGACGCTGCGGAAGTACGGGATCGGCGCACCGTAGGGATCGTAGATCTCGTCCGCCTCCGGGCTCGGCGCCAGCAGCCAGCCGCGCAGCGCGGCCGCCGCCTGCACCAGCGCGCGGGCGCGCTCGACCACGTCCTCGGGGCTGCCCGCGACCGGCAGCGTCGCGGGGTCTATCGCCCGCACCAGCCGGGTGAACTCCTTGAGCGTGAAGGTGCGCAGGCCCGCGGAGTGGCCCATGGAGATCACCTGCGCACGGTGGTCGCGGGTGGCCGTCAGCACCAGGTCGGCGCGGATCACGTGCTCGTCCAGCAGCTCGCGCCCGGTGAACCCCTCGGCGTCCGCACCGTGTTCGAGCAGCACGGCGACCGCGTTCTCCTCCATGGGCGCGCCCTCGTGCCCCCACGTCCCCGCACTCTCGACCACGAGGCCGCCCGTGCGGCGCTCCCCGAGCCGGTCGGCCAGGGCATGCCGGGTGAGCCGCTCGGTGATCGGCGAGCGGCACACGTTGCCTGTGGAGACGTGGAGGATACGGAACGCGCCGTCGGCGCCGCTTATGCCGCCGGCCGCAGCCGGCCCACGCCCGGGTGGGGCGGTCACTACGGGGCCACCTCCAGGCCCGGTACGACCTTGCGCAGCTCGTCGGCGTCGATGGCGCCCGCTCGCAGCAACACCGGCACCGAGCCGGTGACATCCACGATCGACGAGGGCACGTTGTCCTGGGTGGGGCCGCCGTCCAGGTAGACGGCGACGGACTCGCCCAGCATCTCCTGGGCCTCGTCGCAGTCCTTCGGCGCCGGGTGCCCGGAGAGGTTGGCCGAGGAGACGGCCATCGGGCCGAACTCGTTCAGCAGCTCGATGGCGACCGGGTGCAGCGGCATCCGCACCGCCACCGTGCCATGGGTCTCCCCCAGGTCCCAGGTCAGCGACGGCTGGTGCCGGGCCACCAGGGTGAGCGCGCCGGGCCAGAAGGCGTCGACCAGTTCCCAGGCCGCCTCGGAGAAGTCCGTGACCAGGCCGTGCAGCGTGTTCGGCGAACCCACCAGGACCGGCGAGGGCATGCCGCGGCCGCGCCCCTTGGCCTCCAGCAGATCGCCGACCGCGTCCGCGCTGAACGCGTCCGCACCGACGCCGTAGACGGTGTCGGTCGGCAGCACGACGAGTTCTCCGCGCCTGACGGCCGAGGCGGCCTCGCGGAGGCCGGTCGCCCGGTCGGTCGCGTCGGAGCAGTCGTATCGCCGTGCCATTACGGCACCTCCCTGCGTGCAGTGGCAAAACGGGGCCGGTTGTTGAGGTCGGGGTGGTCCGCGGCGTCAGCCCAGCCGCGGTCCTCGGTGAAGATCCAGGGCACCTGCCCGCCCTGGGTGTCGGCGTGCTCGACGACCACGACGCCGCCGGGGCGCAGCAGCCGGTGGGCGGTGCGCTCCAGGCCGCGGATGACATCCAGGCCGTCCTCGCCGGAGAACAGCGCGACCTGGGGGTCGTGGTCGCGGGCCTCCGGCGCCACATACTCCCACTCGGTGAGCGGAATGTAGGGCGGGTTGGAGATCACCAGGTCGACCTGGCCGTCCAGCTCGCCCAGCGCCGTCCGCGCGTCGCCCTGGTGCAGGGTCACCCGCGAGCCCTCGACATTCTTGCGCGCCCACACCAGCGCCGACTCGTCCAGCTCCACAGCGTGCACCCGGGAGCGGGGCACCTCCTGCGCGAGCGCCAGCGCGATGGCCCCCGAACCGGTGCACAGGTCCACGATCAGCGGCTCGGCCACGTCCATCGCCCGTACCGCGTCTATCGCCCAGCCGACCACGGACTCGGTCTCGGGCCGGGGCACGAAGACGCCCGCTCCCACATACAGCTCCAGGTAGCGGAAGAAGGCCCGCCCCGTGATGTGCTGAAGCGGTTCGCGGGCCTCGCGGCGGGCCACCGCCTCCCAGTAGCGCGCGTCGAAGTCGGCGTCGGCGACGCGGTGCAGCTCGCCCCGCCCCACGCCGTGCACGAAGGCGGCCAGCTCCTCCGCGTCGAAGCGCGGTGAGGGCACACCCGCGTCGGCCAGCCTCTGGGTGGCCTGGGCCACCTCGGCGAGCAGCACGTTCACTCCGTCCCCCTCCCGGGCGTCATTGAGCGGCGGCCAGCTTGGCCGCGGAGTCCGCGTCCACGCACGCCTGGATGACCGGGTCGAGCTCGCCGTCCAGCACCTGGTCCAGGTTGTAGGCCTTGAACCCGACGCGGTGGTCGGAGATGCGGTTCTCCGGGAAGTTGTAGGTGCGCACCCGCTCGGACCTGTCGACCGTGCGAACCTGGCTGCGGCGGGCGTCCGAAGCCTCCTTCTCGGCCTCCTCCTGCGCCGCGGCCAGCAGCCGCGCGCGGAGGATGCGCAAGGCCTGCTCCTTGTTCTGGAGCTGGCTCTTCTCGTTCTGGCAGGAGACGACGATGCCGGTCGGCTCGTGGGTGATGCGCACGGCCGAGTCGGTGGTGTTCACCGACTGCCCGCCCGGCCCGGAGGACCGGTAGACGTCGATGCGCAGGTCGTTCGGGTTGATCTCCACGTCCACGTCCTCCGCCTCCGGAAGCACCAGGACGCCGGCCGCCGAGGTGTGGATGCGGCCCTGGGACTCGGTGGCGGGCACCCGCTGCACGCGGTGCACCCCGCCCTCGTACTTCAGCCGCGCCCACACGCCCTGGCCCGGCTCGGCCGAGCCCTTGGTCTTCACGGCGACCTGGACGTCCTTGTAGCCGCCGAGGTCGGACTCGTTGGACTCGATCAGCTCGGTCTTCCAGCCGAGGCGCTCGGCGTAGCGCAGATACATCCGCAGCAGGTCCCCGGCGAACAGCGCGGACTCGTCGCCGCCCTCACCCGCCTTGATCTCCAGGATGACGTCCTTGTCGTCGCTGGGGTCGCGCGGGACCAGCAGCAGCCGCAGCCGCTCGGTGAGCTCCTCGCGGCGCCGCTCCAGCACCTTGATCTCGTCGGCGAAGTCCGGGTCCTCCGCGGCCAGTTCCCGCGCCGTGCCGATGTCGTCCCCGGTCCGCTTCCACTCGCTGTAGGCGGTGACGATGGGGGTGAGTTCGGCGTAACGCTTGTTGAGCCGGCGGGCACCCGCCTGGTCGGCGTGGATCGCCGGATCGGCGAGTCGCCGCTCCAGGTCGGCGTGCTCGCCGACGAGTTCCTCGACCGCCTCGAACATCGTGGCCATCCCTTGCTGATGAGTGGGGGCGCACCGCCGCGCAGCGGGCAGCGGGCGGGCGCCTGGGGCGCTGAGCACCAAAAGAGCGCCGGGCCGCGCTGCCCGGCAGGGGCAGCCGCGGACCGGCGCTGGGGTGTCGCTACTTCTTGGCGCTGCCGGCGCTCTTGCCGAAGCGGGCCTCGAAGCGGGCCACGCGGCCACCGGTGTCGAGGATCTTCTGCTTGCCGGTGTAGAAGGGGTGGCAGGCCGAGCAGATGTCCGCGCGGATCACGCCTTCCGGCATGGTCGTCCGCGTGGTGAACGAGTTGCCGCAGGTGCAGCTCACCTGGGTCTCGCGGTACTCGGGGTGGATGTCGCGCTTCAAGGTCACTCCTAGGTTCGGGAGGGCACCGGGTCGGGAGACGGGTTGTTTCCCGTGAACCGGGGCCGACGGTCCAGTTTGCCACTGGTGGCCGCACCCCCCAAAACCGGGGGGACGGGCCCGGTATTCCCGGCACCGCCCCCACTGCCCGGCCGGGAGACTCCGGCGCGGCCCGGCGGTCCCCGGCGCCTCGCCCGGCCGGACCGCTCGCCCGGCCGGACCGCCCCTCCGGGGGACGCCGCGGCGCGGGTCAGCCGTCGGACTGCCGTCCGGTGCCGGCCTGCGGGGTCGCGGAGGCACTGGCGCGGCCGTCGTCCACCACGCCGCCGATGTCGGTCCTGTCGCCCGCCGAGCCCTTGGTGGCGGACTTCGGCACCGGCTCGTCGTGCCGGAGCGCCGACCAGACCTTCTCGGTCTTGGAGCGGATCTGCACCACCCGGTTCGGGTCCTCGGGGTCGTAGGCGACCGGCAGCGTCGTCATCCGGATGTCGTCGGACTTGATGCCCTTGAGCGTCTTGGCCATGCCGGTCAGCTTGCCGACCGAGTCCAGCTCCGAGTCGGTGGTGACCGCGGAGGTCGCGGTGTCCGCCAGGTCGTAGAGCTTCTTGGGGCTGCTGAACAGGCCGACGCTGTTGACCTGGTCGATCAGTGCCTTGAGGAACGCCTGCTGGAGCTGGATGCGGCCCAGGTCGCTGCCGTCGCCCACCCCGTGCCGGGTGCGGACCAGGCCGAGGGACTGCTCGCCGTCGAGGCGGTGGGTGCCCGCCTTGAGCTTCAGGTGGCTGTCCTTGTCGTCGATCGCCTTGTGGGTGGTCATCTCGACGCCGCCGAGGGTGTCGATGAGCTTCTGGAAGCCGGCGAAGTCGACCTCGAGGTAGTGGTCCATCCGGACGCCGGAGAGGGATTCGACGGTCTTGACGGCGCAGGCGGGGCCGCCGACCTTGTACGCGGAGTTGAACATGGCCCGCTGGGCGGGGACGGTCCTGCCCTTCTCGGACCCGTCGCCCTTGCAGCTCGGGCGCTGCACCACGGTGTCCCGGGGTATGGAGACGACGCTGGCCTTGTCGTGCTTCTCGTTGATGTGCAGCACCATCGCCGTGTCCGAGCGGGCGCCGCCCTCGTTCTTGCCGTACTTCGCGTTGGCTCCGGCGCGGCTGTCCGAGCCGAGCACCAGTATGTCCATGGAGCCGTCCGGGGTGTCCTCCGGCCGGTCCGCGCCCAGGGCCGCGTTGATGTCGACGCCGGATATGTTGCCGTCGAGCTTGAAGTAGACGAAGCCCAGGCTTCCCCCGCCGAGCACGAGCGCGCCCGCCACGGTCCAGGCCGCGACCCGCACGGCACGCCGGCTTCCGCTGAGCGGCCTGCGGCGACGGCCGGTGGCACGTATGCCCCCGGAGCGGCGCGCTGCCGCCGTGTCGCCCTCGTAGCTGTCGCCCGCCATGGTCACTTCCCTCAGTCCTGCCTCGTGCCGCCGTGTGTCCTGCGTGGACGCCGTGCGGTCGTTCCGGTCAAGGCGTCGTCCCCGCGGGGGACGCGCTGTCTCGCCGGAAGGGTTGCACAACGCGTCGCCACGCTCGGCAGGAGCGCGGGTCGGCACTGCGGCGTACGGACCGGGCCGCAACGCGGCACTGCTCCCGTTTTACCTGCGACGACGCGCTCGCGCCTGCCGAGCGGCGGGCGGGCACCGGCGGGAGGCGCTGTGGGGAAGCTCTCAGCGGCCCGGACGCACGGCGAGGGCCGCCCCACCGTGCGTGGTGGGGCGGCCCTCGCGCTCACCCGTCCGGGCGACGGAGCGGCTCGCGGACCGGGGTCCGGGCCGCTCCGGGCGCCGTCGGCTGCCGGGCGACGTCAGTCCTGGCCGCCGGGGGTCGGGGTGTTCTTCTGGATCTGGAGCAGGAACTCCGCGTTGGACTTCGTCTGCTTCATCTTGTCCAGCAGCAGCTCGATGGCCTGCTGCTGGTCCAGGGCGTGCAGCACGCGCCGCAGCTTCCAGACGATCTGGAGCTCCTCGTTCGCCATGAGGATCTCCTCCTTGCGGGTGCTGGACGCGTCCACGTCCACCGCGGGGAAGATCCGCTTCTCGGCGAGCTTGCGGTCGAGCTTGAGCTCCATGTTGCCGGTGCCCTTGAACTCCTCGAAGATGACCTCCTCCATCCGGGAGCCGGTCTCCACCAGCGCCGCGGCGAGGATCGTCAGGGAGCCGCCGTCCTCGATGTTGCGCGCCGCGCCGAAGAACTTCTTCGGCGGGTACAGCGCCGTGGAGTCCACACCACCGGAGAGGATGCGCCCCGAGGCGGGCGCGGCGAGGTTGTAGGCGCGGGCGAGCCGGGTGATGTTGTCCAGCAGGATCACCACGTCGTGCCCCAGCTCCACCAGCCGCTTGGCCCGCTCGATGGCGAGCTCGGCGATGGTGGTGTGGTCCTCGGCCGGGCGGTCGAAGGTCGAGGAGATGACCTCGCCCTTGACCGACCGCTGCATGTCGGTGACCTCTTCCGGACGCTCGTCGACCAGGACGACCATCAGATGGCACTCGGGGTTGTTCCGGGTGATCGAGTTGGCGATCGACTGCAGCACCATCGTCTTGCCCGCCTTGGGCGGGGCCACGATCAGACCGCGCTGGCCCTTGCCGACCGGCGAGACCAGGTCGATGATCCGGGGAGTGAGCTGGTTGGGCTCCGTCTCCAGCCGCAGCCGCTCCTGCGGGTAGAGCGGGGTGAGCTTGTTGAACTCGGAGCGGCCCTTGCCGTCGTCGGGCGTCATGCCGTTGACCGAGTCCAGCCGGACCAGCGCGTTGAACTTCTCGCGCCGCTCGCCCTCCCGCGGCTGGCGCACCGCGCCGGTGACGTGGTCGCCCTTGCGCAGGCCGTTCTTGCGGACCTGGGCCAGCGAGACGTACACGTCGTTCGGCCCCGGCAGGTAGCCCGAGGTGCGCACGAACGCGTAGTTGTCGAGGATGTCGAGGATGCCCGCGACGGGGATCAGGACGTCGTCCTCGGCGATCTGCGGCTCGAAGTCCTCGCGGCCGCCGCGGCGGCCCCTGCGGTCCCGGTAGCGGCCGCGCCGACCGCGGCGGCCGCCGCCGTCGTCGTCGAAGCCGTCGTCGCGGCGGCCGCCGCCACCGCCGCCCTGGTTCTGCTGGCCGCCGCCGCCACCGCCGTCGTTCTTGTTGCGGTTGCGGTCGCGGTCGCGGTCGCGCTGGCGCTCGCGCTTGGAGGGGCGGTCCTGCTGCTGCTTGCCCTCACCGGAGGAGCCGCCCTTGCCGTCCTTCTCGGAGCGCTCGGCCCGGCCGTCCCGGTTGTCCTTGCCGTCCTGCTTGCCCTCGGCGCCGGACCGGCCGTCCGGACGGCCCTCGGCGCCCTCGGCCTCGCCCTTGGCGCGGCGGCCGCGGCCGCCCTCCTGGGCCGCCTTGGCGTCGCCCTCGGTCTGGCCGGGGATGTCGATCTGGCCCTGCCCGTCCTGCTGCGCGGCCTCGGCCTCGCCGGTGCGGGCCCGGGAGGTGGCGCGGCGCCTGGGCTTGGCCTCCTCGGCGCCCTCGCCACCGGACGCGGTGTCCGCGGTGTCGGCGCTCTTGGCGGGCTTGGCCTGCTTGCTCTCGGCGGTCTTGCCGCCCTTGTCCGAGGCCGCGGGCGCGGAGTCCGAACTTCCGCCTGCCTGGCGCTCCTTGATGACCTCGATCAGTTGGCTCTTGCGCATCCGCGCGGTGCCCTTGATACCGAGGCCGGAGGCGACCTGCTGGAGCTCGGCCAGAACCATGCCCTCCAGCCCCGTGCCGGAGCGCCGTCGCCTGGGTGCGGCACCGGAGGCAGGCGTGGCGGATGCGTCCGTGGCGGGCGCCGCGGCACCGTCGGCGGCGGTATCGGCGTTCACGCCCATCAGATCGGTGGTGTCGCTCACGAAGGGTCCTTCCCTGGAGCGGACGTCGGCCAGTCTGGCTCGGCGACCGGTTGTGCTGTCCGGCTGCGGTCCGGTCTGTGCGGACCTGGCCGGGGCGGTGGTCCCGCCTGGATGTACGGCGGGCAGATCAGTACGTGGGTTCGGCGTGAAGCCTCGACATGGATGTCCTTCACGTCGGCTCCGGAGCGTGTTCGCCGCTGCCCGGCAACGGCCCGAGCAGTGTGGGAGGCTCCTGGAAGAAGAGGTGGTCCCTACTGGAGCTACCAGGGGAACACGCAAGCACCGCACTCTTCGGACCATCACACTTACCTGTGCGAAGCCCACGAGACTGCACGTGCAGACTTGAGGTTAACACTACCGGATCCAACAAACATTCCCCCTCTCGAAGATCCGCAACCCGCTGTCACCGGGACCCGCTGTCCGTACCTCCCGGCGCGCTCCCGGCCTCGTCAGCACCGCTCCGGGCGCCCGCGGAGAGCGGCAGGACGCTTGCTCCGTCCAGGTCGAGAGCCAGCCGGTTCGCCGTCCAGCCCTCACCCGCCAGCCGGGACACCTTGTCGGCCTCGCCCTCGTCCGAGGCCAGCGCCAGCACCGTCGGGCCCGCTCCCGAGATCACGGCGGGGACGCCCTCGCTGCGCAGCCGGCCGACCAGATCCGCGCTCTCCGTCATCGCCGGAGCCCGGTACTCCTGGTGCAGCCGGTCCTCGGTTGCGGCCAGCAGCAGCTCCGGGCGGCGCGTCATGGCCTCCACCAGCAGCGCCGCGCGGCCCGCGTTGAACGCCGCGTCGACGTGCGGCACGGTGCGCGGCAGCAGCCCTCGGGCGGTCTGCGTGAGCAGGGGCTGCGCGGGGACGAAGACCACCGGGACGAGGGAGGCGGCGGGCGCCATCCGCAGCGCGCGGGCCGCGCCGCCGTCCGTCCAGGCCAGGGTGAAGCCGCCGAGCAGGCAGGCGGCGACGTTGTCGGGATGGCCCTCGATCTCGGTGGCCAGCTCCAGCAGCGCGGTGTCGTCCAGCCGGGCCTCGCCGCCGGTGGTCACGGCGCGGGCCGCCATCACCCCGGCGCAGATGGCGGCGGAGGAGGAGCCCAGGCCGCGGCCGTGCGGGATGCGGTTGGCGCACACCACCTCCAGGCCGCGCGGCTGCCCGCCCAGCAGGTCGAAGGCGGTGCGCAGGGAGCGGACGAGCAGGTGTTCCTCGTCCCGGGGCAGGGCCTCGGCGCCCTCGCCCGCGATGTCGATGTGCAGACCGGAGTCGGCGACGCGGACCACCACGTCGTCATAGATCCCCAGGGCGAGACCGAGTGCGTCGAAGCCGGGGCCGAGATTGGCGCTGGTGGCGGGGACACGCACTCGGACGGCGGCGGCGCGGAACGCGGGACCGGCCATCTCTCGATGACTCTCCTTGGTTTGGGTGTGCGGAGCATCCCCTCGACCGCGGCTGGGCCGGACCGGTCACGGCTCCGGGCACACCCGTGGCGGGGACGTACGGGAGTCGGGGTGAAACTCAGCCTATCGAAGGTGGGTTCACTGGCGACATAGGGCGCACGGGAGGCGCACGATGCGTGTCGTAAGCCTCCCCGTGCTTCCGCGCGGTACGCGTCCGTACCGCGCGCCGAACCTTCCCGCCCCGGAGGGGGGCCGGCCCGGGTGGGCCGGTCGGGGTGGGCGGTTCGGTCGAGACCCGCACCAGGGGTCTGCCCCGGCGACCACCCCGGGGAAACCCGCTGAGCGGATCCGGTCCGGAACTCCGGTCCGGAAGTCCGGCGCGGCGGACCGCCGGCGCGGCGGACCGCACCGGCGACGCCACCGGGTCAGACCAGGCCGAGGCGCTCGGCGGCGGCGTCCGCGTCGACGGGGACCACGATCGGCTGCGGCGCGCCCGCCACGGCCCAGTCCGGGTCCTTGAGCCCGTTGCCGGTGACGGTGCAGACGATCCGCTGCCCGGGATCGACCCGGCCCTGCTCGGCGGCCTGCAGCAGACCCGCCACCGAGGCGGCCGAGGCGGGCTCCACGAAGACACCTTCCTGCGCGGCCAACAGCCGGTAGGCACGCAGGATCTGACGGTCGGTCACCGCGTCGATGAATCCGCCCGACTCGTCGCGCGCCTGCTCGGCCAGGGTCCAGGACGCCGGGTTGCCGATCCGGATGGCGGTGGCGATGGTGCTCGGCTCCTTGACGGCCTCGCCCCGCACGATCGGCGCCGCACCCGACGCCTGGTAGCCCCACATCCGCGGGGTGCGGGCGGCCGGACCGTCCTGGTGGTACTCGCGGTAGCCCTTCCAGTAGGCCGTGATGTTGCCCGCGTTGCCCACCGGGAGGACGTGGATGTCGGGCGCGTCGCCGAGCATGTCCACGATCTCGAAGGCCGCGGTCTTCTGCCCCTCGATCCGCACCGGATTGACGGAATTGACCAGCGCCACCGGATATTTGTCCGACAGTCCGCGGGCCAGCTCCAGGCAGTCGTCGAAGTTGCCGTCGACCTGCAGGATCTTCGCGCCGTGCACCAGCGCCTGGCCCATCTTGCCCAGCGCGATCTTGCCCTGCGGCACCAGCACGGCGCAGACCATCCCGGCCCGCACGGCGTAGGCCGCCGCCGAAGCGGAGGTGTTCCCGGTGGAGGCGCAGATGACGGCCTGGGCCCCCTCCTCCTTGGCACGGGTGATGGCCATCGTCATCCCGCGGTCCTTGAAGGAACCGGTGGGATTGGCGCCCTCGACCTTGAGGTGGACGTCGCAGCCGGTCAGCTCGGAGAGCTTCTGGGCCGGCACCAGCGGCGTGCCGCCCTCACGGAGGGTGACGGGCGCGGTCCCGGGTGCCACCGGCAGCCGGTCCCTGTACTCCTCGATGATGCCGCGCCACTGCGGGCGCCCCGCACCGGGCCCGGCGGCGGGCGCGGCTGAAGCGCCGGCGTCGCCGGCCTCCCGCATCTGTGACATCGCAGGCTCCATGACGGTCACTGTTCCTCGGCTCCCTTACTGACCATTGTCCGACGCTGCCCACCGCGCCGGGCTGCTCGCGCCGCGTGCCGCAGGCCGCGGCCGCGCCCTCGCGCCTTCTCCGGTCCGCCGCCCCGCGCGTTCCCGCGGACGGCGCCCGGCACGCTCACTCCCCCTCGACCCGCATGATGCTGGCCACCCCGCGCACCGTGTCGAGTCCGCGGAGCGCCTCGACCGTCGCGCCGAGCGCCGCGTCCTGGGCACGGTGGGTGACCACGACGAGCCAGGCACCGTCGTGCGGACCCTCCTTGCCCTTCTGCCGCACGGTGTCGATGGAGACCCCGTGCTCGGCGAAGACCATCGCCACCTGCGCCAGCACACCCGGCTTGTCGGCGACGTCCAGGCTGATGTGGTAGCGGGTGACGACCTCGCCCATGGGCGAGACGGGCAACTGCGCGTAGGCCGACTCGCCGGGGCCACGGCCGCCGCTGAGCTTGTTGCGGCAGGCGGCCACCAGGTCGCCGAGCACGGCGGAGGCGGTGGGCGAGCCCCCCGCCCCCGGGCCGTAGAACATCAGCTGCCCCGCCGCCTCGGACTCGACGAAGACGGCGTTGTACGCCTCCCGCACCGAGGCCAGCGGATGGCTGAGCGGCAGCATCGCGGGGTGCACCCGTGCGGTCACCGAGCGGCCGTCCGCGGCCCGCTCGCAGATGGCCAGGAGCTTGACGGTGCAGCCCATGCGTTTCGCCGAGGCGATGTCGGCCGCCGTGACCTCGGCCAGGCCCTCGCGGTGCACGTCGTCCAGCCGCACCCGGGTGTGGAAGGCGATTCCGGCCAGGATGGCGGCCTTGGCGGCCGCGTCGAAGCCCTCCACATCGGCGGTGGGGTCGGCCTCCGCGTAGCCCAGCGCGGTGGCCTCGTCCAGCGCCTCGCTGTAGCCGGCGCCGGTGGACTCCATCCGGTCGAGGATGAAGTTGGTGGTGCCGTTGACGATGCCCAGCACACGGTTGACCTTGTCGCCCGCCAGGGACTCGCGCAGCGGGCGCACCAACGGGATGGCGGCGGCCACGGCCGCCTCGTAGAAGAGGTCGACGCCGTACTTGTCGGCGGACTCGTGGAGAGTGGAGCCGTCCTCGGCCAGCAGCGCCTTGTTCGCGGTCACGACGCTGGCACCGTGCTCGAAGGCCGAGGTGATCAGGGTCCGGGCGGGCTCCAGGCCGCCGATGACCTCGACCGCCACGTCGATGTCCGGGCGCGCGGCCAGCGCCGCCGCGTCGGTGGTCACCAGCGCCGGGTCGATGCCCGCACGGACCCGGTCGGGACGGCGTACGGCGACCCCGGCCAGTTCGACCGGGGCGCCGATACGCTGCGCGAGGTCCTCCGCGTGCGTCGTCATGATGCGTGCCACCTCTGAGCCGACGACCCCACAGCCCAGCAGCGCCACCTTCAGCGGACGCGTACGCATCATCTGACCTCTTCTTCTCGACTTCGTCTCGTGCAGACCGCCTTCCGGCCTGCCGCACCCGGCGTTTCGTCCCGTCAAGTCTCACTTACCGATACGGAGATTCCACACCTGTTCCAGTATGTGGGACGTATATCTCGCTAACCGACATCGAGCCGCAGGAGATCCTCCTCCGTCTCGCGGCGCACGATCGTCCGCGCCTGCCCGTCCCGCACCGCGACGACCGGCGGCCGCAACGCGTGGTTGTAGTTGCTCGCCATCGAACGGCAGTACGCGCCGGTCGCGGGCACGGCCAGCAGATCACCCGGCGCCAGGTCGGCGGGCAGGAAAGCGTCCCGTACGACGATGTCACCGCTCTCGCAGTGCTTGCCGACCACCCGGCTGAGCATCGGCTCCGCCGCCGAGGCCCGGGAGACCAGCGCCACGCTGTACTCGGCGTCGTAGAGCGCCGTACGGATGTTGTCCGACATCCCGCCGTCCACGCTCACGTACGTCCGCAGCCCCTCCAGCTCCTTGAGCGTGCCGACCTCGTACAGCGTGAACGCCGTCGGCCCGGCGATGGCACGCCCCGGCTCCACCGACAGCCGCGGCACCGCCAGCCCCGCCGCCTCGCACTCCCGGGTGACGATGTCCCCCAGCGCCTTGGCGATCTCGTGCGGCTCGCGCGGATCGTCCTCGGGCGTGTAGGCGATCCCCAGTCCGCCGCCCAGATCGATCTCCGGCAGCTCGACCCCGTGCTCGTCCCGGACCCGGGTCAGCAGCCCCACCACGCGGCGGGCCGAGACCTCGAAACCGGCCATGTCGAAGATCTGCGAGCCGATGTGCGAGTGGATCCCGGTCAGCTCCAGGCTGTCCAGCATCAGAACCCGGCGCACCGCCTCGGCCGCCGGCCCCTCCCCGGCCCCGGACGAGCCGCCCCCGGCGAGCGCCAGCCCGAACTTCTGGTCCTCGTGCGCGGTCGCGATGAACTCGTGCGTGTGCGCCTCGACACCGACCGTGACCCGGATCTGCACCGGCTGCCGCCGCCCCAGCCGCGCGGCGGTGTGCGCGACCCGGGCGATCTCCTGGAACGAGTCCAGCACGATCCGCCCCACACCCGCCTCGACGGCCCGCTGGATCTCCTCGTCGGACTTGTTGTTGCCGTGCAGCGCGATGCGCTCGGCCGGCATCCCCGCGTCCAGCGCGGTCGCCAGCTCGCCGCCCGAGCACACGTCGAGGTTCAGCCCCTCCTCGTACAGCCAGCGCACGACGGCCCGGGAGAGGAACGCCTTCCCCGCGTAGTAGACGTCGGCCTCGGGCCCGAAGGCGTCCCGCCAGGCGCGGCAGCGAGCCCGGAAGTCGCTCTCGTCCATCACATACGCCGGGGTGCCGAACTCCTCGGCCAGGCGGCGCACGTCCAGACCGCCGACCGCGACGGCCCCCTCCGGGGTGCGCTCCACGGTCTGCGCCCACACGCGGGGGTCGAGCGAATTGAGATCGGCCGGAGGCGCCGTGTAGTGGCCCTCGGGAAGAACGTCGGCGTGCCGGGGCCCTGCCGGGTGTGCGGAACGGCTCATGATCGTGTCCCTGTGTCCCTGGATTGCGAAATGTCTACAGATGCGCGGGTGCGCTGACGCCGAGCTGGGACAGGCCGCCTGCCAGCACCGCTCCGGTGGCCTCGGCGAGAGCCAGCCGGCCGCGGTGCGCGGCCCCGGGTTTCTCCCCACCGCGGGGCAGTGGCGGACACACGTCGTGGAAGGCGGCGAACGCCTGGGCGACGGCGTCCAGATGCCGCGCCAGCGGCCCGGCCGCCGTGATCCGCGCCCGGTCCGCGAGCAGCGCCAGCAACCGGGCACCCGCGGCATCGAGCGGCACCGCGCTCTCGGCCTCCGGACGCAGCCCGAGCCGCCGCCCGTTGCGCAGCAGCGAGCAGACCCGGGCGTGCGCGTACTGCACCCGGAAGAGCGAACTCGCGCGCTCGGTACGCACGGCGAGCACCGCCGGATCCTCACCGATGGCCGCGGCCCAGCGCGGAATGTCACGGGCGGGGACGTCGGTCGGTGCGGTGGGGGGCGCCTCGTCGTCGGCGGGTGCGGTGGGCGGTGTCCCGGAGCCAGGCGGTGTCCCGGAGCCAGGCGGTGTCCCGGAGCCAGGCGGTGTCCCGGAGCCAGGCGGTGTCCGCCGGCCCGCGGTCGCGGTCGGCGCCGCGGTCCCGGCGGTCGAGTCTGCGTTCCCGGTCGGGGCGGTCCCGGCCAGGACTGCGGGCTCGGTCGGCCCACTCCCCGTCAACGCACGCAGCAGCGCGACCCGGGCGTCGTTCGTCAGAGTGACGTTCACGAACCCGCCCCCGACGACCTCGGCACCGCCGACCGCGTCCACATCCCCCTCAAGGCGGGCGCACAGCAGTTGCGCGACCTCTCGCGCGGGACGGCCGCAGGCTGCCGCGACCTGGAAGGCGACCCCGGTCGCATAGTCACCGGCACCCCGCCGGGGCGGGGACTCCACCACGACACGTACGCCACCGAAGAGAGCCGCGTCACCCTCAGCACCCTCCCCCACGAAGCGGGCGACGACCTCACCATCGGGACCGTCGGGCAGCACATGAGGAAGTGCCTGCCGGATGGTGCGGGAGAGCTGGGCGGGGGTCACAGAGCAAGCGTATGGGAGGTGGGGTGGGTCCGCGCGAACCGGTTTCGGCAGCTGGGACGTCTCCGCGGCCCCCACCGACACCGCGCTCACGCACTGCGCCGACCCGGCGACGCACGGCATCAGGACGAGGGCAACGCGGAGTGCGGGATACGAGGGCGCGCTGCCTCGGCGCGGGCCCGCCGGACGCCCTCGGGTCCGCACCGAACTCCGGCACCCCCCGCCGGAGCCCGGCCCCGGCGCGGACACCGGCTTCACCCCGGGAAGCACGTCCGGCACCGAAAGGGGTACACCGATTCGGCACGGACAGGTGGCAGCCGCGAACCGAGCCCGGCAGCCACCCGGCCCCGCCACCCTTCAGGCCCTCAGGGCTCAACTCTCAGGGCACAGGGCTCAGGGTTCGACAGTCTCGGAAACTCCGGAGACCTCGTCGGCGCCGCCGAAGGCGTCGGAAGCTCCACCGGACACTCTCCCCGCGGAACCGCCGCTCTCCGCCCCGCCCGCTCCCGGTCTCCCGAACGTCAGTCGGTGCACCATCTGCACGAGATCCGCGGGCTCGAAGGGCTTCCCGAGGAACGCATCCACGCCTCTCTCACCGCCGACCACACCCCCGCCCTCCAACTCGGTGCACGCGCTCACGAGCGCGAGCGGCAGGTGCCTCGTACGCGGATCGGCCCGCAGCCGCTCCGCAGTACGGACCCCGTCCAGACGCGGCATCACCGCATCGAGCGTCACGACATCAGGCCGCACGCGATGCACCACGTCCAGGCACTCGGCACCGTCGACTGCGGTCACCACCTCGAAACCCTCCAGCTCGAGGTTGACCCTGATCAACTGCCGGATGACGCTGCTGTCGTCCACAACAAGCACCCGGCCGGACATACCTGGCACACCCAGAAGCGTAGGCGCGCCCCTCCACCCGCGTCCGGGATTTGCCCATTTCCACCCCTGCTCCCACCCACCCGCATAACGCGTTCCGTCCCACCCGCAGTGACCTGGTAGTGTTCTACCTGTCGCCGCCCAGACGGCCACGCCCCCGTAGCTCAGGGGATAGAGCAACGGCCTCCGGAGCCGTGTGCGCAGGTTCGAATCCTGCCGGGGGTACTTTGAACGAAGTACTGAAACGCCCTGTGACCAGGTTTGATGCTGGTTGCGGGGCGTTTGTCGTTGTGCAGCCGGATGCGGCTGCGAGCCGCTGTTTGTCGGTGGTCGCGGCGTATCCGCGGGATGGATTCGGCCCCGTTTCCGCAGGTCAGGGCCGACGCGTGAGAAGGCCCCCGGGATGACTCCCAGGGGCCTGACTGTAGCCGTTCAGCTCTCAGTTCTCAGCTCTCAGTCGGTCTCGCTCGCGTCTTCGGTGTCGGAACCGTCGTCCCAGAGCGCTTCGATCCGTTGGTTGGCTACGTGCTGCCGACCGTCGAGGCACTTCGCGTAGCGGGTCAGCAGCACGTCCACGCTGTTGCCCGCGCGCTCCGCGACCTCGGCCGGATCGACTCCGGCGTTCAGCCAGGAGGAAAGCGCCGCGTGCCGCAGGTCGTACGGCGTACCGGCGAGCGGTGAAGCGACCTGTTCCGGGGTGAGGGCCAGGGCGCGCGCTTCCTCCCAGGTACGGGAGTACGAGGACGAGCCGATGACGCCGCCCCGCTCGTTGAAGAACAGCCGGCCGTCTTCGGCCGTGCCGAACTCCGCCAGGTGCTGGCGGACGATCCGCACGAGTTGCGGCGGCACCGGCACGGGCCGGACTTCGTCCTCCGAACGGTTCTTGAGCCCACGGTGATCATGGACCTTGCCAGTCCCGGTCCACCGCTTCCCCACTGTGGGACGCGTCTTGTGCAGGATGAACCGCCCCCATCCCCTCTCCGGCAGTTCGCAGTCCTGGAGACGGAGGCCGACCGCTTCCGCCGGCCGCAGCCCGCCGTAGTACATGCAGGCGAAGAGCGCGACCATCCGACGCCCCCGCGCCCGCTTGTAGAGGCCGACGTACGACAGCGCGGTCAGCAGCTCACGAGCCTGTACGGGATTGATCACGACCCGGCGGTCCACCTCTTTGGCGAGCTTCGGTGGCTTCCACTGCACGGACGCCACGGGGTTCTCGTTCAGCTCTCCGACCTCGACCGCGTACCGGAGGACGTTGGACAGCACCGCACGCTTACGCCGTACCGTCTCCGGGGCGGCCGGAGTCCCGTCCAGCTTCAGCGTGAGAGCGTTGAGAACGCTGCGCATTACAGCCGGATTCTTCAGGTCGGCAAGCGGCAGCGATGCCTTGGCCACCCAGGCGAGCGCGTTGCTCACCTTGGCCGGTGGTTCTTCCTTACCCTCGTTCGACGCGTGCACGAACGCCCAGCCCCGCAGCGCCTTGCGCAGCACCGCGTCCTCAGGCCGACCAGGCTTCTTGCCCACGAGGACCGTACTCACCAGCGTCAGCGTCTCGTTCATGCTGTCGCGCGAGTTGGGGGCCGCGTGCGGCCACTTCATCGCAAGGTACTTCAGTGCGAACTCGTACCAGGTGAGGGAAGGAGCCGCTTCGACCAACGAGTCCGGCAGGCCGGTCTCCGTGTCGAACCCTTCTCCTGCCCGAGACGCCTTGACGAGGCCGGCCCGGAAGCTGTCGGCCAGCGCCTTGGTGCGGAACGTCTTCGAGAACGGTTTCCCGGCCACCTTCCACCGCACCTCGTAGGAGGGCCGCTTGCTCGACTTGTTCCGCCGGATCTCCCAGACCCGCACGTCTTGCGACTTCATACGACCTCCTCCTCACGACGCCGGAGCCATGCAGTGAATTCACTGCGCCAGACGCGGATCTCACCGTTCGGCAGCTTGAGCGACGCAGGGCCGCGCCCCACCTCGCGCCAGCGGTAGAAGGTGCGCCGGGAGACACCGCCCAGTTCTGCGAGAACCTGCCGAACGGTCATCAGCTCATCAGCCGCCATGTCCGTCACCGCCTTCCCGGACCGAGGCCGCGAGCAGGGCCGCCTCCGGGCTGTAGCCGCGCCCCGCGTACCGCCACTGGCCGACGAGGACCGTGTCCCGGTCGTCCAGGGCGAGTGCGGACCGCTGTTCGCGCGCACGGTGCTCCGCGCGGGCCGAGCGCAGCGCGCCGAGGGTGGTGGAGTAGTGGCGAGACTTGGTCGAGAAGTGGCCCCGATAGCCGAGCATGTGTGCCCAGCGCCGCAACCTCAGCTCTTCGAAGGAGGGCAGCGCGCCGAGCCACCAGCACGTGCCGATCATGCGGAGCACGTGATCCCGCACGGGCAGCGTGGCCAGGTCCTTGCCGTGCCGGATACGCCCGTCGACGGCCCCGGCCGACTCGGCACCCTTGGTGGCGTACTTGGCGATGTAGCCCGCGACTGCCGACGAGGACAGCCCGTCCGCCGAGTCGGCAGCCGGAACCGCACGGATGTCCAACTGCCGACCGAACCGCAGCACGCGTGAGCCGACCACGTCAGCGCCGTACGCGACCACCCGCACCCGGCCGACCGCTTCCCGTACGGCGTCCGCCAGGAGACCCGACGTTGCCCAGTGAGGAGGCGTCTCCCCCGGCCCGTCAGGACCGTCGAGACGGACAACGGCATGGAAGTGCACGAGGCCCCGCCGCTGGTACTCCGCCACCTTCGCGTACGAGAGCCGCACCGCATCCGCCAGCGTCGAACGGGACAGCCCCGCACGCCGAGCCAGCACACGCCGCAGCTCCAGCGTGAAGCGATGCCACAGCTCACCGGCCTGCGCCTGCCAGAGCACGGCGCCGGCATAGTCGTAGCAGCGCGGACACAGCGGCTCACCGAGTCGCGGATCGTCCGCCGCATGCCGGATATGGCACCCGTCCGAGGCACCGTGCGGACAGCGCTCCCCCGCCTTCCGCGGACGGCATGCCAGCACCCGGCCGCCCCGCTCACGCCGCGAGTGGACGGGACCGAAGCTCGGAGCGGTGAGGGTGGCGAACACCCGAGGGTGCCCGCTCACCGATTCCGCGACCGCCTTACCGCCGACCAGCCCGGCCCGGATGAGCTGATACGTGTCCGCCCGGTAGAGCTGAGCGCAGGTCGGACAGACCGTCGCCCGGCGGTTGCCGCACGCGACCAGGAGCCGACCGCCGAGCGCTTCCGAGGTGTACGAGTGGAGCGCCGCCCCCGTGGCAGCGTCCACGTACGCGGCGGAGCCGACGAGATGAACAGGGTTGGTGCAGCCGCCAAGGCGGAGAATGCTCCGCCGCCAGCCGTCGAAGTCCGACCTCCCAGCGCGCTCGACGAGCGCCGCGACTGCCTCACTGGCCTTCGTCATCGGCCACCCCCGAACGCCTGCCGCATCACTGCGGCGATGGCTTCCGGCGGAGTCTTCGCGGAGAAGCGCAGACTCGGGTCCGTCAGCCAGAGCGAGGCTGCGTGCGCCGGGCAGACGCGCCGCTCAGCGCCCTCGCGGTCGGCCAGGACCACCTGTTCGGAACCTTGGCACTTCAGGTGAGCGTCGTCCTTCAGGTCGCACCAGGGGCGGCGCGACGGTTTGCGCGATCGATGCGCAGTGGACAAAGTGAGACTGCTCCTTTCACTGCTGACGTAGCGGATGGAGTGGGTTCCTGACGGGGTCGGGTTTGGCGACTTCGCGCCCCGTCGGGAGCCGTTTTTCATGGAGATCATTTGGGCGACTCCTCCCTTCAGCTCAGTTCGCTGAGGAGTCCGCCGAGGCCGTCCAGGACCCCCTGAACGACAGGTCCGGCGCCGGTCTCGGCCAGGAGAAAGCCGAAGGTCGAACAGATCAGCACTTCGGCCCACCGGAAGTACCGGATGCGCAGCAGGAACCAGATCAGAAGGCCGAGCAGCACCACCGCGGATACGGAAACGATCACGGGAATCCACCCCCTCTCTCACTCGTTCTCTTCGCCGTCGAGTCGTTCGAGCCGCACGCTCGGGGCGTCGTCCGCCGAGGTTGCGCCGCCCCCTGCTGTGACCAGCTCCGGCACGGAGGGCGTGAGGTGCGCATACTCAGCAGCCACGCGCTCTGCCTCCGCTTCCGAGACCAGGTGGGACCGGGCACGGTCCCAGCCGTCCGCCGAGGCAAGCACCGCCGTACCGGCCTGTTCGGGCGTGATCGATTGCGCCGCGTGCAGCGCATCGGGGTTGAGGTCACCGAGCGCCATTTCCGCCGTACCGGGGTCGGCCACCCGGTGGCAGACGCGGCCGGCGAGCTGGGCACGGAGAGCCGTAACGCCCGGTCCGAGGTCCGAGCCGACCCGTTGCCCGGCGACGACAAGGAACACGCCAAGCGCCGCACCGAGTTGAGCCAGCCGGATGAGGGCCGTACTCGCCGCTTGTGCTTCTTCCTTCTCGTTGCGGCTGGCGACCAGGAACAGCTCCGCCAGCTCGTCCACGATCACGACGATCGGAACGGGCCGTTCGTCCTCCGGCAGCCCCCAGACGTTCCGGACCCGCGCAGCGCGGCAGACCGTCATCCGGTGCAAGGTCAGGTCGACCAGCGCGCCGAGGAGCTTGACCGCCTGCGCCCGGTTGGTCGCCAGCGCAGACAGCCGCGGGCCGTAGAGCGAGAGTTCCATCCCGCCTTTGCAGTCGATGCCGACCAGCGCGGCCGGTTGCCGAGCGAGGCCCGCGACGAGGGCATTGATCAGCGTCGACTTGCCCGAACGGGTGGCACCCACGATGAGCCAGTGCGGTACTTGCCGCAGGTCGACGACCCACTGAGCACCGGTCTCCAGCACCCCGACGGCAACCCGCAGCAGTCGCCCCGCGCCCCGCTGCTTCGGCATCTGTGGCGCCTTGAGCGGATCACTGGCCGAGGCCACCACCCGAACGAGACCGGGCTTCCAGGTCGTCACGCGGACCGCGTGCACTTCCCAGTCGTGCGCCATGGCAGGGGCCGCCTTGACGAAGTCCTCCGGCACCTGCCCCGGCAGCAGCCGGACGAGGAACCAGAAGCCGCCCCGAGTCGGCCGTATGAATCCCCGGTGAGGCACCCGAGGTTGTGGCGGAGCGGAGCCATTGCCGACGAGCCCGGAGACGACCATCAGCGCCGCCTTACGGCTCACCGCCAGCCCGCAGCCGGCCATCAACGGCCGCCAGGTACGCGCGACCCGGACGCACGCGACCGGAAACCCGAGGCACACCCACCAGGCCACCGGGTAGCGCCGGCGCAGGGCCGGGCCTGCCAGAAGCAGACCCGACACCAGCACTGCGACCACCACGAGAACCCAGCTCGACGAGGCGGACCCCGCCGACTCCGCAGAGGCTACGACGATCACTGTCCGGCCCCCTTCCCGGACGCCGTCGCCGCCGAGCCGGACGCGGACGAGGCTGCCGGAGCCGTCAGGGGCTTGATCTCGGTCGCCCGGAACGAGACCCCGTGCCGCCCCTCGTTCTCCCACGGCGTGGCCACCAGGTCCCGCACCTGAACGGGCACCCCGTTCTGCACGCCCGACGGCTCCCCCGGCACGTTCACCGTGACGACATCGGCCGACCTCCCGGACATGAGGCACAGGCCCACCTGGTACACGGTCTGGCCGGTGTCCCGGTCGACGCGAAGCTGTCCGGTCTCCCGGTTGGCGATACGCGGCGTAGGGGCTACGGCGCAGATGATCCCCGTGAACTTCGCCGTATCGATCGGTAGAGCTACCACTGTCTGAACTCCCTGTCTGTCGCACCCGGAGGCCCTTCCTCCGTGTTGCTTGACAACCCGTAGTACGGGTTGCGGAGAGTCCAGAGTGACCACCCGTAGTACGGGTTGTCAACCGTGTTGGAATGAGAGACGCTGTACGCGCTGACGACGAGCCCGAGAACCGGAGACCCGATGCCGAAGCAGAAGCCGCACGAGCAGCAGAAACAGCCCAAGTACCGCCAGATCGCGGACTACTTGCGTGCCGGCATCATGGACGGCACCTACCCATCGGGCCAGCCGCTGCCATCAGAGGAAACCCTGGCGAAGCAGTTCAGCGTCACGCGCCCGACGGTGCGCCAGGGCATCGCAGAGCTACGAGCCTCCGGCCTGGTCGAAGTCATGGCCGGCCGCGGCGGCTTCGTCCGCTCCCCCCACAGCCGCCCCAGCCTCACCCGCCCGCGCGGCGTACGCCGCGAGCCGGACGGCCGCTACGTCGAGGCCGACGGCATCCGCTGGACCAACGCGGAAGAACCCACCGCCACCCGCACGGACGCCCCGGTCGCGCTCGCGGACCTACTCCGCGTGCCACCGGGCGAGCCGCTGTTCACGTACGACGTGCTCCAGACGGCCGAGGGCAGCCCCCTCCGCCAGCTCCACCGCACGTACGTGCCGTTCTCCGTGCTGGTCGGCACCAAGTTCGAGGAAGAGCCCCCGCCTCCCGCGCCAGAACTCTACGAAGCTCTGTCGGCCCTAGGCCACGAACTCCACTTCACCGAGCACGTCCGCACCCGCATGCCCCTGCCAGACCAAGCGGAAGCTCTGCGCCTACCGGATGGCGTCCCGCTCCTCCAGCTCCTCCGCGTCACGCGGAACTCTGACGGCCGATCACTCGCCCTGGAGGAGCTACACCTGCCAGGCAACGACTTGGAGCTGACGTACCCCCTCTGAACGTGTGTGGCTCAGACTTTCTCCACGTCTTCAAGGCGCCGCGCAAAGCGCGGCGCGCGCGGCCCGGCGGCGCGGGCCGCCGCTCATGTCTCCGCCCCGCTCCGGCCCGGCCGCCAGGCCGCGCGCCAGCAGCAAGCACCTTGACTGAGGAGAAGAGCACCGCCCTGGCTGGGGGTCGGCTCCGCGGCTTTAGGCACCTCCCCGGTCCGGGTCCCGCGTCGGGCAAGGCCAGGGGGCCACTCGTGCTGATTCCGGGCAGGTTCAAAGCCTGCCCGAGTTGCCAACGAGCGTACGGCCCCCTGACCATGCCCGACCCCAGACCGGGCAGGCCACCGCCCAAACCCGCTCCGCCGACTCGTTTTTCTCAGGCAGTCAGATCGACCGCGACCCACTGTTTCCAAGAATTCGCGTCGCACCCTCTCTAGAAACGAAGCCCACAGCCTCCTCTTCTTCTCTGTTTAAGAGGGTGACATCAAGCTGCAATTCGAAGCTCTCCCAAACCCTCCGATAGGCGGTCACGCGAAACCTCCGGGCCATCTCTTCGTCGCCAGGCTTGTAAACGAGAATTATGTCAACATCGGAGCCCGCGCCAAGCTCCCTATGCGAAGATCCAAACAAATAGACATCCCAAGGCGAGTTCAGGGACTCGCTAATCGCGGTCCTGCGGAGCAATGTAATGAAGGAGGTCATCTCCGTCATAGTTCAACGCCCCAAACCACTCGTAAAACCTGAAAAGCCCAATGTTAATTGACTTCGCATACTCCTTGGCTTGCCTCGTATAGCTGTTCCAAGCGCTGACAGTGAGAATGCAGGTTACAGCAGGGTGCTCCTCGATAATTTCTTGCACGTCAGCGACACCCACAGTGTAGACGTTGGTGACGTACAGTGTGACTGTGGACCTCTCAGTGCGAAGTATTTCATAGAGCTGCGGAGCAATCTCGTTATAGCGGGAAACGGCAGCGTGTCTGTGCAATGCCCTCCTCACGGCCTCAATTGACTCAGGCCGTGGAACCTTTGCGTAGTAGCCACCATCCGGAATGTCGCGGCCCCCCTTAGTTGAACATCTGATTCATTTCTTCCGGAAATTTTGGAACCGATGATGAAGTGGCGCCGAATACATGCTTCCGTTCGAACTCTTCAACGTGGACCCGGAATTTTTCCAGTGTCGCCATCTCGGTGGAATGCAAGAGGTGCCCATTAGAGTCTAGAAGTCTTAGAATCATTCGATTGTTAGGGATGATCACCTCGCGAACTCTTACCCTCCAAATTTCGACAGCATCCGATAGAGGGTTCCATGAAGATTCTGATTGGGGGCCGAAGGCGTCGAATGTGGTCCGATTCGAGCGAAGGTAGGGTTCAAGCGCAGACCGGGCTTCTTCGCGCTGATCAAAAGAACGCGCACCGAAAGCGTTGGAGACCCGGGCCTCGTGCGAGCTTTTCCACTGTCGAAGCAATTCGACAGGATATGCTGCTTCTTCTGAGTCCACAACCTTGTGACAGATCAGGCAAAGAAGTATCAGATTTTGTTCGAGCGCCAATGCGCTGGGGCTGATCTCAGGATTGGCCCGGGGACCCTTGGGGGAAGCGGCAATAATGTGTGCCAGCTCGCCAACGTTGACCCGGGCTCTATTCGCGGCCCTGACTAATACTGGGTTCAGACAGCTCGGGTTTTGGCAACGCCCCGCTGAATCTGCATACAGGTTTCTCGTGTCGTTAGAACTTATTGCTCTTGCCGCATTCTTACATCGCACCATTTCCCCCCGGGGCCGTTCATGTTGTGCCCATGATCCCCAGTCCTCAATTTCCCCATTGCCGGGGTTCAGAGACCGCCGATCATGTCGAACTTACCTTCGATTCTCTGGAGTCCCAGCATCAGATAGCTTAGCGTCATGGCTGCGATCACTCGCGAAAATGTGGCGACACCAGCCCTGAGGTGAAGCAGCGTCCCTTGGCTGGCAATGTCGGATCAGCTGCTCCCGCTACACATCACTGCGACTGAACCGACTGTGGCCTGTGGGACAGCGCTTCGTGCTCGGGCCTGCCGCAGCAGTCCGCACCAGCCGTACAAGCCCCGCCCCCTCCAACCACGCCGTTCGTAGTACGGGACAAAGAGGTCGGCAACGGCGCAGAGCCGCACCACCAGCGCACCAGATGCGCACCAGAACGGGCGGTGTACCGCGGTCAATGCCGGTCATCGTGTACGCAACAGCAACAGTCGGCGGACGCCGTTCACCCAGGTCAGCCAGCCAACGGGGTGCAGCCGCCCGTGATTCCCAAGCTCATAGCTCAGCCAACGCATAGGTGGCTCGTCGTTCGGCTCGGGCTGCGGCGCTGGGGCGCCGGTCCCGGCCGACGACGAGCCACCTGTACTGCTTGGCAGGCTTGTTCGCCGGGCGGTGCTATGCCGCTGAACTGTCAGCGGCGCCTCCGAGCCCAGGGCGGCCGTCTTCCGGCCAAGCCATCTCCGCCGTGAGCCCAGTCGTCAGCAGGTCCGCCAGGAGCCTCGCAGCGTCCGGACGTACCGTGCCGAGGGTGACGACGCCGTCCCCGAAGACGTTCACGTCGGCCTTGAGCCCCGGCAGGTCCACTTCCAGGCCGACCGCGCGTAGCACCTCCGCGAGGCCGTCAGCGGCGCGCTTGCCATCGGCCCATCCGCGTACATAGGCCACACCCGGGGTAAAGCAATCCGCAGGTCGCGCGCATACGCCCTTGGGGTCCGTCACGTCGTCCACCTCATCCGCTCTACTCAGTCGTTCCGCTGCTGACGGCCGTTCGTGCCCGTGCCCGGCACGTCGTACGTGGTCTCCAGCGCGCGCCGCAGCAGCTCCGCCAGCCGTTCGGCCGTCTCCGGCGAGATGCGGCCGAGTTCGATCAGCCCGTGCCCGAAGGCGTTCAGGTCGGCACGCAGGTAGGGGAAGTCGCGTTCCATCCCCGCAGCGATCAGTACGTCCCGGAGCCCGGCGACCGCGTCCCGCGCCGCGTACCACTCCTCGCTGTCGAGCGGGGACCAGCTCGCGCTGTCGCTGCTGTGTTCGTGGTCAGCCGGCATGGGTGGCTTCCCCTTCCGCGGAGGCGGCCGTCTGCTCACGGCCGTATCGGTCCGCCCGAGCCACGACAGACGACGCGGCGACGAACATCGCGGCCAGCGCCGCAATACGCGAAGGGGACGCCTCCGGTCGACGCATCGGAGCCCGCAGCCAGACGTAGCGATCCCCCGTCAGCGGCATCGGCCCGGGAACGACCACTACCGAGCCCTCACCCAGATAGCGGTACTCAGGTGCTTCGTCCGTCGACTCCTGCTGGACCATGCGGCGGAACGGCTCGCGCGCCCAGGTGGGGACGAAGAAGCCGACCTGGCCGGAGGCGCGGTCCGCCATCACGGGCCCGAGCGGCATACCGTGGCGCTGGAGTTGGTCGAACGTCTCCAGCCCGACCCGCTGTCCGACCACCACGACGTCGAAGAAGCGTCCAGCCGGAAACGCGTAGGGGCGTCGAGGGTCAACCAGCCAGGCTTCCCGGCACTCGTCCGGGTCATCGGCTGCGCAGGAGATCCACTGAACTCCCCTTCTTGTCATCATCTGCACGTCGAATCACCTCAGTTGGTCCAAGCCCCAGCCGTTTGGCCGCGTAGGAACCACCTTCGGCCGCACCGCCCTGAGCTGGGCAGATGACGAGAGGTGACGGGGGATGACGTGCCCTCCAGCCCCGCGTCACCCTGGATCATCTGCCGAAGGAGGCAAGAGGTCCGCATTACGAGCAGACAGCGCGGCATCACATTCCGTAGATTCGGAGAGGCCAGCAGGGCATCGCATCTGGTCGGAAGCGCGGGGAGGCGATCAGAACGGAAGCGAACCGGTCCTTTGGGGAACTGCTCCGCGCGGCTCGCAAGGCCCGCGGCTGGGGACAGCTCCGGCTCGTCAGCGAGCTGCGACGGTGCGCGAAGCGCCACGGGAAGGCACTCCCGTCCGACGACAGCGTGAAGCGCCGCATCGCAACCTGGGAGAACGGGCACAGCACGCCCGACGAGTTCTACGGGGCACTCATCTGCGAGGCGCTCGACATCGCTCCGGCCGAGTTGGGGCTGAGTGCCGCCGCCGGCCAGGACTCCCGCTTGCTGGAGACGCGGTATCCCCCGACCCCGGAGGAGGCGTTTCAGACCGTCAGCCAGTTGTGGCGCGCTGACTTGCACGGCTACGAGCCGCTGTTGCTCTCCGAGGCGTCACAGCACGCGTGGAGCGAAGCGTCTCTTCGGTGGTTGGTCGCGCCAGACCCCTCGTTCCCGTCGACCGCCCGCACGGATGGCGCACGGGTGGGACTTGCCGACGTAGCGATGATCAAGACGACCAGTGACATGTTCGCCGAGATGGACGACCGGTTCGGCGGCGAGCATGCGCGACAGTCCGTCGTCCAGTACCTCAGCCAGGATGTGGCGCCCCTACTCACGGGCCAGTACACGGAAGCTGTCGGCCGGGCGCTGTTCTCCACAGTCGCGGAGTCCACTCTGCTGGCCGGTTGGATGTCGTACGACGCGTGTCACCACGGCCTTGCTCAGCGGTACTTCCTCCAGGCGCTCCGTCTCGCCCAGGACGGCGACGACCGCCGGTTGGCGGGGAGCATACTGTCCGCGATGAGCCACCAGGCCACGTTCCTGGGCAACTACACCGAGGCCGCGACACTCGCCCGAGCCGCACGCATGGGCATCTCTGGCGTGGCGACGCCGACCCTGATGGCGCAGTTCCACGCGATGGAGGCCCGTGCCCTTGCCCGTACGGGTGACATCCGCGCGTGCGAACAAGCTCTCAGCGAGGCCACCAAGGCGCTGGAGAGCCGCAACAGCAGCGACGAGCCGGAATGGATCACCTACTTCGACGAGGCCGAGCTGGCAGCCGAGGCCGCCCACTGCTTCCGCGACGTGAACAGCGCCCGCCGAGCCGTGGCCCACGCTGAGAACGCCATGAGCGGCAGCCATGTGAGAAGCGACTTCTTCGCCACCATGGTCCTTGCCGACGCCCACCTTCGGGCCGGAGATCCCGAAGAGGCATGCCGCGTAGCCCTCGACGCTCTTGATCTTGGAGAACAGCTCAAGTCAGCGCGCTGTGTCAGCTACCTCAAGGAGTTCCGGGACGGCCTGTCGGCAGTGGGAGAGACAGCCGCTGTTCGTTCCTTCCGCGAGCAGGCGAATGGGCACCGGCTGTGGACCGCTACGGAGGGACAGCACGACGGAAGTCGCTGATCAGTACGGCTGCCAATCCTTCCGGCTGCCTCCGGTCCGGATGCTGTCGACCCGACGGGGGAACTCTTCCGCAGCCCTGCTGTTCGTCGTCACCTGGTGCCCGAGCCACAGCGTCATCATCAGCTCACGCACGTCAGCCAGCACCGGGTAGCCCGGCCAGTTCATCAGGTCGAACCCGTAGTGATGCACGAAGGACTCGTACTCGGTCCGCGTGTGCCAGCCGAAGCGCTCGTAGTAGAGCGAGGTGAGGACCAGGTCCCACTCAC
Organism: Streptomyces sp. NPDC006925; assembly: GCF_042869575.1. Taxonomy (NCBI): domain Bacteria; kingdom Bacillati; phylum Actinomycetota; class Actinomycetes; order Kitasatosporales; family Streptomycetaceae; genus Streptomyces; species Streptomyces sp. NPDC006925. The sequence goes on from NZ_JBIAGB010000005.1 coordinate 250,685, forward strand.
GAGGAGCCAGCGCGAAGCCGTCGAGGTCGATGAGGACAGCGCGGCCGGCCCGGTCGCGGAGGCAGTTCCCGACGTTGGCGTCTCCGTGGATCATGCCGAACGGGAGAACGAAGTCCAAGCGGTCATACGCCTTGTTCAGCTCTCCGGCCCGCTCCTCCAGGAACGCCCGGTCCGCCTCCGAAGCGCCATCCAGTGTGCGCAGCGAGTCCCACACCTTGCCGAACGGGTCGTAGTGCGGCAGTCCGAGCGACTTCGGCTCTTCCAGCCAGTGCAGCCGCTTCAGCAGGTCGGCCAGCTCGTCCAGGCGGGCGTACTCGACTTCGTCCTGAAGGTTCACCCAGTACGTGACGACCCGGCCACCGATGACGGCCGGCTGCTCCACGTCGCCCAGGACCCGGGTGGCGGGGAAATCCTCCGTCTCCAGCCAGCGAGCGACCCCGACCGCCCGCGACATCTCGTCCAAGGCATCGGTGTCCCGCGCGATCCGGACGATCACAGGCGCGGTCGACAGCCGATACACCGCGTTGGAGCCCAGGCGCAGCAGCTCCGCGCCCGTAGGGTCGAGCCCCGCCGAGCGGCACGCCTCCCCCAGCACCGCGCCCGCCGACTCAGCAGTGAACTCCGCCGTCATGCTCGCGCCTCCCCGCCGCATAGATCATGTCGACGGTATCGCTTCGCAGTCGCCGCTTACAGAGCGCCCACGGCGTATGCGCGGCGTGACGCACCCCCAGCCCGAGCCGATCAGTGCGCCGACCTGCGCAGACGCGGAGAAGCACGTCGGCCTCCGGAGCCGTGTGCGCAGGTTCGAATCCTGCCGGGGGTACTTTGAACGAAGTACTGAAACGCCCTGTGACTCATGTTGATGACGGTCACAGGGCGTTTGTCGTCTACGCGGTTCGTTACCACCTGAAGTCGTCGGCAGCAGCCCGTTGACGGTGATCGCGCTGCGACGACGTCATGGTCATGTTCGGCGTGGGGACGCGTCCGCGGGCCTGCGTCCTCCCCGTGACACAAAACAGTCCCCGGAGTCCGCATCGTTGCCATCAACCTCGGTCGTCGCCGAGGCTCCGGCAGCGAGGGGCTTCGGGGGCCTCGCCAGAGCCTGCGGGAATCTCTTGCCGATAGACGTCTCTACCGACGGTGCGATTCTCCGGTTTTCTGGTCTATGTCCCAGTTTCCACGCCATGTGACCCGTGTCAAGGGACGGTGGCGGCGGTGGGCGGCAGGGCAGAGCAGACCCGGTTCGAGGGCTGCACAGCTCTCGGCCGTCCCGGCGTCCGACCAGGCTCTTCAACGTCACCTCGGTCAACGCCCCGCCTTGCTTCGGCCCGCACGGACTCCGACAGTCGATCCCTCTTCTGTGCAGAACCGCACCCACCGAGCGGACCGTGAGCAGAGACGAAGCCCAGGTCGATCGCGGAGGTCGCCTCCCGGAGGCGCCGACGCGGAAGCCGTCACGGAGAGGAGGCGTTGAGGCGGGCTGCCTGGCGGGTCAGATGGTCGCGTTCGGCGAGGTTGGGTGCCTTGCGGGCCGCTTCGGCGTACAGGCGCGCTGCTGTCGCCCGGTCGTCGGCGCGCTCGTGGAGGTGGGCGGCCACCGCGGTGTGGCGGGGCAGGGAGTCGTCCAGAGCGGCGAGGGCGGCCAGTCCGGCGCGCGGGCCGTCGGCCTCGCCGACGGCGACGGCGCGGTTGAGCCGGACGATCGGGCTGTCGGTGAGGCGCGTGAGTTCGTCGTACCACTCGAGGATCTGGATCCAGTCGGTCTCCTCGGCGGTGGGTGCGTCGGCGTGGAGCGCCGCGATGGCGGCCTGCGCCTGGTACTCGCCCAGACGGTCGCGGGCGAGGGCTGCCTGCAGGATGGCGATGCCCTCGGCGATCGCCCCGGTGTCCCATTGCCCGCGATCCTGCTCTGCGAGCGGCACCAGGCTGCCGTCGGGCGCGGCCCTGGCGGGGCGTCGGGCATGGTGGAGCAGCATGAGGGCGAGCAGCCCCGCAACCTCCGGGTGGTCGACGGCGGCCGCGAGCTGCCGGGTGAGCCGGATGGCCTCGGCGACGAGGTCGATGTCACCGCTGTAGCCCTCGTTGAAGACGAGGTAGAGGACGCGCAGCACGGTGGCGAGGTCGCCGGGCTGGTCGAACCGTACTCCGGAGACGGTGCGCTTGGCCCGGCTGATGCGTTGGGCCATGGTCGCTTCGGGTACCAGGTACGCCTGGGCGACCTGGCGGGTGGTCAGCCCGCCGACGGCGCGCAGGGTGAGCGCGACCGCGGACGACGGTGTCAGCGACGGGTGGGCGCACAGGAAGTAGAGCTGGAGTGTGTCGTCCACGGAGCCGGCGGGGCCGGGGGCCGGTTGCTCCTCTACGAGGTCTTCGCGTCTGCGGCGTGCGCTGTCCGCCCGGGTGGCGTCGAGGAACTTGCGCCAGGCCACGGTGACCAGCCAGGCCTGCGGGTCCCGCACGGGGGATCCGCCGTCGGGAGCGTCCTGCGCGGAGGTGGCGGGCCAGACGCGGAGCGCCTCGATGAGCGCTTCCTGCACGGCATCCTCGGCCGCCGCGAAGTCGGCTCCGCGGCGGACGAGGATGCTGAGCACGCTCGGCGCGAGGCGCCGGAGCAGGAGTTCGTCCATCTGTCGGGTCACTCCGTGACGGTGGGCGGCTCGGTCAGGAAGGGGCGCAACTCGAGCCATTCGTGGATCGGCTTCCCGTCGGCGCCCGGTGCGGCCGACAGTTCCCCGGCCAGTTCGACGGCACGCTCGTAGCTGTCGACGTCGATGGCCATCCATCCGGCGATGAGGTCCTTGGTCTCGGCGAACGGACCGTCGGTGACCGGCGGGCGGCCCTCGCCGTCGTAGCGGACGAATGTCCCCTCGGGAGCGAGTGCCTGGGCGTCGACGAACTCGCCGGTCTGCTCCAGTCGCGCCGCGAAGTCCTGCATGTACTTCACGTGTGCCGAGATCTCCTCCGGCGTCCACTGGTCCATGGGGACGTCGTTCACACAGTCCGGGGCGCCGCGGTAGTGCTTGAGCAGCAGGTACTTGGCCATCGTGGTCCTCCTCGGTGCGGGCGCGGCCCCTGTCGCCGCGTTCACAGTCTGCGGGGCTCTTCCTGAGTGTTCACAGCTTGTTCCGCATTCACAGTCTGTGCGGTGTTCACAGTCTGTTCCGCGTGTGCAGGCTGTTCCGGATTGTTTTCGTATTCACCCCGGGGACGGAGCCGGCCCCGGGTTCTCGACATCCCTCGCCGAGATTTCTTCGGCTCTTGTGGACGAGCCCGGGCGGACCGGCTCCGGCCGCGCCCGGGGGCCGGCCGGTGGTGTCGGGTCGGTGGTGCGCGTTGCGCCGCACGAACCCGAGCGTGAGGCGCCGTACGACGTACGGAGGGGCGCCGCGCCGTGCCGCGGGCGAGCCGCGTCCGGGGCGGGTCGGGCGACTTACGATGCCCGGTGCCGGTCGTGGCGGGAGGAGCCGAGGGTGAGTGCGGAGTTCGCAGTGGTGCGCAGTGAGCGGCCCGTGGGTGAGGACGCGCGCGCCTCGATCCTGGCGGCGCCGGGGTTCGGACGGTACTTCACGGATCACATGGCCTCGGCGACCTGGAGCGCGGAGGCCGGCTGGACGGGGCACAGGGTCAGTCCGCTGGAGCCGTTCCGGCTGCATCCGAGTGCGGCCGTGCTGCACTACGCGCAGGAGATCTTCGAGGGGCTGAAGGCGTACCGGCACGGCGACGGCAGTGTGTGGCTGTTCCGGCCGGAGGCGAACGCGCGGCGGTTCGCACGGTCCGCGCGGCGGCTGGCGCTGCCGGTGCTGCCCGAGGAGGATTTCGTCGCCGGTGTCACCGCGCTGGTGCGCACGGACGAGCCGTGGGTTCCGGCGCCCGCGGGCGAGGAGAGCCTGTATGTGCGGCCTTTCATGTTCGCCTCGGAGGCGTTCTTGGGGGTGCGGCCCGCGGCCCGGGCCGAGTACGCGGTGATCGCGTCACCCGCGGGGCCCTACTTCGCGTCGGGGGTCACCGGGGTCACCCTGTGGGTGAGCACGACGTACAGCCGCGCGGCGGAAGGCGGTACGGGTGCCGCCAAGTGCGGCGGAAACTACGCCGGGAGTCTGGTGGCGCAGCAGGAGGCCGCTGAGCACGGCTGCGACCAGGTGCTGTATCTCGACAGTGCCGGAAGGGGGAACCTGGAGGAGTCGGGCACGATGAACCTCTTCCTGGTCACCTCGGACGGCCGTCTCGTCACTCCGGAGCTGGGCACCATCCTGGAGGGCGTCACCCGGGACAGTCTGATGGCGCTGGCGGACCAGCACGGGCTGACTGTGGTGGAGCGCTCCGTCGGGGTCGGCGAACTGCGCGCGGGGATCTCCGACGGCACGTTCGTCGAGGCGTTCGCGGCGGGCACTGCCGCCGTGGTCACTCCGATCACCGGGTTCAAGGGCGAGGACTCCGAGGGTGGCGGCTACGCGCTCACCGTGGGCGGGGGAACGCCGGGCAGGAAGACGCTCCAGTTGCGGGAGCATGTTCTGGACATCCAGTACGGCCGCGCCGGTGACGCGCACGGCTGGCTGCACCGCGTGTGCTGAGCTGCGTCACCTCGCTCGGCCCGCCCCGGGCGGGTTCACCGGGCGGTCTCGCGTCCTGGGCGTGCGGGGTGCCCCGGGCGCTTCCGGGGAGCGGCTGAGCTCGGCAGTGCCCCGCGCCTCGACGAGGCCCTGCCGTGATCGGCCGGGTGGTCGATTTGAGGGGACCGGTGGTTCGCGGGGAGGCGTCCGACCGCGTTCACGGAGCCTGGTCCAGGTCCACGATGCTCTCCGGTGGCCGGCTTCACCGCGAGTCCACCAGCGCGTACTTCGCGGAGAGCACCGCGGGACGTCCGTGCTGCGGCAGGTGGGCGAGCGCCTGACCGTGGAAGGTGCTGACCACGGAGTCGCGCGGTGTCGCGTCGTAGACGGCTTCCTCGTCGGAGGGGGTGATCTGGTATCCGGGTTCGGTGACGCGCAGCCGCTGTTCGTGCGCGAGGGGCACGACCGCCAGCACTCCCCCTCCGGCGGTACGCAGTGCGTAGCTCTCGCTGTGGCTGGGCCGTGTCGGTACGAAGCGTCTTCGGGCGCGCTCCGGGCCCAGTTCGTCGTCGCGGTGGCGGTAGGTGCGGCGTGCTTCCTCGGTCACGGCGTTGGGTGCCAGTGCCGCCGCCTCGCCGGTGCCGCCGGTGCGCCACAGGTCCTCGTACGTCTCGGGGACATCGTGCGGGCGCAGGGCGCCGCTCCTGGTGGTGATTCCCGCCTCGGCCGCGAGGCCGGAGCGGGTCGTGGAGATCCGGGGCAGCTGCCCGGCCTGGAGGGGCAGCGCGGCGTGCAGCCGCCAGGCGGCCACAGGGGCGCTGTCGTGTCCTCCGGTGGTTTGCGGCCGCTCGTCCTTCCCGTTCCGGGCGAAGACCAGCACGGTGTTCTGCGGTTCGGGGGAGGTGCGGGTGGCCGTCACCATGAACCACCGGGCTCCCGCGGGAATGTGGAACTCGGGCCTGCGGAAGCTGGTCGGGCGGGCGAACGCGGCGCGTTCGGCGCGCGGCAGCGCGTCGTACTGCTCGTAGTCCGCCGTCGCACGCTCCAGCGCGTTTCCGGCAGCGACGTGGGCCAGCAGGGCGGCGTCGCGGTTGCGGTCGGCGCGGGTCGCGATGCGCTCGTAGCGGTCGAGGATCCGGCGGGCCTGTACGGCGGTCACGGGGGCGCGCGGATGCGACGGTCCACCCGTTCGGCCGGCACCGCCGCGGGCGCTGCGGTCGCCGGATCCGGAGCCGTCCGCTCCGGGGAGGTGTCCTCCGGCGCAGCTCGCGGTGGTTCCGGCGACGAGGACCGCGGCCAGGACGGTGGTGACGGCGATTCGGAGGCGGTGGGACAGCCGCCGCGTGGGCGGACGAGAGCAGGCACACATGGCGGAGCTCCTGGTGCAGGTCCGAGGGGCGGTCACGGTCCGGGGGACCGGGAGGGGACGGATGCCGAAGGGCCCGGACCTCCCGGTCCACGTTCCGGCAGGATGCCTCAACGGTCAGGGCGACTCGGCGGATCGGGCGGAATTCGACCTTGGACGGCTGACCCGGCACGGCCATCGTGGCCGGTATCGTTCGACGGGCTCCACACTTCGGGGCACTGCTGCGCCTTCGAGTACATGACAGGCGACCGGTCGCGCACGGCCTGCGACCGCAGCGCGCAGGTGAGTGGAGAGTGAACACGCCCCCCCGAGGCAGACATGTCGACCCCGACGTGTCAGGCGCCGCCCCTGGTGCAACGAGGCCGCGGCATGCCACTGCCCGACTCCGGGCCGTTCACTGCCCGGTCCACCCCGACCCCCTGTGGTGACGGTGGCTCGTCCCGTGCCGGTGCTCGCGATCCCCTCTGACGACCGCCACCGGGCAGTACGCGTGGTGGAGCACCGCCTGGCTGACCGACCCGAGCAGCAGTCCCGTGAAGCCGCCGAGGCCGCGGGCCCCCACGACCAGCAGTTGCGCCTCCTCGCTGGCTGCGATCAGCGCCTGCCGGGTGTACTCCTGGACGAGCCGCGGCGTCACCCGGACATCGGGGTACCGCTCGCGCCGGGCGCTGATCGCGGTCGTCAGCACGCGCTCCTCCTCGGCGCGGTAGAGGTCCACGTCGTAGTAGGTGGGCACCTGGATGCTCGGCCCTGCCGCGACGGGTCCGGTCCAGGCGTTCCAGTTGTGCAGCGCCACGAGTTCGGCACCGCGCAGGGACGCCTCCTCGAAGGCCCAGCCGACGGCCGCGTCGCCCACATCGGAGCCGTCCACTCCGAGCACCACCGGTCCGGCGGGGTGCTTCCTGCCGCGGGTGACCAGCACAGGGCACTCTGCGTGCGCGGTGAGGTAGACGGCGACGGAGCCGACCAGCAGTCCGGTGAAGCCGCCGAGTCCACGGTCCCCGACGACGACGAGTTCGGCGTCGCGCGACTCGGTCGCGAGCACGGAGAGCGGCTCCCCCGCGATGACCGCGTGGCTGACCTCGACGGTCGGCTGGGAGCTCTTCGCACGCGCGGCGGCCTCCTCCGCGGTGCGGTGGGCGAGATTGCGCAGCCCGCCCTCGGGCGGACCCACGGCGGACGGGCCGAGCGGGACCTTCATCGTCGGCCAGACGAACGCGTGCACCACGTGCAGCGAGCCGCCGCGGAGCTTCGCCTCGCGGGCGGCGACATCGACGGCTTCCAGACTCGACGGGGAACCGTCGACACCGACCACAACGGTCCCGCTCACGGCGGCGCTCCCTTCCGGGGCCCCACCCGCCACCGCGCTGCGGAGCCGTGGTCGGGTGCGTCCCTCCTGCGTCACTCCAGGCATACCGCCCGCGGGCCGGGACGGCAGCGGCAGATGGCCCGAACGGGCGGACCGGGGGCCGGGGGCCGGGAGGGAATGCATGCGCGGTCCCGCACATGGCGGGGCCGGGAGGAGGTCGGGCGGGGAGGCGAACGGAGGTCGGACCGGGACCTGGCGGGAGGCCGGACCGATCGGTTCCCCCCGCAGTCCCCGGCCGGTGTCAGTGATCGTCCGGGCCGGGGACCGGTGGCGGGCCCCACCGCGGAACGGCAGGCCGCTGATCGGCGGCATGGGGCGGCATGGGGCGGCATTCGGCTGCGGGGAGGGGCCGTCGAGGATCAGCGGCTGACGCCGAGGTTCCCGAAAGCGGGGTTCAGTACGCCGACGACGTCGATGGTGTTGCCGACGACCTGCACCGGGACGGAGACGGGCACCTGAATGACGTTGCCCGAGACCACACCGGGCGAACCGGTCGCAGCACCGGTGGCACCCGCGTCCGCGAAAGCGGAGCCGGAGGCGGCACCCACTGCCATCCCGGCACAGGTGAGGACCAGGGCGGCCTTCTTCGGGGTCTTCATGTGCGTTCCTCCACAGGGTTGTTCACGGCCCCGGCTCGGCGCCGCGGACTGGTGAACGCGGCGGTACCGGCGGAGGCACGGCCGGGGGTCTCCCGTCCACCGATCGGCCGACGGCGCGGTCGCACCGCCCCCGCTCCGGGCCGGGCGAACCGGGAGGGGGCGGCGAGCCGGGGGCAAATCAGTCGAAAAAGCCAGACGAACAGGTCGGGCTGATGAAACGAGTATCAGATCTGCGCAGGTCAGAGAGTCGTCGTCCGGGTGAACCTGCGCAACCAACCCCGAGCGGCCGAGTTGTCCAGTGCGCTCCGCGTCTGAGCTCCACATCAGGATTGGACTATCAATGATCAAGAACGCGTTGGCCACGGCCGCCGCCGCCACCGCCGTCGTCGGTGTCGCCGCCCCGCAGGCCATGGCCGTCGGCAACGACCACGGCACCACGACGGTGAACGGCAACGGCGCGTCCCAGATGTACGGCAACTCGGCCACCTACGGGAACTGGAGCCCCCAGTTCGCACTCATCCAGGGGTCGCTGAACAAGCCCTGCATCGGCCTGCCGCTGAAGGGCAACGTCGGCTCGCTCGTGGGCCTGCTGAACGTCGCCGTCCAGGACCTCAACGTCCTGTCGAACCCGCAGAACCAGCAGTGCGTCGAGAACTCCACCCAGGCCAAGGGTGACGAGCCGCTCTCGCACGTCCTGAACGACATTCCCCTCCTCTCCGGAAACGGTGCCGGCAACCGCTGAGGCGGTTCCCACCGCGACCGGAGCGGAACGCGGGCATCGGGCCCGGGGCGCAGCGCGCCCCGGGCCTTGCGCTGTTCCCAGGTCTTTTTCCAGTCTTTCCAGCCCTGTCCAACCTTTCGTCGAGCAGGCGAACCACCGAGCCCGCCGAAAGCACAGGCCGCCCCCAGCGGTCCGGGACACGCGCCGGGGGGCGGCGACCGGTACGCGGGCCTCCGCGGACGACGTGCGGGAATCAACAGCCCGGCCTGCGGCCGGAATCGGCGTCCCGACAACGGGTGGCGCCCGGAAACACGTCCGACCGGGCCGGTCGCACAATTAGGCCGTCCGAGGGATAAGAGTCGGAATTCTGCATAACTCGTGTCGTACGGAACGCGGCATCGTTACGAATGGCAGCAGCGGAGTTGCGGGCGATGAGCCAGCACTCGTGGACATACGAAATCCGTGGTCCAACGAAACCCGCTTAAGAAAGGACTCCCACGTGAAGTACACGAAGGTCGCGACCGTCGCCGCCGGCACGCTGATGGCCCTGGGCACCGCCGCCGCTCCGGCCCTCGCCGACTCCGGCGCCCAGGGCGGGGCCGCGAACTCGCCCGGCGTCATCTCGGGCAACGTCATCCAGGTTCCGGTCCACGTTCCGGTCCAGGTCTGCGGCAACACCATCGACGTCATCGGGCTGCTCAACCCGGCGTTCGGCAACACCTGCGTCGCCGACTGACACTCCCCGCCCTCGTGAGCGGGAACCAGTTCGGACCGGCTCCGGCGCGCGGGGTGTGAGCCCGCGCACCGGAGCCGTCCGGTCTCCTGAGACGCGGACGGAGACTGCGGGGCTTCCGCACCGTCCGCGCCTTCCGCACCAGAATGAGAGCAGGAAGAGACCATGCGAAAGGTCTTGAGCAAGAGCCTCCTGACCGCTGCCGCGACGACGGGGGTGCTGGCCGCAGCCGCCGGGTACGCACAGGCCGACGCGGGAGCCGGCGGTGGCGCCGCCGACTCCCCCGGGGTGCTGTCCGGGAACGCGGTGCAGGCCCCGGTGCACATTCCGGCCAGCGTCTGCGGCAACACCGTGGACATCGTCGGCGTGCTGAACCCCTCGTTCGGCAACAGCTGCGCCAACGGACACCACGAGACGGTGACCCCGCATCACCCGCCGCGGCCGGAGCCGCCGCGCCAGATCGAGGAGGAACCGCCGGAGCGCCCCGAGGGACGCACCCCGGACAAGCCCGCGGAGCCCGAGGAGAAGCCGGCCGAGGAGCCCGTCGAGGAGCGTGCTCCCGAGCAGCCGGAGATGCCCGCGGCCCCCGTGGAGGAAGCCGCTGCCGAGACCCCGGTGACGCCGCAGAGCGACGAGGCGCCCGAGGAGCTGGCGGAGACCGGCTCGGAGAGCGCCTGGACCGTCGGGGCCCTCGGTGCCGCCGCGCTGCTGGGCGGCACGGTGCTCTACCGCCGTTCGACCAGCCGCCGCGTCTGAGCGGACCGTGTCCGCACGCGTCCGGCACCTCGGCAACGGCGGGGCGAAGGCGACGCGAAGGAATCGCGGAACAGTCCACTGGGCTGTTCCGCGATTCTGTCTGCGGCTTTCCGCGGGCCGGTGCGCACCGCTCGCAGGCACAGGGTTTCTCCCCGGCGGTCCCGTTGTCGGAGCTCCGCCGGAAAGCCGAAAACGTACCGGGAGAAGAACGCCCCATGAAGTACATCAAGACCGCCACCGCCGTCGCGGGTTCGGTGCTGGCGCTGGGAGCCGCGACGCCCGCCTCGGCCGACGCGCCCCCGGTGGGACCGAATTTCAGCCTCAACGGCGCTCTCGACAAGGCTCTCGCGAGCGGTGAGCTTCTCACCTATCCCCCGGTCGGCGTCAAAGGCCCGCAGGCGGACGCCCTCGTGAATACCGTCGAGGAGACGACGAAGAACGGGGAGCTGACCAGCGACCAGAATCTGCTCGGCGGTCTGCCGCTACTCGGGTGACCGGCACCGCCTGGCGAACGGATTTCCTCGTCACGGAGGATTCCGGGGATTCACCATTCAGGTGAAAAAGAACAACTCATGAAGCGGAAGACAGTTGAACCCGACGTCCCAGACTTCCGCACTCTTCGAAGAGGAACGGTAATACCCATGATGAAGAAGGCTCTGTCCACCGCTACGGTGGCCGTTTCGCTCGTCGGCGTCTCCGCGCTGGCCGCCCCGCAGGCGCTGGCCGTCGGCAACGACACCGGCACCACCTCGGTGAACGGGAACGGCGCCGACCAGAGCTTCGGCAACGCCGCCACCTACGGCAACGGCAGCCCGCAGTTCCAGGCCGTCCAGGGCACCCTGAACAAGCTCTGCGTCGGCGTGCCGGCGAAGGTCAACGTCGGTTCGTTGGTGGGCCTGATCAACGTGGCTGTCCAGGACATCAACGTCCTGCACAACCCGCAGAACCAGCAGTGCTCGGACAACTCGACCCAGGCCAAGGGCGACGACTCGCTGTCGCACATCCTGGACGACATCCCGGTCCTGTCCGGGAACGGCGAAGGCAACCGCTGAGCCACCGGGCCATCGGCCCGGCCGCGGTCCGCGTCCTGCGGATCCGCACGGAGAAGTTCCGTACATGAAGAAGCCACCGGCATCCAGCCGGTGGCTTCTTCATCGTGGTGCCGCTGCGCGGCACCACGGCGTCGCGCTCAGCGCGGCAGCGCGTCGATCACGCCGTTGGCGACAGGGCCGACGAGCGGGAGTTCGCCCAGCGAGGCACCGCGGGCGAGGGGGCCGGTGAGCGCGGCGGTGCTCACCGCGCGGAAGTCGGCGACCTGGGTGCCCACGGCATTGTCCAGGGGGTCCGTGCCCGTGTTGGCCAGCGGGTCGAGTTGGAGGCCGGTGACCGTCTCCAGGGTCCTGGCGAGGGCGATCCCGGTGCCGCGCACCGTTTCCCTGGCCGGCGCCGCGAGACCCTCGGCAGCGGATCGGGCGGCGACGGCGCCGCCCTTGCCCGCCGCGTCGAGGTCCTCGGCGACGCCGCTCTTCTCGGCCGCGCCGCCGTGTTCCGCCGCCATCGCCGCCTGGCCGCCCGAACCGAGCGCGGCGGCCCCGAGGACCGTCGCGAGGAGTCCGGCCCGCAGGAGGACGCGCTGGGAGGGTGCCCTGTGACGGGCAGGTCGGGAGTTCAGCATGTGTCACCACCGAGTACGAGTCGTACGGAAGACGGGACACAACGTGTCACCGTGCGACTCCACACAGTAGTCGACCGTCTCCGTCGGGCTCCAACCCGGCCGAGGCACGGCCGGAGTACCGGCGTCAGTGCACTGATGACGCACAGACGAGCGAACCTGACCCCCGGTGGCGTACTCACGGGCCGGAGGGTGGTCATTGCGGGTGATTCGGGTGTCGTGGGGGTCCTCCGTCGCCACTAGGGTGCCGATCCATGACCTCCCCCCATGCCGCCCCGGGCGGCATCCAGCAGCAGCAGTTCGGCACCCTGACCGTGATCGGCTGGGCGGGCGAGTACGAGGACGGGCGGGACATGGCCTTCCTGCTCGCCTACTCGCTCGGCGACGGCGCGGACGGCCCGGAGGCGGCCTCCCACGCGATGCGGAAGCTCGCCCGGGAGGTCGGGCTGCCGGCGGGTGAGGTGGTGAACGCCGCCGAGAACCGGAACTTCCCGGTGACCCTGCTCGTCGAGGGCGGGCAGGCCGTTCTGCGGATGCCGAAGCTGACGGCGCAGTACGTGGCGCCGCCCCAGTGGCTCGCGGCGGCGCAGGAGCGCGGACTCGTCTACTTCATGCTCGCGAGCACCCCTTGGCCGCAGGCGCGGCCGGGCCTCGAGATCGGCGAGCAGGCTCTGCGGGAGTTCGTCAGCGAGGAGATGATGTCCACCGCCGCCCACTGCATGCTGCCCGTACGGGGACTGGCGGGCTGAATCCGGGCCGCCCGGTCGTGCGCGGGGCCGGGCGGCGGACGGCGGACGACCGGCCGACTGAAGGCGGACGACCGGTCGGCTGACGGGCGGAGCACCAGTCAGGCACACGCTTCCAGCTCGGCATCCACAGGGGCGCCGGTCAGCCTGTTGGCCAGGGTGGAGAGGGTGTACGCGCCGATCCCCAGCACGACTTCCAGCGCCTGCTCCGGCGTGTGGCCGTGTGCGGCGAAGGCCTCGAGCGCCTCCTCTCCGACATCCCCCGCCCGGTCCAGCACCCGCAGGGTGAACACCCGCACGGCCTCGAGCCGTTCGTCGGGGAGCGGGCGGGCTTCGCGCAGGGCTGCGATCAGTGTCTCGTCCGCGCGCAGGGCGCGCAGCTTACGGGTGTGCATGGCGACGCATACATGACACCTGTTGCGGGTCGCGACGGTGAAGACGACCGTCTCGCGCGCCTGCGGGTCCAGGCTGGTGGCCTCGAAGGCGGCGCTTATCCGTATGAACGCCTCAAGGGTGTGCGGCGAGGCGGCAAGGCGTGCCACCGCCGCGGGCAGGAAGCCGAGGCGCTGCCGGGTGGATTCCATGGCACGGCGTGAACCGGCGGGAGCTGACTGCGGGGTGAGATCCGTGAAGGCGGCTTCGGGCACGTCGGTCCCCTCTCCTAGAATGGTCAACGTGGTTGTCGAAAAAAAAGTAAACCAGGTTGTCGAATTTGTCGAGTGCGGACCTCGTCATGGCTGACCGGGAACGGTTGGGCTTCGAGCTGCCGTTGCTGCTGTTCGCCGGGTTCCGATCGCTGATCGACCAGTTGCACGCCGAACTGGCCGACCACGGGCACCCCGAACTGCGCCCTGTGCACGGCTTCGCGATGCAGGCCGTGGGGAGGGACGGGGTGACGGCGAGCGAACTGGGGCGACGGCTCGGCGTCTCCAAGCAGGCGGCGGGCAAGACGGTGGACCGGCTGGCGGCACTGGGCTATGCGGAACGGGTCTCCGACCCCGCGGACGCACGGCGCAAGCTGGTACGACTCACACCGCGCGGCCAGGACGCACTGGTGCTCTCCGGCGCGGTCTTCGAGGAACTGCGCGGCCGATGGGCGGACCGGCTGGGGCAGGAGCGCCTGGCGGAGCTGGAGGACGCACTGGAGACGGTGGTGGGGCCTGCCGCGTTCGGCCTGGACGCGGCGGGATGGTTCGGGGACTGACCAGCGGATCCGGTCCCTGCCCAGTCCCCGGCGGGAGGGGCACCCGCCCGCGCGCTACGGCCAGGCGCGGCCAGCGCCCAGCGGCCCCTGCCGGCGCCCTGTGGCAGGCCCCTGGCACGCTCCGGCCGGGAGACCCGGTCAGGTTCCTCCGGGGCCGCTCCCGCCGCCCTCCCGGCCGCTCCCCGCTCCGGCGGAGCCGCCGGGCTCCTCGTCATCGACGATCTCCGCGTCCACCACGTCCTCGTCCCCGGGTGCGCCTCCCTGACGCGGTTCTCCACCCGACGTCTGCTGCCCCTCACCGCCGGACGGTCCGCTCCGTGCCTGCGCGTACATCGCCGTGCCGATCTGCTGTGCCGCGGCGGCGGTACGGTCGACGGCCTCGCGCAGCGTCGCGGTGCGCTCGGTGGCGCGGGCCGGGTCCTCGGGCGTCTCGGCCAGCCTCGCCCGGAGGTCGGCGAGGGCCGCCTCTGCCTCGGAGCGGGTCTCGGACGGCACGGTGCCCGGTCCGGTGTCGGCGAGCAGCCGTTCCGTCTGATGCACGAGTTGCTCGGCCTGGTTGCGCGTCTCGGCGGCCTCGCGGCGCCGCGCGTCCTCCTCGGCGTACTGCTCCGCCTCGTGCACCATCCGCTCGATGTCGTCACGTGGCAGCGCAGAGCCGCCGGTGACCTGCATCTTCTGCTCCTTGCCGGTACCGGTGTCCCGGGCGGAGACGTGCATGATCCCGTTCGCGTCGATGTCGAAGGTGACCTCGATCTGCGGGACGTTGCGCGGCGCCGGAGGCAGGCCGGTCAGCTCGAACACTCCCAGCCTCTTGTTGTAGGCGGCGATCTCCCGCTCCCCCTGGAAGACCTGGATCTGCACCGAGGACTGGTTGTCCTCCGCGGTGGTGAAGGTCTCCGAGCGCTTGGTCGGGATGGTGGTGTTCCGCTCGATCAGCTTGGTCATGATGCCGCCCTTGGTCTCGATACCGAGGGACAGCGGGGTGACGTCCAGCAGCAGAACGTCCTTGACCTCGCCCTTGAGCACACCGGCCTGGAGCCCGGCGCCGATCGCCACCACCTCGTCCGGGTTCACCCCCTTGTGCGGATCCCGGCCCGTGAGGTTCTTGACCAGGTCCGTCACCGCGGGCATCCGGGTGGAGCCGCCGACCAGGATCACGTGGTGGATGTCGGACAGGTCGACTCCGGCGTCCTCCACGGCCTGGTGGAAGGGGACCCTGCAGCGCTCCAGCAGATCCTCTGTCAACTGCTGGAAGCGGGTCCGCGTCAACTGCTCCTCCAGGTGCAGCGGCCCCTCGGAGGTCGCGGTGATGTAGGGCAGACTGATCGTGGTCTCGGTGGCCGAGGACAGCTCGATCTTCGCCCGCTCCGCGGCCTCCCGGAGGCGCTGCACGGCCATCCTGTCCTGGGACAGGTCGACTCCGTGCGCGTTCCTGAAGCGTTCGATCAGGTGATCGACCACGCGCTGGTCCCAGTCGTCACCGCCCAGGTGCGTGTCCCCCGCGGTGGCCTTGACCTCCAGGACGCCTTCGCCGATCTCCAACAGGGACACGTCGAACGTCCCGCCGCCCAGGTCGAAGACGAGGACTGTCTGCTCCTCCTCCTTGTCGAGACCGTAGGCGAGGGCCGCGGCGGTCGGTTCGTTGACGATGCGCAGCACCTCCAGTCCGGCGATCTCACCGGCCTCCTTGGTGGCCTGCCGCTGCGCGTCGTTGAAATACGCGGGGACGGTGATGACGGCGTCGGTGACGTCCTGGCCGAGGTAGCTCTCCGCGTCCCGCTTGAGCTTCTGCAGAACCCGGGCGGAGATCTCCTGAGCCGTGAA
Source organism: Streptomyces sp. NPDC006925 (assembly GCF_042869575.1). Classification (NCBI taxonomy): domain Bacteria; kingdom Bacillati; phylum Actinomycetota; class Actinomycetes; order Kitasatosporales; family Streptomycetaceae; genus Streptomyces; species Streptomyces sp. NPDC006925. The sequence goes on from NZ_JBIAGB010000005.1 coordinate 266,225, forward strand.
CGACGTCCCGTCGATGCTCCCGGACTCCGGGAAGCGCCAGGCGGCCTCCCCCATGTGGCGCTTCACGGAGCGCACCGTGCGGTCCACATTGGTGACCGCCTGCCGCTTGGCCACCTCCCCGACGAGCACCTCGCCGCCCTTGCCGAACGCGACCACGGACGGCGTCGTCCTGGCGCCCTCGGCATTGGCGACGACCACGGGTTCACCGCCCTCCAGGACGCTGACCACCGAGTTCGTGGTGCCGAGGTCGATTCCGACAGCGCGTGCCATGGCCGTCCTCCTCAGGAGCCTCAGGAGCGCCGGCCTCCGCGAGCCGTGGAGTGCCGGATGGGCTACACCTGAGTCTTGCCTTCCTCGATGGCTTCGGCCACCTCAGCCGTCCGTTCGGCTTCCTCTGCGGCGAAGCGCTCGGCGTCCAGCTTCTCGGCGATCTCCTCGTCCTGGGCCATCAGCAGGTCGAGGTTCTGGTCGCCCATCTCGAAGACGCCCATGTCGACGTAGGCGCGCTGCAGGCGTTCGCCCCACAGGCCGATGTCGCGTACACAGGGCACGATGCGGCTGAAGAGCAGCTTGCGGAAGAGCTGCAGGTACTCCGACTGCTCGCTGAAGGTCTCCGCCTCGGCCCGCGGGATGCCGAAGTTCTCCAGCACCTCGACGCCCTTGAGCCGGTCGCGCATCAGATAGCAGCCCTCGATGACGAACTCCTCGCGCTCCCGCAGCTCCGCGTCGGAGAGCTGCTTGTAGTAGTCGCGCAGCGCCATCCGCCCGAAGGCGACGTGGCGGGCCTCGTCCTGCATGACGTAGGCGAGGATCTGTTTGGGCAGCGGCTTGTCCGTGGTGTCCCGGATCATGCCGAAGGCGGCCAGTGCCAGTCCCTCGATCAGCACCTGCATGCCCAGGTACGGCATGTCCCAGCGGGAGTCGCGGAGGGTGTCGCCCAGGAGCGACTGGAGGTTGTCGTTGATCGGGTAGAGCATGCCGACCTTCTCGTGGAGAAAGCGGCCGTAGATCTCCGCGTGCCGGGCCTCGTCCATCGTCTGCGTCGCGGAGTAGAACTTCGCGTCCATGTCGGGCACCGACTCCACGATCCGCGCGGCGCACACCATGGCGCCCTGCTCGCCGTGCAGGAACTGGCTGAACTGCCAGGAGGCGTAGTGCCGGCGCAGCTCGCCGCGCTCGGCCTCGTTCATCTTGTCCCAGTAGGCCGTGCCATGCAGCGTCATGGCCTCGTCAGGGGTGCCCAGCGGGTCGTAGGGGTCGACCTCCAGGTCCCAGTCGATGCGGCGCTGCCCGTCCCACTGCTTGTCCTTGCCCTTCTGGTACAGCGCGAGCAGACGGTCGCGGCCGTCGTCGTACTCCCAGGAGAAGCGGGCGCTGCCGGAGGAGGGAACCTGCCAGAGGGGGGCATCGGTTGCGTGCACATAGAGATCGTGAGTGGACACGGACATCTCCTTCAGTCACGGACTGCCCGGTGAGGGTGAATAGTTGGCAGGCTCACACGTGGGTTACTGCACGGTCAACAAGTTGCGCGCAAGGGATTGACGTCCTTACTGACACGCAGTCTCATAAGAGGGAACAGTAGATGTGACCGCCGGTAACACCCACGGGAGCACCGGCGCCGCCCGACGAAGAGGTGCCTCAGCATGACGACAGCGCCTGACATCGCCGAGAAGGAACACAAGGTGCTCAAGGACGCCCTCGGCCTGCTCAAGGACCGCGAACAGGTCGCCGAGCGCCTCCTGGAGTCCTCCCGCAAGCACTCCTTCGACCCGGACACCGAGCTGGACTGGGACGCCCCCTTCGAAGACGGCAAGTGGTTCTGGCCGCCGGAGCTGGTGTCGCTCTACGACACCCCGCTGTGGCGGCGGATGTCCGAGGAACAGCGGATGGACCTGGCCCGGCACGAGGCGGCGTCACTCGCGTCGCTGGGCATCTGGTTCGAGGTGATCCTCATGCAGCTGCTGGTGCGGCACATTTACGACAAGCCGCTGACCAGCAATCACGTCCGCTACGCGCTGACCGAGATCGCGGACGAGTGCCGGCACTCGATGATGTTCGCGCGCATGATCAAGCAGGGTGGCGCACCCGCGTACCCCGTCTCCAGGCTGCACCACAACATGGCCCGGCTGCTCAAGACGATCTCCACGACGCCGGGCTCGTTCACCGCGACGCTGCTGGGCGAGGAGATCCTGGACTGGATGCAGCGGCTGACCTTCCCCGACGAGCGCATCCAGCCGTTGATTCGCGGCGTGACCCGGATCCACGTCATCGAGGAGGCCCGGCACGTGCGCTACGCGCGCGAGGAGCTGCGCCGCCAGATGGTCAGCTGCCCCCGCTGGGAGGCGGAACTGACACGGGTCAGTTCCGGCGAGGCCGCCCGCGTCTTCTCCCTCTCCTTCGTCAATCCGCAGGTCTACGAGAACGTCGGCCTGGACAGGAGGGAGGCGGTCGCCCAGGTGAAGGCAAGCGGGCACCGCCGCGAGGTCATGCAGAACGGCGCCAGGCGGCTGACCGACTTCCTGGACGAGATCGGCGTACTGCGCGGCGTGGGCAGGAAACTGTGGGTCAGCTCGGGGCTGCTGGCCAAGTGAGCGCCCTCGGCCCTCACCGTCGATGACCGCCGCCGGTGAGGGCCGCGTGAAGCCCCGGTGAGGAGCTCCGGTGCACGCGGAGGGCACCGGGGGCCGCCGGGCGGTTACGCTGCCATGCATGAGCAGCAGCGGCACCGCCCCGGCGTATCGCAGGCTGAGTGTGCAGGAGCGGCGCAGCCAACTGCTCGGACACGCACTGGGCCTGTTCGCGCACCGGCCCCCCGAGGACGTGTCGCTGGACGACGTCGCGGCCTCTGCCGGGGTGTCGCGGCCCCTCGTCTACCGGTACTTCCCCGGAGGCAAGCAGCAGCTCTACGAAGCGGCCCTGCGCAGCGCCGCCGACCAGCTCGAACAGTGTTTCGCCGAGCCGCCGACCGGACCCCTGACCATCCGCCTGTCCCGCGCCCTGGACCGTTACCTGGGCTTCGTCGACCAGCATGACGCGGGCTTCATGGCACTGCTGCAGGGGGGCAGCGTGGTGGAGACCTCCCGGACGGACGCCATGGTCGACGAGGTCCGCAGGGACGCGGCCGACCAGATCCTCGCCCATCTGGCGGCGGACGGGGACGACGGGGGCCACGGATCGCCGCGGCTGCGGATGGCGGTGCGCACATGGATCTCCGCGGTGGAGGCGGCCTCGCTGATCTGGCTGGACGAGGGCAAGCAGCCGCCGCTGCCGGAGCTGCGCGACTGGCTGGTGGACCACTTCGTCGCGGTGCTCACCGCCACGGCGGCCGGAGACGCCCGGACGGCAGCCGCGACCCGGCGGGCGCTCGCCCTGGAGGAGCCCGACGGCGCCGTCGCCGACCTGGTCGGCAGAGTGCTGCCGGTGGTCGCGGAGTCCGGGCATCTGCTCCCCGGCCCCATGGGACCGTCCGAGACTTAAATAATGCTTGAAGTCTGAGCTAGGCTGCGGCCATGCCGACTCAGCTCTCATGGAAGGCCCCGGAAGCCACCGTCGGAGAACTGGCCGAACGCGCGGGCGTGGCCACCTCGACGCTGCGCTTCTACGAGCGCGAAGGGCTCATCCACAGCCGCCGCACCTCGGGCAATCAGCGGCGCTACAGCCGCGACACCCTGCGCCGCGTCGCCTTCATCAGAGCCTCGCAGCGGCTCGGCCTCCCTCTCTCCGCCATTCGCGGGGCGCTGGCCGTGCTGCCGGAGGGCCGGACGCCGACGCGCGAGGACTGGGCGGCCGTCTCGGAGTGCTGGCGGGAGGACCTCAACCAGCGGATCGCCCTCATGGAGCAGCTCCGCGACCACCTCACCGACTGCATCGGCTGCGGCTGCCTGTCGCTGACCTCGTGTGCGCTGGCCAACCCGCAGGACCGGCTCGGCGATCAGGGCCCCGGTGCCCGCCGGCTCAGCCAGCCGTGCGGCCCGGATCCCGCTCACGGTGACGCGTCCGGCTGCCGCGGCGGTGGAGCCACCGGCCGGGCGGGCGCCGCGGGGATCGCGCACGCGGGTGCCGCCGAGGCGGCACCCGACGCGGCGCCCGGCACCCGCCGGGCGCGCGCCGCCACCGCCCGCGCAGCCGAGGGGAGCTGAAGGGGTGCGCAGCGAGGAGACGATTTTCCGCGGCGGACCGCTCGACGGACGGACGCTGCCGGTGCCGCTGGGTCCGACCGGCAGGCCGCCGCGCAGCTACGAGGTACCGGTACCGGATCCGGAGGGCGGCCCGACGGTCGTCCATGTCTATCGGCTCGAGCCTGCCGCGCTGAACAAACTGGGGCTGCCGCGGGGCTGGGCGTACGTCCACGAACCCGAAGGGGGAGCGGCGAAGGGTCCGCTGCAGCGGTTGCCGTGGCGCAGGCGGCGCGACCGCTGAGAAGGGTCGCTGCGAGCACGGAGACCGGGCGGCACGGGTGCCGGCACCGGTGAGCCTGAGCTGCACGGATGTAGTGGCTGCGGCGGTACGGGCGGCTGCGTAGGCGGGGGCGCTACCGCCGATGGGTGCGGCGGTGGTGCCGGTGGCGCCGGGAAGGGGGCCCGGGAGCGGTCCCGCTCGAGGCCCGACGCCCTCCGGAAGGCTCCCTGGTCGCGGCGGCTCCGGCCGCGGGCGCGCGATCAGCCTGGACAGGGCGGCGGAGAGGGGGTTTTCTGCTGGCGTGATCGAAGGCATCGCGCGGTTGCGCGAGACGGATCCCCGGCAGCTCGGCCCCTTCCGGCTCTTCGGGGTCCTCGGACACGGCGACGCGGGCAGTGTCTACCTGGGCAAGGGCACCCCGGGACGGGGCGGGCGCAAGCGGGCGGCGGCGGTCCGCGCCGTACGGCCCGAACTGCTGCGCGATCGGCAGCTGCGGGCGCGGCTGCGCCGGCAGACGGCCCGGGTCGCGGAAGCGGTGGACAGCCCCTTCGTGGCCGACGCGTTCGGCTGCGAACTCGACAGTGAGCACCCATGGATCGCGGAGGAGTTCGTGCCGGGCGTGCCGCTGTCCGCGCTGGTCGCCGCCTACGGACCGCTGCCGGAGATGTCGGTCCGCGCGCTGGGCGGCGGCCTCGCCCGGGCCTTGGCCGCGCTGAACGCGGCAGGAACCGCCCACGGGCATCTGCGGGGCTCGGATGTGCTGCTCACGGCCGCCGGGCCGCGCCTCGTGGACCACGGCCTCGCGTTGGACGGCTCCGGCTCGGGGGTATCGGCAGGCGGGGCCGAGGACGTCTTCGCGCTGGGCACCGTACTGGCGCTGGCGGCGAGCGCACGGCACCCGTTCGCCGGAAACCCGCTTCACACGGCCCGCGAGGACCCCGACCTGACCGGGGTGCCCGACTCTCTGTGCGTGCCGCTGCTGGCATGCCTGCACAAGGCCCCCGAGTCCCGCCCGCACCCGGAGTCCCTGGCCCGCACCCTGGACCTCTCGGGAACCGCGACACGTCCGGCGCGGGAGTGGCTTCCGAACCCGTATCTCCATGAGATCGGCCGACTCGCGGACACGGCACGGGAGCTGATCGGACGCCGGGGCTGGAGCCGCTGAGCGGCTGCCCTCGGTCTCCGGCCGGCAGCGCCTCTGTCGTCGAAGGCGGCTCGCCCCCGGCAGGGGGCAGGTGGCGGGGCGAGGGCGAGATCCCCACACGTTCGGGTGATGTGGAGCTGGTCGCCGTCGCTGGACACGGCGCGGGGGTGGGGGTATGGGCAGGGCGCTTTCGACACCCCGAGGACCACAGCCCTCCCGGAGCACCACTCCGACCAGCCATGAAGCGCCTCCGCCCGATGACGACCGGGCCGGGCCACACTGCCGCCTGACGGGAGGACCGGCCGCGGCCGGGGCGGGGTGCGGGCGCGGCAGCCTCCCGATCGGGTGAGAGCCGTGCGTCCAGCCGCGCAGCTCGCCCTGAGGCGGGGTGGGCTGCCGTGCCACGATCGCGGCAGAGCGGTCGAGGACGGGGAGACGCCGCTCGGGAACGAGGTGCGCGGTGTTGAGGGTGTTGCGGGAGGCCGGGGCGCGACGGGCGCGCGGAGAAGAGCCGGGCGCGGTTGCCCGGTCGAGGGCCGGTGCGATGTCGGTGGGGCTCGTGCTGGCGGCCGCGGCTGTGCTGGTGCCCGGCGCGGTGGTGGACGCCGGTGCGGTACCGGCGGCGGGAGCGAGAGCGCCCGGTGCTCCGCAGCCGGGTCCGGAACCGGGTCCGCCGAGCGCGCGGCACGGGTCTCTCGGGGAACTGCTGGGCGAACTGAGTGTGCTGTACCAGCGCACGGAGGAGGCTTCGGAGGCGTACAACGGCACGGCGGAGAAGCTGAAGGCACAGCGCGTGGCGGCCCGGCGGGCGCAGGCCGAACTGGGTCGCTCCCGTTCGGTGCTGGCGCGGGAGCGGCGACGCGCCGGTGAGCTGGCCCGGCAGCAGTACCGGAACGGGGGTACGGGAATCCCTCCGGCAGTGCGGATGCTGCTCACGCGGGAGCCCCACCGGCTGCTCGATCGGGGGCACCTGCTCCAGCGGGCGGCGGACGACCAGGCGGACACGCTGCGCCGGCTCGCCCAGGGGCAGCGCCGGCACACGGCCGCGGCCCGCAAGGCGCGCGCGGCGGTGGCTCGGCAGGAGCGGCTGGCGGACCGCAAGAAGCATCAGCGCAACGAGGTGCGCAAACGGCTGCGGAAGGTCGAGGGACTGCTCTCGTCGCTGACCGGGGAGCAGCTCGCCCGCCTCGGCGCCCTCGAGGGCGAGCGTACGGACGCCGCGCAGCAGAAATTGGTGGCCGGGGGCGCGCTGGATCCCAGCGGCGCGAGCCGACCCGCTTCCGCTCAGGGGCGGAAGGCACTCGACTGGGCGTTGGAGCAGATCGGCAAACCGTATGTGTGGGGCGCCGAGGGGCCGGGGGCGTTCGACTGCTCCGGGCTCACCCGGCAGGCGTGGCGCCACGCGGGCCGGGAGATCCCGCGTACCAGTCAGGAGCAGTGGCGCCGGCTGCCGAAGGTCGGGCTGGACGAGCTGCGCCCGGGCGATCTGGTGATCTATTTCGAACGTGCGACGCATGTGGCCATGTATGCGGGAGGGGGCCGTGTGGTGCAGGCTCCACGCCCCGGAAGCGAGGTCCGCCTGACCGAACTCGCCGTGGACCCGCCCATCGGCGCGGTACGACCGGACGGACGGCGCGCGTGAGGCGGGCGGCCTTGGCGCGGCCGCGCCCCGCGGAGGGTGCCTCGGCCCCGGGCTCGCCCACGGGGGCGGCGACGGCCCCGGGCTCAGTCCAGCTCGGCGAGCAGCACCGTGGCGTCGTCGTGCTGTTTGCCGCGCCGGGGTGCCGACTCCGACTCGGCGGTCCGCACGCGCTGGACGAGGGCGCGCGCGCCTTCCTTGCGCACGAGGGCGAGGAGTCCGGCCCAGTCTCCGAGGTGGAAGGTCTCCGTCCAGCGGGCTGCGCCGTCGGTGACGGCGAGCAGGGCGTGGACGTCGCCCCTGTGGTGACTGCCCGTCACCGCGTACGCGGTGACACCCGGATCGACGGCGGCCGTGTAGAAGCCCCTGCCGTCCGGCGCGTTGCGCAGCGCCTCCACGGCGTCCACGTAGGCCGTCCGATCGGCTGCCTCACCGGTCAGACGGGCCCGGTCGCGCAGGTCGCGGACCGTGGCGGGCAGTTCGGCCAGCCGTCGGTCCAGGAGCGGGTGCACCGTGCCGTCGGCGGTCTCCAGGAGGAGTGCGGAATCGGACAGCACCAGATGTTCGACCCGCTCCTCGTCCCAGCGGGCAGCGACGACGGTTGCCTGAGGGGTACGGGGGTGAAAAAGATCACATGTGTCGCGATGAGCGTCCGCGGTCCGGACGACGGCGACACCGAGGCATTCGGCCAGCGGCATGTCCCGGCGTGTCCCCGCCAGTTCGAGCAGCGCGCCCCCCAGCCGCGCCACGAACCACGGCACCCCGTGACGGCAGCCGTCCTGCTCCGGTGGGGTGACACCGTCCAGCACCACGAGCGCTCCGCCGCCGTCGGCAGCGGGAACAGCGGCCGACATGTAGTCCTCGTTGAGGCGTCGGGGACTGCCGGGCTCGGTGACCATGTCGATGCGCATGGTCCGCAGTCTGCCCGACGGCGGATCGCCGAAGAGCCGGTGACCGCCGTGCCGCTCACCGCACACCCTGCCGTCCACCGGGCCGGAAGGGCACCGGGAGCCCTCCGTTCGGAGCCGCTTCCGGGTACGCACGTGGGCGGGCAGGCCGGAAAGCGCTCGGACACCGAACGGAACCGAGTCCTCCGCACAGTGCGGCAGGCATCCTGCCAGGACCGCGCGCGGATTTCCAACCAGTGCCCGAGGGACGGACATCGCCCGGCTCGGGCCGAGTTGTTCCGCCGCCGAGGAGTGATGTTCACTCCTTCGGGTGGCCCAGCAGGGGATTCTCACCCGCCTCAGGAGCGCACTGCCAAGGTCGGTCGTCGAGTGTGGGGACACCCCTGCCGAGCACCGCGCGTCCAGGGGCCCGGAGAGGTAGCTGGGGACGGAAGGACGCGGAAGGGTGCCGGCGCGGGGGCGGGGCCACCCTCTCGCCACACACGTTGGACTGTGCCGCCCGGGCTCCGGGAGAGGCGGGACGAGATTGCGAGTGCGGGTGCGGAAGAAGCAACGTCTCAAAGCGGACGTTTCCCGGGCAACGGCGACCGGCACCGGCGCCACCGGGGACGCGGAAACCACGAGGAACGCGGAACCCCCCGCTGCGGCGGACACGGAGAACCTCACCCCCGTGCGACGTCGGCGCGCGCGGGCGCGCAACCGGCTGCTGGTGTCCGTCGCGGTGGGAGCCGTGGCGGTGGTGGCGGCCGGTGCACCCACCCTCGTCGCCGGTTCCCGGGACGCCGCCGACGCCCAGGACCTCGTCGACCTGGCGCGGCTCGACCAGCAGGCCATCGCCCTGTCCCACTCCCTCGCAGACGAGCGCGACGCAATGGTCGAACGCCACGCCGCGGGCGGCGGGGGAGACAAGAGCGGCACGGGCGTCAGCGAAGCCCAGCGCAACCGGGTGGACCGGCTGGCCCGCGAGCTGCGTACGGCAGCGGCGGCGGCGCCGTCGGGCCCCGCGGGATCGTCCGCCTCCCCGTCCTCGATCGTCGAGGCGCTCGAGAAACTGCCCGGAGTCCGGCAGCGTGCTCTGGCGGGCAAGGGTGATCCGCTGGACTCCCATGACGCCTACTCCGAGATCATCCAGCCCCTCCGCCACCTCACCCGCGGCATCGCCGACGGTCTGCCCGCGCGGGCGGCCGACCGGACAGCGGCGGCACTCCCCGACCTGGCCCGCGCCGTCGACCAGGCGTCGGCCACCCGCGGACTGCTGGAAGGGGCCCTCGCAGGGCAGGGCTCCCAGCGCGCTCTGGTGACGGCGGCGGGGCAGGCCCGGGTCCGGGAACAGGCGGCCCTGGCGGACTTCGAGGAGACGGCCGACACCGCGGCACGCGACCGCTACCGCACGACCGTGAACGGTACGGACGTGAACGTCGCCGAGCGCTACCTGAAGTCCGTCACCGCGCAGAACCGGCTCACTCCCGGTGTGCGCGCGCTGGACCAGGAGCGGTTCGACAGTTCCGTCTCGGCCCGCCTCGCCCATATGCGCGGGGTGCAGTCGTCGTTCGCGGCGGCGGAGACCAAGCGCCTGGAGAAGCTGCGGGACGACGATGTGACGGCACTGCAGTTGCGTGCCGGGCTGGTGGGTGGCTGCCTGCTGCTCGCCGTCGCCGTCAGTGTCGCGGTCGCCCGCTCGCTCACTCGCCCGCTCTCCGTGCTCAAGCGCGGTTCTCAGCGGCTCGGCAAGGACCCGGTGGGCGAGGAGCCGATCACCTTCCGCGGCCGCAACGACGAGTTCGCGGACGTGGTGCGAGCGCTCAACACGCTGCGGGCAACCGCGACCGACCTGCGGCGCCGGTCGGCGTGCGCGGAGAAGGAACAGGACCAGCTCGCTGTCGAGAAGGCGCAACTGACCGAGCGCCACCAGCTGCTGGGAGAAGAGTGCGACGCCCTGCGGGAAGAGCTCCGAGCGGCGCATGAGCAGTCGCCCATCGCGGCCCCGCACAGCACGGCCGCGGCGCCGACGCATGCGACGGGTGCGACGGACACGATTGCGGACGGTGTCGGCGAGAGCGCGCACGAGGCCGCCGGTGACGGCGCGGGGGCGGACCGCAGCGCGTTCGCCGATCTGGGCAGCCGCACCCTCTCGCTGGTCGAACACCAGCTCGGCATCATCGAGGGGCTGGAGGAGAGGGAGGCCGACCCCGACCGGCTCGACACCCTCTTCAAACTGGACCACCTGGCCACGCGCATGCGGCGGCACAGCGAGAATCTGCTGCTGCTGGCGGGTGCGGACCGCACCGAAGGTCACGACTCGTCCGCGGCCGTGGCCCCGGCACCGCTGCTGGACGTGCTGCGCGCGGCTGTCAGCGAGATAGCGGAGTACGAGCGAGTGGAGCTGGGGACACCGGCGCCGGAGGTACCGGTCACCGGGTCCGCCGCCGACGACCTCAGCCACTTGGTCGCCGAACTCCTCGACAACGCGGCGGGCTTCTCCCCTGCCGGATCCGGAGTGCGTCTGGGCGCCCGGCTGCTGGAGAGCGGAGCCGCCCTGGTGTCCGTGGAGGACGAGGGCCAGGGCGTGCCCGAGCCGCAGCTCGCCGAGCTCAACACCCGGCTGGCCGAACCGCAGGCCGCGACCGAGGTCGAGGCGCTGCGGGCGAACAGTGGCTGGGGTCTGGGGATGTACGTGGTCGCCCGGTTGTCGGCCCGGCACGGAATCCGGGTGGAGCTGCGCGGCCGGGAGGCGGGCGGCACCGTGGCCGAGGTGACGGTGCCCCGGACCCTGCTGCCCGGCAGCGGCGACGGGGCGGAGCAGCCGCCCGGAGCGGAGGACCACGAACGGCCCGCGGACCGGCACCCTCAGGCCGAGGAACAGGTGCACGCGCGGTCGGAGGAGCCGGAGGCGCGGGAGGAGCCGGACGCCGCCGCAGTCGAGGCAGCCGCCTGGACGGGGGCAGCCGCGCCGGGCACCTCGGGGACGGGCGCATCAGGGCTGGGTGCCGCCGGGCCGGAGGCGCGGCACCCCGAGCCCCGGGGCCCCCTTACCCATCCGGGCCTGCCGCAGCGGGTGCGGAGGGAGACGCCGCGCGAGTCGGCCGTCCCGCATCCGCGCAGCGGCGCCACCGCGGAGGAGCTGCGCCGCAGGCTCGACGGGTTCCAGCAGGGGGCCCGTGAGGGACTCCGGGACGCGGGAGCGCAGGCCGCACCCACGGCCGCCAGGGTCCCCTCTCCCGCCGGTTCGCCCGAGGCCGAACGGATCCGGCACGAGGAGCACGCCGAACACGACGAGCACGACGAGCACGACGAGCACGACGAGGCCGCCGAACACGACGGGCTGGACACGCCGCACGACGAGCAGAACCGGCCCGCCGCGCTCCGGGAACAGGAGCAACACGCCGCGCACGACGAGCAGGACGCGCAGGGTCGGCACGCCGGGCAGGATGTGCGGCAGGCGTACGAGGGCCACGCCGGGCACGCCGGGCCGGAGCCGCACAGCGGACACGACGGGTCGGAGCCGCACGCCGGACACGCCGGACACGGGCAGCAGGACACTCCGCGGGACCGGGAGGGCCGGGGAAGCGATCAGGAGGCACGGGGCGCGCAGCCCGAGGACATCAGCAGTGCGGAAAAGCGAGCGGGGGCGCAGCTTGACGGTGGTACCGCCGAGGAGGCACGTAAGTGAACCCGCTCAACACGGGCACGTCCGGCAGCGCGGAGGCACGTAACCTTCGCTGGCTGCTCGGCAAACTGGTCGAAGAGGTGCCGGGGATCCGGTCCGTGGCGGTCGTCTCGTCCGACGGCCTGCTGCTGCTCGCGTCCGACCCCGCGCTCGGCGTCGAGCACGGGTCCTCCGCCTTGGGGACCGAGTACGGCCGCTCCGTCGTGGGCGCCGAGCAGGGACGGCGCCAGGAGCAGCACGCCGGGCTCCGGGAGCAGCAGCCCGCGTACGCGGGGCAGGGTGCGGGGACTCCGGCGGCGGCCCGCGAGCAGGCGGGCACCACGCGGGCGGGCATTCCGGTGCGGCGGCGGGGCGGACGCCCGGCCGCCGGTCCGCGCGGCACCAGCGGGGACCTGGCCGCTCTGGTGTCCGGGGTGGCCTCGCTGACGTTCGCCGCGGCCGAGCTGATGGAGGCCGGCATGGTGAAGCAGACCATCGTCTCCATGGACGAGGGTGCGCTGCTCGTGATGGCCATCGGGGACGGCTCGCTGCTGGGGGTGCATGCCGCGGCCGGCTGCGACATGGCAGCGGTCGGCTACCAGATGGGGTTGTTCGTCGGCCGGGCCGGGCATGTGCTGACGCCCGAGCTGCGCAGTGAGCTGCGGGGAGCGGTGGGCGCGGGCGCGGGCCGGTAGAGCTGCCGCGGGGCTCCCGGACGCCCGCGGCCACTCGTCCCTGCGGCCACTCGTCCCTGCGGCCACTCGTCCCTGCGGCCACTCGTCCCTGCGGCTACTCGTCCTGGTCGGCCAGCGAGTTGAGGCGGTGCAGGAGGCGGGCCAGCTCGGCGATCTCTTTGCGGTCCCAGGCGGCGAGCTTGCGGGCGTAGGACAGGCGGCGCGCGTCCCGTACCCGGGTGAACCGCTCCCGGCCCTCCGCCGTGAGGCGGACGAGCGAAGCTCGCCGGTCCGCGGGGTCGGTGCGCCGGTCGACCAGGCCGAGCTGCAGCAGCGCGTGCAGCTGGCGGCTTATCGTCGCCTTGCCGACACCGAAGTAGGCGGCAAGTTCGGTCGCCCGCTGCTCGCCCGTGTCCTCGAGGCGGACCAGCAGTCCGTACGCGGCGGGTTCCAGGTCGGGGTGGACCTGGCGGGCCATCTCGCCCGAGGAGGCGCGGGCGCGGCGCAGGAAGACGGCCAACTCCCGTTCGACGTCGAGGCATTCGGGGCCGAACGGCTCTGCCGGGTCCTCGTGGCCCGCGGGGTCTGTGGACTTCTTGTGCACGTCAGTGGTGCCTCCGGCGTTTTCCATGAAGAAACTTATCTCCAGCGCGCCCGATAGTCGCAGCTCCGCCAGTATTTCGCAGGAGTAGACCAACGGCAGCAGTCGGGGCGTCTTCCGCGTGGCCGGTCTACGCGCGTACCTTCGTCCTGACATGACCACACCAGTGGCGTGTTGTTGCTCCCGCGCGTCGCAGAGCAAAACCCCCCACATCGGTAAATACTACGTACGTACCAGACCCCCACCACCGAGGCTCCGGAGGCAGCGATGCCCAGCTTCAGATCCGGTACGGCCCGTCGCAGACGCGGAACCGCGGCTGTCATCGGGATGTTCGTCTCCCTTCTCGCACTCGTCCTGGCACTTCCGGGCGCGGCCTCGGCCGCTTCCGGCAACGGGGACAGCGGTACGAAGTCGGCCAAGGCCACGACACCTGGCAAGGCCTCGGAATCGGCCAAGAGCACCGAGGGCCTGCGCGGCAACCCCAAGGCGCCCGCCAAGCGCGGCGAAGCCTGGATGGGCGCGGGCGTGCGGATGCACGAAGCCGACTCCACCGACGGTACCCAGCCCGACAAGAACCGCGCCGGCCTGCTCGCATCGGTGCACGGCGTGGACGTCAGCAGCCACCAGGGGAACGTCGCCTGGTCGACGCTGTGGAACAGCGGGGTCCGCTTCGCCTACTCCAAGGCGACCGAGGGCACCAGCTACAAGAACCCCTACTTCGCCCAGCAGTACAACGGCTCCTACAACGTGGGCATGATCAGGGGCGCTTACCACTTCGCGCTGCCCAGCTCCTCCAGCGGCGCCACGCAGGCGAACTACTTCGCCGGCAACGGCGGCGGTTGGAGCAAGGACGGCAAGACCCTGCCGGGCGTGCTCGACATCGAGTACAACCCTTACGGCGCGACCTGCTACGGCCTGAGCAAGAGCGCGATGGTGAACTGGATCAAGGACTTCACCAGCACCTACAAGGCGCGGACCGGGCGCGACGCGGTCATCTACACCACCACGAGCTGGTGGACCCAGTGCACCGGCAACAGCAGCGCCTTCGGGAACTCCAACCCGCTCTGGATCGCCCGCTACGCCTCCGCACCGGGCACCCTCCCGGCCGGGTGGGGCTTCTACACCTTCTGGCAGTACACCTCCAGCGGCCCGACCGTGGGTGACCACGACTACTTCAACGGGTCGATGACACGTCTGAAGGTTCTGGCCAACGGAGGCTGAGCAGTTCCGTCACACCACGCATGCGAGTGGCCCCCGCCGTCCGGCGGGGGCCACTCTGCGCCGGTCACACCCGTCACGCCGCGACCGGCGCCTCCCTCGCAGGTGCCTGCGCGGGGGTCAGCGCCAGCTCCAGGACCTGGCGGACGTCGGAGACAGGGTGGACGTCGAGACCCTCCAGCACCTCCGCCGGAACGTCGTCCAGGTCGGGCTCGTTGCGCTTCGGAATGACCACCGTGGTCACTCCGGCCCGGTGCGCCGCCAGCAGCTTCTGCTTGACGCCGCCGATGGGCAGCACCCTGCCGGTCAGCGACACCTCACCGGTCATCGCCACTTCGGGCCGCACCTGGCGACCGCTCAGCAGCGAGGCCAGGGCCGTCGTCATGGTGACACCGGCGCTGGGGCCGTCCTTGGGCACGGCGCCCGCCGGTACGTGCAGGTGGATGCCGCGCTCCTTCAGATCGCCGACCGGCAGCTCCAGTTCCGCGCCGCGGGAGCGCAGGTAGGACAGGGCGATGTGCGCGGACTCCTTCATCACGTCGCCGAGCTGGCCGGTCAGGGTCAGCCCGGAGGCGCCCGTCTCGGGGTCGGCCAGCGACGCCTCGACGAAGAGCACATCGCCCCCGGCGCCGGTGACGGCCAGTCCGGTCGCCACGCCCGGCACCGCGGTGCGGCGCTCGGCCGGGTCCTGCGCGGCCTCGGGGGTGTGCCGGGGACGGCCGATCAGCTCGCGCAGCGCGTCCACCCCGACGCTGTAGGGCAGCTCGGCCTCGCCCAGTTGGTGCTTGGCCGCCACCTTGCGGAGCACCCGCTGGACGGACCGCTCCAGCGAGCGGACGCCTGCCTCCCGGGTGTACTCCGCGGCCAGCTTGCGCAGCGCGGGCTCCTCGATGACGACCTCGCCGCTCTCCAGCCCGGCCCGCTCCAGTTGCCGGGGCAGCAGGTGGTCGCGGGCGATGGTGACCTTCTCGTGCTCGGTGTACCCGTCGAGCTCGACGACCTCCATCCGGTCGAGCAGCGGCTGCGGCACGGCCTCCAGGACGTTGGCGGTGGCCAGGAAGACGACGTCGGACAGGTCGAGCTCGACCTCCAGGTAGTGGTCCCGGAAGGTGTGGTTCTGCGCGGGGTCCAGCACCTCCAGCAGCGCGGCCGCCGGGTCGCCCCGGAAGTCGGAGCCGACCTTGTCGACCTCGTCCAGCAGCACGACGGGGTTCATCGATCCGGCCTCCTTGACGGCCCGGACGATCCGGCCCGGCTGGGCTCCGACGTAGGTGCGCCGGTGGCCGCGGATCTCGGCCTCGTCCCGGACGCCGCCGAGCGCGACGCGGACGAACTTCCGGCCCATCGCACGGGCGACGCTCTCGCCGAGCGAGGTCTTCCCGACCCCGGGCGGACCGGTCAGCGCCAGCACCGCTCCGCCGCGTCGTCCGCCGACGACGCCGAGTCCGCGCTCGGCACGCCGCTTGCGGACGGCGAGGTACTCGGTGATGCGCTCCTTGACGTCCTGCAGCCCGGCGTGGTCCGCGTCCAGCACGCTCTGGGCGCTGGTGATGTCGTAGGCGTCCTCGGTGCGCTCATTCCAGGGCATCTCCAGGACGGTGTCGAGCCAGGTGCGGATCCAGCTGCCCTCGGGCGACTGGTCGCTGGAGCGCTCCAGCTTGTCGACCTCCTTGAGGGCGGCCTTCTCGACCTCCTCGGGCAGACCGGCGGCCTCGACGCGGGCGCGGTAGTCCTCGCTCTCGTCCTCCGGGTCGCCGTTGAGTTCGCTCAGCTCCTTGCGGACCGCGTCGAGCTGGCGGCGCAGCAGGAACTCGCGCTGCTGCTTGTCCACACCCTCCTGGACGTCCTTGGCGATGGACTCGGCCACGTCCTGCTCGGCCAGGTGCTCGCGCAGCGCGGCGGTGGCGAGCCGGAGCCGCTCCACCGGGTCGGTGGTCTCCAGAAGCCCCAGCTTCTGCTCCGTGGACAGGAACGGGGAGTAGCCCGCGTTGTCGGCGAGCTGGCCGACGTCGTCGATCTGCTGCACCCGGTCCACGACCTGCCAGGCGCCGCGCTTGCGCAGCCAGTCGGTGATGAGCGCCTTGTACTCCTTCATCTGCTCGGCGACCTGGCCGGGCTTGGAGCCTCCCCGGCCGGAGGCTGGGGAAGGGTCGGGCCCGGTCTCGGCGACGGGCGTGCCCTCGACCCACAGGGCGGCACCGGGGCCGGTCGTCCCGGTACCGACGCGGATCCGGCGCAGCCCGCGGATCAGCGCCCCGGGGTCGCCGTCCGCGAGCCGGCCGGTCTGCTCCACCCGGCCCTCGACACCGATCTCCGCATAGCTGCCCGCGACCCTCGGGACGAGCAGTACCCGCGGCTTCTCACCGTCGGGCGCGTCCGAGGCAGCTGACTTCGCGGCATCGACGGCGGCCCGCACATCGTTGTCCGAGAGTTCCAGCGGCACCACCATTCCCGGCAGCACGACACCGTCCTCGGCGTCGATGGGCAGCACGGGCAGGGTGAGTGGTGTGGACTCCAGGGACTCAGCAGCCATGATCTCTCCCTAGGCAGGCAAGTTGAGTAGTACCCGCTCAATGCTTTTGAGGCTGCTGATGTTCCCCACAGAGGGGGAGGACGTGTTCGCCGTGAGCGATCGGGCCTCCCGGCGCCCCGCATTCCCGGCGATCGCCCGGCCACCCCTGCACCCGCCGACACGAGGCGCCCTCCGGAGTGTCGCCACCGCCGCCGTCCTGCGGGCCGGTCCCTCCCGTCAGGGCGCCGCCCTCGGACCGGTCGCCCCTGTCGCAGTCATCGCTCCCGCAAGCACCGAGCGCGCCCAGTGCGACGACAGTGGCACCGAGAGCTATGGACCGACGCGCGTTCACATTCCCCCCACGTCCCGTTGAACACCCCTGCGATACGCCCCACCTCGGGGTGAGATTGACATGATCATTCTCATCGGATCACCACAGCCGCCCTACCCTGCTCCCATGTCGAACCCCGCGATCCCCGCGACCCGCTCAGCCGCCGCGGAGCAGACAGTCACCCTCGAGCGGCGCTCGGGCCCGTACGGCGAGGTCGTCCTGCGGCAGCGCGGCGCGCACTTCGAGATCATCGCCAATGGCTGCTTCCTGATGGACACCTCCGACGGCCGCTCGGAACGGCTTCTGGTGCGGGCGGCCCGGGACGAACTCTCCCGGGGTGGGGAAGACCACTCCGGTAGGGCGGTGACTCCCCCGGACCCGGAGGACCGCACGGACGGCACGGACCACCCGGCCGGCCCGCGGCTGCTCATCGGCGGCCTCGGGGTCGGTTTCTCGCTGGCGGAAGCAGCGGCCGAGCCGCACTGGGGCCGGGTGACGGTCGTCGAACGGGAGCCCGCGATCCTCGACTGGCACCGCGGCGGACCGCTCGCCGGCATCTCGGGACCGGCACTGGCCGACCCGCGCACCGAACTGGTGGAGGCCGACCTGGTGGCGTATGTCCATCGGGCCGCCGAGACCGGGCCCCGGTTCGACGCGTTGTGTCTGGACATCGACAACGGTCCGGAGTGGACGGTCACCGACGGCAACTCCACCCTCTACTCCCCCGCCGGGCTGGCCGCCTGCCGCGCGGCCCTGGCACCCGGCGGGGTCCTGGCCGTGTGGTCGGCCCAGCCGTCGCCCGCATTCGAGGGATCTCTGCGCAATGCGGGCTTCTGCCGTGTTCGGACGGATGAGATCCCGGTCGCCCGAGGCGTCCCCGACGTGGTCCACTTCGCGGCACGACCGGCGTAGCCGAGGCCCGTAGCAGGCCCTTACGCTGCTGTCTCAGGAAAGCCGGAAGAGCCACAGGGGCGGGGTCGCATGGACCAGAAGAACACCACTCAGACACCTGGCGGCGCTGCCGCCGCGACCACCCCGGGCGCGCAGCGCCGCATTCTCGTCGTGGAGGACGACCCCACCATCGTGGACGCCCTCGCGCGGCGGCTGCGCGCCGAGGGCTTCCAGGTGCAGACCGCCGGGGACGGGCCGGCCGCCGTGGACACCGCGGAGGCCTGGCAGCCGGACCTGCTGGTGCTGGACGTGATGCTGCCCGGATTCGACGGCCTGGAGGTCTGCCGCCGGGTGCAGGCCCAGCGTCCGGTGCCGGTGCTGATGCTGACCGCGCGGGACGACGAGACCGACATGCTGGTCGGTCTCGGCGTGGGCGCCGACGACTACATGACCAAGCCCTTCTCCATGCGCGAGGTCGCGGCCCGCGTGCATGTACTGCTGCGCAGGGTCGAGCGGGCCACCCTGGCCGCGCACACGCCGCGCAGCGGCATCCTGCGGCTCGGGGAGCTGGAGATCGACCACGCGCAGCGGCGGGTCCGGGTCACCGGCGAGGACGTGCACCTGACACCCACCGAGTTCGATCTGCTGGTGTGCCTGGCCCACTCACCCCGTGCGGTGCTCTCGCGCGAGCAGCTGCTGGCCGAGGTGTGGGACTGGGCCGACGCCTCCGGCACCCGCACCGTCGACAGCCACATCAAGGCGCTGCGCCGCAAGATCGGCGCGGAGCGGATCCGCACCGTGCACGGGGTCGGCTACGCGCTGGAGACGCCGGGCAACCCGGACGGCGCGCCGGCACCGGTCACGGGCGCCGCGGCCGAGGGCTCCTGACGGCCGGAGGGACGGAGCGAGGTGTCCGTTTCCGTGTCCATCTCCCTCCGCGCGCGCACCCGCTCGTGCGCGCGCCGGGTCGTCCGCTTCCTGGGCCGTGCGCTGGTCCGCTGCCGCCGGGCCGCGGCGCGGCAGGGTGCCGAGGCCTGGGGCCAGCTGTGGGAGGGCCTGCGGCCGGTCGACCCGTACCGGTCGGTGAAGGCGGCGCTGGGCTGGCTGGTGATCGTCTCCGTGGTGATCACCACACTGCTGGCGCTCTTCGCCGTGCAGTCCGCGACCGAGCTGCGCGTCATCACGATCATCTCCATCGTGGCCTCGCTGCTGATCACCCAGTTCGTGGCGCAGTCGCTGACCGCGCCGCTGGACGAGATGAGCAGCGTGGCCAAGGCGATGGCCGGCGGCGACTACTCCCGGCGGGTGCGCGGCGAGCGGCGTGACGAGTTCGGTGAGCTGGCTGCGAACTTCAACCGGATGGCGGCCGACCTGGAGGCCGTCGACCAGCACCGCAAGGAGCTGGTGGCCAATGTCTCGCACGAGCTGCGCACCCCGATCGCGGCGCTGCGCGCGGTGCTGGAGAACGTGGTGGACGGGGTCTCGGAGGCCGATCCGGAGACGATGCGCACCGCCCTGTCGCAGACCGAGCGCCTGGGCCGCCTCGTGGACCATCTGCTGGACCTCTCCCGGCTGGACAACGGGGTGGTACCGCTGGGCTCGCGGCGCTTCGAGGTGTGGCCGTATCTGGCGGGGGTGCTGAAGGAGGCCAACATGAGCAAGGGCTCGGGCCGCTCCCGCAAGGACGTCCATCTGCATCTGGACGTCTCCCCGCCCGAGCTGCGGGCCTACGCGGACCCCGAGCGGCTGCACCAGGTCGTGGCCAACCTGATCGACAACGCCGTCAAGCACAGCCCGCAGCACGGCCGGGTCACGGTGCGGGCCAGGCCCGGCGCGGCCGCCGAGGGCCACGGGAGCCTGGAGGTGGAGGTGCTGGACGAGGGGCCCGGCATCCCCGAGTCGGAGCGGGACCGGGTCTTCGACCGGTTCAACGGCACGCACAGCACCGAGTCGGCCACCGGCCGCAAGGGCGGCGGGATCAGCCCGGGAGGCGGCACCGGCCTGGGGCTGGCGATAGCCCGGTGGGCGGTGGAACTGCACGGGGGGCGGATCAGGGTGGCTGAATCTCCCCGCGGTTGCCGGATCCAGCTCACTCTTCCGGGGAAGAACGAGCCGCAGGTTTGACGTAGCCTCGCAGGTGAAACCCCGCAGACGCGAAATAGGGGCTGCCCGGTTCCGGTGCCGAGGCGGAACCGGGAGTGATTCCCGCCAAATTCCGCCCCGAAACCGCCGCCGCGATGTGATGTACGTGACCAAGAGCGGCCCGGACTCCACCAATCGTCCGGAGAGGCGTAGCCTTTATTTCCGCTGTCCACCACCTAAGGAAGCGGAAGAGGGCGGTTGCCGCCGTGTCGTCACAGTCCCCCAACAGCTCATCGAGCACCACCACGGAACGGAAGGACGGTCCGGGCAAGGACCCCGGCCCGTCGTTCGGCCCGAACGAGTGGCTCGTCGACGAGATCTACCAGCAGTACCTCCAGGACCCGAACTCGGTAGACCGAGCCTGGTGGGACTTCTTCGCTGATTATCAGCCGGAGTCCTCCGACGGAAGCACGGCGCCGAACAGCGCGGGCACCCCCCGGGACAACGCCCCGGCGCCAGCCAAGGCCGCCCCGGCCCAGCAGCCGGCCGCGTCCGGACAGGCCGCGGCACAGCCCGCCGAGGCACCCGCGCCGGCGCAGGCCGCCGCGCCGAAGCAGGCCGCCGCGCAGCCGAAGCAGGCACAGCCCGCGCCGAAGCAGGCCGCGCCCGCCAAGCCGGCGGCGCAGCAGCCCGCGCAGTCGGGCGGCGCGAAGGCGGCGGAGGCGGAGAGCGCCGAGGGACCGGAGTACGTAGCGCTGCGCGGCCCCTCAGCGGCCGTGGCCAAGAACATGAACGCCTCGCTGGAGCTGCCCACGGCCACGTCCGTGCGCGCGGTCCCGGTGAAGCTGCTGTTCGACAACCGCATCGTCATCAACAACCACCTCAAGCGCGCCCGCGGCGGCAAGGTGTCCTTCACGCACCTGATCGGCTACGCCATGGTGCAGGCGCTGAAGGCGATGCCCTCGATGAACCACGCGTTCACCGAGAAGGACGGCAAGCCCACTCTGGTCAAGCCGGACCACGTGAACCTGGGCCTGGCCATCGACCTGGTGAAGCCGAACGGCGAGCGGCAGCTCGTCGTGGCGGGCATCAAGAAGGCCGAGACGCTGACCTTCTTCGAGTTCTGGCAGGCGTACGAGGACATCGTCCGCCGCGCCCGGAACAACAAGCTGACGATGGAGGACTTCTCCGGCGTCACCTGCTCGCTGACCAACCCCGGCGGCATCGGCACCGTGCACTCCGTGCCCCGTCTGATGCCGGGGCAGGGCCTGATCATGGGCGTCGGCGCGATGGAGTACCCGGCGGAGTTCCAGGGCACCTCGCAGGACACCCTCAACCGGCTCGGCGTCTCCAAGGTGATGACGCTGACCAGCACCTACGATCACCGCGTCATCCAGGGCGCGGCGTCGGGCGAGTTCCTGCGCCAGGTGGCCAACCTGCTGCTGGGCGAGAACGGCTTCTACGACGAGATCTTCAAGGCGCTGCGCATCCCGTACGAGCCGGTGCGCTGGAACCAGGACATCGACGCCTCGCACGACGACGACGTCACCAAGGCGGCGCGGGTCTTCGACCTCATCCACTCCTACCGGGTGCGCGGCCACATCATGGCCGACACCGACCCGCTGGAGTACAAGCAGCGCAAGCACCCCGACCTGGACATCACCGAGCACGGGCTCACCCTGTGGGACCTGGAGCGGGAGTTCGCGGTCGGCGGCTTCGCCGGCAAGTCCATGATGAAGCTGCGCGACATCCTGGGCGTGCTGCGCGACTCGTACTGCCGCACCACCGGCATCGAGTACATGCACATCCAGGATCCCAAGCAGCGCAAGTGGATCCAGGACCGGGTGGAGCTGCAGCACGTCAAGCCGGAGCGCGAGGAGCAGCTGCGCATCCTGCGCCGCCTCAACGCCGCCGAGGCGTTCGAGACGTTCCTGCAGACCAAGTACGTGGGGCAGAAGCGGTTCTCGCTGGAGGGCGGCGAGTCCGTCATCCCGCTGCTGGACGCGGTGATCGACGCGGCCGCCGAGTCGCGGCTGGACGAGGCCGTGATCGGCATGGCGCACCGCGGCCGGCTGAACGTGCTGGCGAACATCGTGGGCAAGCCCTACGCGCAGATCTTCCGGGAGTTCGAGGGCAACCTCGACCCGAAGTCGATGCACGGCTCCGGCGACGTGAAGTACCACCTGGGGGCCGAGGGCGTCTTCACCGGCCTGGACGGCGAGCAGATCAAGGTCTCGCTCACCGCCAACCCGTCCCACCTGGAGGCCGTCGACCCGGTCCTGGAGGGTGTCGCGCGCGCCAAGCAGGACATCATCGGCAAGGGCGGCACGGACTTCACGGTGCTGCCACTCGCCCTGCACGGTGACGCGGCCTTCGCGGGCCAGGGCGTGGTGGCCGAGACGCTCAACATGTCGCAGCTGCGCGGTTACCGCACCGGCGGCACCATCCACGTGGTCATCAACAACCAGGTCGGCTTCACCGCGGCCCCCGAGTCGGCGCGCTCCTCGATGTACTCGACGGACGTGGCCCGTATGGTCGAGGCCCCGATCTTCCACGTGAACGGCGACGACCCGGAGGCCGTCGTCCGGGTGGCGCGGCTGGCGTTCGAGTACCGGCAGGCGTTCAACAAGGACGTGGTCATCGACCTGCTCTGCTACCGGCGCCGCGGTCACAACGAGACCGACAACCCGAAGTTCACCCAGCCGCTGATGTACGACCTGATCGACCGCAAGCGCTCGGTGCGCAAGCTCTACACCGAGTCGCTGATCGGCCGGGGCGACATCACGCTGGAGGAGGCCGAGCAGGCGCTCCAGGACTTCCAGGGCCAGCTGGAGAAGGTCTTCACCGAGGTCCGGGACGCCACCTCGGCGCCGGCACCGGCCGAGGTTCCAGCCCCGCAGGCGGAGTTCCCGGTGCACGTGGAGACGGCCATCAGCCAGGAGGTCGTCAAGCGGATCGCCGAGTCGCAGGTCAACATCCCCGAGCGGGTCTCGGTCCACCCCCGGCTGACGCCGCAGCTCCAGCGGCGCGCGCAGATGGTCGAGGACGACACGATCGACTGGGGCATGGGCGAGACGCTCGCCATCGGCTCGCTGCTGATGGAGGGCACCCCGGTCCGGCTGGCGGGCCAGGACTCGCGCCGCGGCACGTTCGGCCAGCGGCACGCCGTGCTGCTGGACCAGAACACCGGTGACGACTACACGCCGCTGCTGTACCTCTCCGACGACCAGGCCCGCTACAACGTCTACGACTCGCTGCTGAGCGAGTACGCGGCGATGGGCTTCGAGTACGGCTACTCGCTGGCCCGCTCGAACGCGCTGGTGATGTGGGAGGCGCAGTTCGGCGACTTCATGAACGGCGCGCAGACGGTCATCGACGAGTTCATCTCCTCGGCCGAGCAGAAGTGGAACCAGACCTCCGGGGTCACTCTGCTGCTGCCGCACGGCTACGAGGGCCAGGGCCCGGACCACTCCTCGGCCCGTATCGAGCGGTTCCTGCAGCTCTGCGCGCAGAACAGCATGACGGTCGCGATGCCGTCGCTGCCCTCCAGCTACTTCCACCTGCTGCGCTGGCAGGTGCACAACCCGCACCACAAGCCGCTCGTCATCTTCACCCCGAAGTCGATGCTGCGGATGAAGGCGGCGGCCTCGAAGACGGAGGAGTTCACCAGCGGCGGGTTCCGCCCGGTCCTCGGCGACACCATGGTCGACAACGGCAGTATCGACCCGGCCAAGGTCCGCAAGGTGGTCTTCTGCTCCGGCAAGGTCTACTACGACCTGGACGCCGAGCGGGCCAAGCGTGGGCTGACCGACACGGCGATCATCCGGCTGGAGCGGCTCTACCCGCTGCCCGGCAAGGAGATCCAGACCGAGATGGCGCGGTTCGCCAACGCCGAGAAGTACATCTGGGCGCAGGAGGAGCCGGCCAACCAGGGCGCATGGCCGTTCATCGCCCTGAACCTGGTCGACCACCTCGACCTGATCATCGGCTCGGAGCCGGTGCCGAACGCGGACCGGCTGCGCCGCGTCTCCCGACCGTCCTCGTCCTCGCCCGCCGTGGGCTCGGGCAAGCGGCACGCGGAGGAGCAGGCGCAGCTCATCAAGGAGGTCTTCGAGATCTGAGCGGTCCTGCCGTACGAAGCCGAGGGCCCCGCCGCGCATCTGCGGCGGGGCCCTCGGCCGTGCCGGGGGCGGACCGCGTGCTGCTGCGGCGGCCCGGCCCCGGCGAGCGGGTCAGCCCAGGTACGGCTCGTAGTCCCAGTAGGGACGGGTGCGCTGGCGGGCGGCGAGCGTGTGGTGGTGCTGGGCGCCGAGCGAGTGGGTGAACCGCTCCAGGGCCGTGCTCTCCAGCGCGCGGGCCTCCTCACGGCGCCGCAGCGAGCGCAGGTCGCCCGCGTGGGCGACCATGCACGACAGGGTGAGCGGATGGTCCTCGCCCAGTGCCCGCCGGGAGCGCTCCAGAGTGTCGCCGCTCAGCTCGTAGGCGTCCTCCAAGGCCTCGCTGAGGTTGCGGCCGCCGCTGGCGTTCAGGGCGCAGCCCAGAGTGGTGGGGTGGTCGGCGCCCAGCAGGGTGGTGAGTCCGACCAGCGCCTGCTCGAACATGTTGAGCGCGCCGTCGCGTTCGCCCTCCGCCTGGAGCACCAGGCCCGCGTTGGACTGCATCGCGGTGGGAACCGGGTGCGCCTGGCCGAGCAGCGAGCGGAATCCGTCCTCCGCCTCGATCAGCAGTTCCCGGGCCAGGTCCACGTCGCCCTGCTCGCGCAGGAAGTTGCCGTAGTCGGTGAGCAGCGACAGCGTGGAGTAGTGGCTGCGGTTGTGCACCTTCTCGTGCTGTTCCAGCAGGAGCGCCATGGCGGTGGCGATGTCCTGGCCCGGGGCGCCCGCCCTGCGCTGGCACAGCAGCAGATTGTGCCGGGCCATGAGGGTCTGCGGATGCTGGGCGCCGAGCACCTGCAGGTGCAGCCGCATGCCGAGTTCCTGCCGGGCCAGCGCCTCCTGGTAGCGGCCCATCAGCCGCAGGTCGCGGGCGCTGGCATTGCCGGAGGCGAGGGTGTGCGGATGCCGGGCGCGCAGTTCCTGCTCTCGTTTGCGGAGGGTGTCCAGATCCGTTTCGTAGGCGTCCTCGTAGCGGCCCAGTAGCCGCAGGCCGACGGCCAGATTGTGCTGGGCGAGCAGGCTCGTCCACTCCAGCGGGCCATAGAGCCGACGGGAGACCTCGACGACCTGCTCCTGCAACTGCAGCGCCTCGTCGTACTGCCCCAGCAGCCGCAGATCGGAGGCGAGGCAGCTGGTGGCGTCCATGACGGCCTCCTCGTGGAGACCGTCGGCGTGCGGCATTCCGCGCAGCCGCTGCAGCCTGGCGCTGTCGAGCACCTGCGCCTCCCGGAAGCGGCCCCGCTGGCGCAGCAGGTTGCCCTGGAGGGTGGCCAGAGCCAGCATCTGGTCCGCCGCCGGGTCCAGGAACGTCTCCCAGTCCGCGCGGATGCTCTCGGCCAGCTCGGAGCCGACGCTGTACTCGCCGCTGGCGAAGCAGTAGCGCAGGCAGTTGAGCAGCATCTCCTGGACGCGGCGCTCCTTGCTGGCGGGTGCCGCCGAGGCCACCAGGTGGGGCAGCATCTCGGCGTACCGGCCCCACTGGCGGCTGTCGTTCGGTGTTCCCGGGTCGGCCTCGACCAGCAGCCGGTGCACGGTGTCGCGGTAGACCTCGTCCTCGCGCCCTCGGGTCAGCTCGCCGATGACGCTGTGGACGACCTGGTGCATGTGCACGGAGTCGTTCTGGTCGACGTCGCCCATCGCGGGGGCGCGGGCCTCACGGGTGAGCACCGAGTAGTTGACGAGGGAGTCCAGGGCGCGGGACCAGCCGGAGCGGTCGCTGCTGAGCCAGCGCAGGCTCTCGGGGAGTTCGCCGGACGGGATGGCCCGGGCGAGGCCCAGCGGGATACGGCCGGGGGCGAAGACCGAGCACAGGGAGAGCAGCTCGACGGCGCGCGGTTCGGACTTGCGCAGCTTGTTGAGCAGCATCGACCAGGAGGTCAGCGACGAGTACGGGTAGTCGTCCGGCATGGTGTTGCTCTCCAGCCGGGTGAGCCCGACACCGCGCACCATGCGCAGGTACTCGGGCACCTCCATGCCCTCCTCGCCCAGCCAGGCGGCGGCCTGCGCGAGCTGCAGCGGAAGGTCCTGGAACTCGCCGGCCACCTGGTCGGCCTGCTCGACGGTGATGTGCGGGGCGCGGCGCATCAGGTAGCCGGTGGACTCGGCCCGGCGGAAGGCGCTGATCTGCTTGATGTCGGTGCCGGCCCGCCAGCTCTTGTTGCGGGAGGTGATCAGGACGTGCCCGCTGCCGCCCTGCGGGAGGTAGCCGGCCGCGTCGTCGGGCTCCTCCCAGCCGTCGAAGATCAGCAGCCAGCGGCCGGAGGGCTCGTTCCGGCGCAGTGCGTCGCGTACCGCGCGGACCCGCTCACCGACCTCCCCGGAGCTGTCGAGGCCGATCTCGGCGGCGAGCGCGCCGAAGGTGTCGCGCTGGGTGTTGCGCTGGTCGCAGTTGACCCACCAGACCACGTCGTAGTCGGGGGCGAAGCGGTGCGCGTACTCCGCCGCGATCTGCGTCTTGCCGATACCGGCCGTGCCGACCAGGGTGCAGACGGCGGCGCCGTGCTCGGCGTCCATCAGCCGCTGCTGGAGGTCGCCGAGGATGACGTCGCGTCCGGTGAAGCGGCCGTTGCGGCGCGGCACCTCGCCCCAGACGGCGGGGGGATCGTTGGGGTAGCGGCTGGCGTAGCCGGGCTGCGGGACGGGCACCCGGCGGGGCCGCAGCCCCAGCCGGTTCAGCAGCCGCCGCTCGGCCTCCTCCTCGCCGACGCCCCACAGATTGACCGGCTCCAGTACGGCGGTGGCGGGCAGCAGCTCGCGGTTGGTGAGGTTGACGGCGGCGAACTCCTCGGCGTGCTCGGCCACGTAGCCGCGCAGCACGGCGTTCCAGTCGGCCTCGGTGCGCGGGCCGAGCTGGAGGAACAGGTCGCTGATGACCAGCAGGACCCGTCCCGTGGCGAGCTGGAGGTCGCCGAGGGCTTCCGCCAGCGGCTGCTCACGGTCCGGGTCCCAGCGCTGGAGCGTGGTGCGGTGCCCGTGGCTCTCCAGCCGGTGCGCGATCCAGTTGCCCCAGCCCCGGTGATAGCCGGGGAAGACCACCACGAAGTGCTCGGACTCCCCTCCGGGCGGCCTGCCCCGAGCCGTTTCCCGCTGAGCGACCATGCCTGCGTTCTCCCTCGTCCAGCAGCCGTCGCCGCCCCCGCGGGCGACGTGTACGGCGAGATTACCCAAAGTGACCGTTCGTCAGCCTGTCTGCTGCGTTTTCCGCGTCGTCGGCCGGGTCACCGCCTTCGGCGTGCTCCGCGGCGCGGACGGCCGGCCCGCCGCCCGGGGACCCGAGCCGCTCGTGGCGGCGGCGCATGCCCTCCACGAACTCTGTGCCCTGTCGCGTGAGTTGACCAGAGCCCATAAGGAGGAAAAGGGCGTGGTCGACCTGGGCCCGGTAGTCCGCAGCGCGGCGCCGGGCGGCGGCGCGCTCGGCGGCCGGGGCCGCGGCCCGGTCCGCGAGCCTGCCCCACAGGTCGGCGAGGGCCAGATGTGCGTAGGTGCCCTGCATCACGGCGCCCAGCGGTCTGGGGTCGCTGCGCCAGCCCACCCGGTAGACGGCCTCGGCGGACTCGTGGCCGAGCCGGACGACTCCGCCCAGTACGGCCAGCTTGCTGTGCTGCACCTCGTGGACGAGCACCTCCGCCATCTCCTGCGGCGACTCCGGAAGGGTCGTCAGCACGGCCCAGGGCGCTGCCAGCCGGGTGGCGCTGGCCCGTCCGTCGGGCTTCCACCGGACGGGGACCACGGTCCGCACGAGGGCCGCCACCTCGGCGGCCCGCTCGGGGTCGGCGTCGCGCAGCAGAGCCAGCGCCCGCGTCCACAGCTCCTGCCACTCGCGGGCCTCGCCGGGTGCCGTCACGGTGGTCGGCAGCAGGCCCGCGAGCCCGGCACGGCCCTCCTCGCGGGCGAGGTGCGGATCGCGGTCGTCCAGGACGGCGCAGCCGCCGGGCAGCGGGTTCAGCGGGCGCCAGGGGCCGGTCGGCGGCACCTCGTGCCGCAGCAGGGCGCCGCGTGCCAGGGAGCTCGGCGCGCCGTCGGGCGGGGCGAGGGTGACGGTGCCGCCGTGTGCCGCGACCCGCACCCGGGGCGCCGCGCACAGGTACGCGCCGAGTCCGGGAAGGGTGAGCCGTCCGGCGGACACCGGGAGGTCGAGCCGGAAGTCGGCCCCGGCCGCGAGGGCGACGGCGGCGGCGAGCGCGCCCAGGTCGGCGACGGCCGCCGCGAAGTCCTCCCCGGGCGGTGCGGCGAGCGCGTGCGCCAGCCAGTTGCCGGCCGCCGGGGAGCCGAGGGCGCGGCGCGCCGCGGCGGGGTCGAGCTGCTCGGCGTCCTCCAGCAGCGTCCAGTGCGCACGCAGCGCGTGGGCCGCCGGCCCGGCGAGGGGGGCGCGCTCGGCCCGGGTCAGCAGGGTCTTGAGCAGCACGAGGCGTCTGCTGTGCAGCCAGCCTTCCAGCACGGTGGCCTCGCCCGGTACCGGTCGGGTCTCCCCCATCCGGAGCAGCCGGGGGCCCGGTATCTCAAGAGGGTTCATGGCGGCCCACGCCGTCTCCCGGGCCCGCGGGCGGGTCGGAGACGCCGTGGACCGGACTGAAGGTTGACCGGATCGCGCCCCGTTTCCGGCCTGTCCGCGGGGTGTTCACCTGCGGGGTGCCGGAGTGCCGCCGCTCGACCTGACCGCCCTGGGTGCCGGACGAGCGCCACACGTGCGACAGTTCCTCGGGGGCGTGCAGCGCGCTTTCCACCGCGGCGGTGACAACAGGATCGTCGCAGGTCCGAAGGGCGCGCAGGGTCACACCCGTCAGATCGGGCAGGGGTGGCTGCGGTGCGGCAGCGGGCCCGCGGCCCGGGCTGCGGACGGTGCCCTCGGTCCGCTTCGGCACGCTCTTCTCCTCCCTGGGGCCCCGCTCCGGGGTCGTGGTACGGCTGGTGTCTCTTTCCCGAGGCGGATAGCCGGAAACCCGCGCAAGCGGCGCCGCCGCCGCATTCGGCCGGTCCTCGTCCTCCCCCGTGCACCGCATCGGTTCTCCCCCTTCGCCTCTGGGGCTGTCGGTCCGTCGCCCCTCGGTCCGTCGTCACCGCTCCGTCCGCCCCCGCCCGCCGTGTCGGCCGGGCCGGGCCGTCACCCCGCCAGTCCGGCCATCCGGTCCCGGGTGGCGCGCACCTCGGCCCAGGGGATGTCCGCGAGGTGACCGGCCAGCAGCTGCCACTCGGTCTCCGCAGCGCGGTAGTCGGCCAGCGCCTCCTCGGTGCGCCCCTGGGCGCGGTGGAACTCGGCCCGCCCGTGCAGGGCCCTGGCCGCGGTGAGGGAGCCGCCCGCACGCGTACCGGACAGTTCCTCCAGTGCTCTGCCGAACTCGCCGGCCGCCTGCTGGACCTCGGGAGCGCCCGCGGGGAAGTGCGCGCGCGCCGCGGCCAGCCGCAGCCACGCCTGTGCACGGCTCTCGGCCTCCGGGCCCTGGCGGGCCGCCTGCTCCAGCAGATGGCACCCCTCGTACAGGTCGGGCAGGAAGCTCTCGCGTTCGTAGCGGAGCAGCAGGAGGCGGCCCAGCAGCAGCCCGGCCCTGGCCACGGTGGGGCTGCCGGACGGGGCACGCGTGAGGGCCTCGCGCAGCGGGCCCTCCGCGCGCGCGAGGGCACCGACCTCGGTGAACAGCATTTCGCCCCACTCGACGAGCAGGTCGCCGCGCTGCGCGCTGTCGCGGTCGGACAACTGCTCGGCCTCCGCGTACGCCTCGTTCGCCGCTTCCAGGTCCCCTGTCTCGCGCAGCACCCGGGCGCGCTCGCGGACGCAGCGCAGCCGCAGTCCGGAGTGCTCCCCCGCCAGACTCCCGGCGCGCGTCAGCACCTCGAGGCGCTCCTGCGGCGGTGCGCCGCTCAGCCGTAGCGCGGCCGCCAGGTCGAGGAGGGCGCCGCAGTGCTGCGCCCGGTGCTCCTCGGGGTGCTGTCCGGGCACCGTCGCGGGCCGGGGTTCGGAGGTCGTGGGGGCACCGGAGGGCTCGGGGGACCCGGGGGCGCGGTCTGCCAGCATGTCGCTCGCTTCGCGGAGTTCGCCGGCGGCCTCGGCGGCCGCCCGGTGACGGTGTTCGGGCGCGGTCCGGGCCAGTGCGAGCAGCACCCGGCCCAGCCGGAGTTTACGGGTGCGCTCGGCGTCCGGCGGGAGCGACGGGTCCGTCGTGTCCCGGCCGGTCGCGGTGGTGCGTCCGGCCAGCGAGCGCAAGAGCCCCTCGGCGCGCAGCAGGTGCCGGGTGCCGACCGGGTCGGGAGCCGCCTGCCCGCCGCGCGCCTGCCACAGCGAGTACTCCACGCCGGCGCGCTCCAGCAGCGTGCCGGGAGCGTCGCCGGTCAGCAGTTCGGCGGCCTCCCTGAGTAACGGCTCGGGGCCCTGCGGGCTACGGCGTACGGAGGCCGTGCCGGCGAGGGCGTGCAGCACCCTGCCCAGGGCCAGCCGGGCGCGGAGGCTGTCGCGGTCGGCGGTGCGGGCGGCCTCGCCCACCGAGCGGGCGCGGTGCAGGAGTTGGATGTCGCCCTGGTCGCGCCAGCGGCGCAGCAGCCGCTCGGTCTCGGCGACCTGGTCGACCGCGGTCTGCTCGGGCAGGTAGAAGCGGACCACTTCGGCAGGGATCGTCGCGAACATCTCGTCCCCGTCCTCGGCCTCGTCGGGCTCGGTGGCCTCTTCCACGGGCCCTCCGGGGGGCCGGACCGGCTGCGCCGGGCCGGTGCGGCCGGAGAGCTGGGCGACGGCCACGGCGGCGAAATTGCGGGTGCCCTTGCCGAAGCGCTGCGCCACATAGCCGGACAGATGTTTGAGGATGAGGACGGCGGCGCCCTGGTCGAGCGACTGCAGCAGCAGCTCGCGCACACCCGGCGCGAACGCGTAGCGCGGCCCGGACGGTTCTCCACGGCCGCCGGCTGCCTCCCCGCGGCCGTGCGGGCCGTCCTCCTCCGGCAGCCGGGTCAGCAGTCCGGACAGCAGCACTTCGGCGAGCTCCATCGGCCCCGTATCGGGCAGCATCGCCTCCTGCACCAGATGGATGACCGGCAGCAGCAGCGGCACCACCGCCAGGTGCACGGCCAGGTCGAGGGCGCCGGGTGAGGCGCTGTTGCGGAACTCGCGCAGCAGGGTGCGGGCCGGTACGCCGCCCGGGTAGGTACGCGGCGCGGGCATCGCCGGGTGCCGGGGCAGCACCCAGGCGGCGGCACCGGCGACCGCCCGCTCGCTCTCGGTGCCCAGCAGCCGCGCCCAGTTGCCCAGCGCCTCGGGTGTGGGCAGCAGCACCGGCACCGGCACCGCGTCGTCCTGCCCGGGCACCGCGAAGCTGTCCGGTTCGAAGGTGACGCGCCCGCCTGCGCTGCGCTCGCGCAGCAGCAGGCCGGGCTCGGCCGGCAGCGCGGTACGCGGCCACAGCCGGGGCGGCAGCGGCTGCACCACGGCCAGCGGGGAGCGCCCGGACCAGTGGTGCAGCAGCCGTTGGGCGCGCCCGTCCTGCCACAGCGCGCCGACGCAGTCGCTGACCACGAGGGTGAGCCGCCGCCCGGTGGTGTCGCGGTACTCGTCAGCGGGGCGCAGCCGCGCGGTCCCGTCGGCGGGGCCGGTGCCGATGAGCGGGGCTCCGTCCGGGGCGCGGTGCAGATAGCGGACCTGGACGTCGCGGAAGGCACCGAGTTGTTCGAAGGTCTGCCGCAGCCGCTCCAGGGTGGGCTGCCACACCGACGCGGTGGGTGAGGCGTCCATGAGGAGCTGGATCTCGCTGTAGCGGCGTACCTCGGTGCCGAAGACGGGCAGCACGGTGGTGGAGCGGGCGCTCAGGTCGGCGGTGGCTTCCTCGTCCAGCGCGCCGGTGGCCGGGGGCAGCGGCGGCCGGTAGCCGTGCAGCGGGCGCAGCGCGTGCTGCAGCTCCAGCAGTCCGGACAGTGCCCCCGCCGCGGGCGCCCGCACCGGGAAGCCGGCCGGCGGGGCTCCGCCGTGCCGACGCGGCGCGAACAGCGAGACCGGTGCCGTGCGCTCCTGGACCGGGTGGGTGTCGGCGGGTTCGTCGGCGTCGTGGTCCTCGACTGGGGGCATGGGAGGCTCCGGCTGCGGCGTCCGGCTCCCTTGGTAGCGGGGGCCGGTGGAGTCCGCGTCGGGTTCCCGTGCAGCGCAGCCCGAGGCGAAGCGGGCGAGCCACAGCGCCTCGGCGAGTTCTTCGGACCCCGGCTCCCGGCCCGCGGCGCGCAGCCGTGCCACCAGTTCCGTGACGTCCTGCCGGTACCGCTGCGCGGGACCCGGTTCCGCGGTGGACTCCCGGCCGCTGCCCGGAGGCCGCCGCGGCGGGGTCGGCGCCGCACTCATGTCACGGTCACCTCGGGCGGTCGAGCGGCCGCAGCAGCATCTCGGCGAGCCGGTCGCGGGAGACCCGCTCGACGCCGGAGGCGTGCTGGGTGAGGAACAGGGCGTTGAGGAGCTGGTCGGTGGCGATGACCTGGCCCGGCTGGCGCCGCAGGAACCGCTGGACCAGTTCGGCGCCGTCCTCCAGCGCCTCCTCCCCCAGGTGCGCGAGGACCATCGCGGCGAGCTGCTCGTCGCCGGGCGGTTTGAGGTCGAGCTGGATGCACCGGCGCAGCAGCGCCGCCGGGAAGTCCCGCTCGCCGTTGGAGGTGAGGACGATGAACGGGAAGGCGGTGCAGCGCACCCGGCCGCCCTCGATCCGGGCCCGGTCGCCGTCCGCGGTCAGCACTTCGGTGACCGGCTCGCGGTCGGCGATGCGCTCCAGCTCGGGAAGGGTGAACTCGCCGTCCTCCAGGACGTTCAGCAGGTCGCTGGGCAGGTCGATGTCGCTCTTGTCCAGCTCGTCGACGAGCAGCACCCGGGGCAGCGGGTCCCCGCCCGGCTCGGCGGGGCGCGCGGGCAGCAGCGCCGTACCGAGCGGGCCCAGCCGCAGGTAGGAGCCGATCGGCGGGCGGGCGGACGGGGTGCCGTCCCCGGCCACCGCGCGGTCCAGTTGGACGTCCTGCAGCCGGCCGATGGCGTCGTAGTGGTAGAGCCCGTCCTGCAGGGTGGTGCGGCTGACGATGGGCCAGCGCAGCACTCTTCCCAGGCCCAGTTCGTGTGCGACCGCGTGCGCGAGGGTGGACTTTCCGGTGCCGGGGTTGCCGGTGACCAGCAGCGGACGGCGCAGGTACAGCGCCGCGTTGACGGCCTCGACCTCCTCCGGGCGCGGGTGGAGGCTCTCCACCAGGCGGCGCCGGGCCCCCAGTCGGCGGGCGGTGTCGGCGCCCTCCGGACCGTCCCCGCCGTCCGGGGAGTCCGGCCCGGTGCCGGCGCCGGTGAAGTCCCGCCAGGGCGGCGGGTCGGGCAGCTCGCGCACAGCCTCGTGCGGCACCCCCGCACCGCGGTAGATGCGCCAATCGCTCACGGTGTGCTCCTCAACGCTGTCGGCGGCCTGGGCATGAGCGGTGGTTCGCGCAGCGGTCCGTCCCCCGAGGTCCTGTGGGGCGGATCGTAGAGCAGGACGATATGCCGTGCCCAGGCCGCCGAGGGATCAATTGGCGTGCTGTTGACGCCTGTTGACTCTTCTGAGTCGTCGGCGGACTCGGCGTTGCGGTTGCGCAGGGTCCTGATGTGCAGCGGGACCTGCCGCGCGGAGTGCACCCGGGCCAGCAGTTCGGCGGCGCGCCGGTGGAACTCGGCGCAGTCGTCGTGGTCCTGGCCGTCGCCGCAGCCGTGCCGCCACAGCGCCATGGCGTGCCCCGCGCCGAGCGCCGCCGCCATGGCCCGCGCACCCGGGCCGCTGCCGACCCGTGCGCAGTAGACCGGCACCGCACCGGGCGAGGCCGCGCGCAGCCTTCCGTAGGTGGCCTGCCCGCCCTCGGGACCGGGCCCGTCGTGCCCCGCGTCGGGCACCTCCCGGCGCAGCGGCACGGCCTCCAGGGGGCCGCTCAGGACGGCGGCGGCGCGGGTGCGGCACTCGGGGGTGAAGCCCTGGTCCTTGCGCGTCCGGTCGCGTACGACCACGAGTCTGCGCTGGCCCAGCGGCATGGTGTGCGGGTTGAACGGGTCGTCGGGGTCGTAGGGGCGGGCCCGCCACCCGTCCACCGGTTCGTCGAACAGCGGGCGGGGCAGCATGAACTCCACCGCCGCGAGGTGGTCGTCCACGTCGCACTGGTCGAGCGCCTGGGACAGCGCGGCGCGCACCGCCTCCTCCAGGCCGGGGCGCGGCGCGTCCTCCCGGCTCTGCTCGACGGTGATCTCCTCCCGCTCGCCGTCCTCACCCGCGGCCTGGTCCGCGTCGGACAGGCCCCCGAAGGCTCCGCCGGCGGCCTCTCCGGGGGTCTCGTCCTTGTCGGCCGGGCGCACCAGCGCCACCCGCCAGGCGTGCCGACCGGAGCCGTAGATGTCCGGCTCTATCTCCACCAGTACGTCGGCACGCGCCGCGGAGGCCGCGCGGTGGCCGTCCAGCACGCCGGGGACCCGGGCCCGGATGACGTCGTTGAGCAGGGTCCGCGCCGTGCGCTCCACCCACTCGCGCAGCTCGGCCAGTGCGCGGACCGCGCGCGGCGTACGCCCGGGACCCGATCGGTGGAGCGCGGCCGTCACCTTCGCGGCGTACAGCACCACCGCTTCCAGCGCGAGGTCCGGGGACGGTTCCTCCTCGGCCGTGCTGTGGTCCCGCGGGTCGTAGAGCAGGCCCGCGCCCTCCCGCCAGGAGCGCGGATCGTGGTCGCGGAGGGTGTAGGGCCGGCGCAGCACCATGTTCCGGGCCTCGTTGGCGAGTTGCAGCACCTGACCGGCCCCGGTGGGCGGCTCGACCTCGGCGAACAGCGCGTACAGCTCCGCGCGCCGGTCGACGGTGAATCCATAGGCGGGCTCGCCGCCGGTGGGGCCCAGCCGGGCGTGCTGCCGATGCCAGCTGTGGCCGAATCCGGTGTAGCGGCTCAGGTGGTGCCGGTCGTGCGCGGAGAGCACCTCGTGCAGCACCCGGGCACCGCGCGGTCCCGCGTCGCACAGTCGGCGCAGGGCCGTGACGGGCGTCGCCAGGCCCGTGCCCGGCCGCCGGCCGGCTCCCTTGCTGACGCCGAGCACCGTGCCGCGCCGCTGGTCGAGCACGGGACCGCCGGAGCAGCCCTCGGTCAGCTGGTCGCCGCTGAGCATGAGCGGGCGGCCGACGACGCCGGTGGCCTTCCCGAGTCCGGTGAAGAACATCTGGTCGCCCCGGACCTCACCCGGCGCCCAGCCGTACAGTCCGATGTCCGCGGGGGTCAGTACGGAACGGTCGCTCAGCCACAGGCAGTCGGCGTCCTCGGCGCCCGGCACCCGCACCAGCGCCAGATCGGGGAAGGGCCAGGGGGAGGGCGGTGCCTGGGAGTCCTCGGGGCGCGGCAGTCCGAAGGCCAGCTCGCCGAGGAGGACGGTGCCGCCGCCCCCGCCGGTGCCGTTCGCGGCGGCGGGGCCGCTCGCGCTGTCCGCGGCGTCCCCGATCGTGATGCCGATGGCGCGCTCCCCCCTCCAGACGGGCGCGGCCCCCTTGCCGAGGACGTGTGCGCACGTGAGGACCCATCCGGGCGCGACGAAGAAGCCGCTCCCCCAGAACGCTCGCCGGCTCCTGTCGCTGCGGCGGCTGTCGCCGCTTGTCCCGCTGCTTCCGTCGTACCCCTCGGGGGGTGCCCCGATGCGCACGACCGAGGCGCGAACGGAGTCGGCGAGGTTCGCGGGGGCGTTCATACGGCACAGGGCGCGCACGGCAGCACGCCGAATCGTGAACCGCCGTGTCGCGCGGCTCGCACTCCTGTCACAACGCTCCCCCTCTACGCCGGGTTCCCCGCAACCCTCCAGCAGGCTAGTGGCCGCAACTGACAGGCGGGAGGCGCGGGTTCGCAGCCCGCCCGTCTCCGTCTCCGTCTCCGTCTCCGGGTGGGACGGTGGCCCTTCCCCCCGGTCCGCCCTTCGCCGGTCGCCGTCCGCGAGGCCGGCGTTCGTCGGCCCGCGCGCTCTCCGGTCGCCGCGGTCCCGGCCGGGGCGGCGACCGGGGCGCGCGGGGGCACTTCGGCGCCGGGGCGCGTCAGTTGTCGCGCGCCGACGCCGCGCCTTCGTACGCCCGAGGTGCGTCGTTCCCCGCGCCCCCTGCCGGGGCCCCGGCGGTCGGACGCCGGCTCACCCGTTCTGCGGCGCGCCGCTGCCACCGGTGCCGGAGTCCGGCCCGGGGGCGGCTGCCTCGGGTTTGCGCCAGGTGAGGGTGACGGAGACGGCGCCCTTGGCCTCACCCTCGGCGAGAACCGCGGCCAGGGCCTTGCCGGACTTGACGGCGAGTTCGACGCCGAACGTCGCGCTGACCTCGTCGGGGCGCGCGTGCCGGGCAGCGGCGAGCACCGCGGAGCCCACTCCGCCGATCACCTCGTTGAGCTGCTGGGCCCGCGCGACGAGCATGTCCTGCATGCCCACGTCGTCGTACTGGAACTCCTCGGCCTCCAACGGCACTTCGTCGTCATCCAGTACGTGCACCCGGGCCAGCACCGTCTCCCCGCCCGGCAGCGTGATCTCCCGGATCTCCTGCTCCATGTGCGCCCCCTCGCCTCTGCCGCCGACGCTCCCCGTCGAGGCCCCTGCACGCCTCAACCTGCCCTGTACCAGGCCTCCTTGAACCCTCCCGGCCCTCCGGTCCCGGTCGCACCGGCCGGGACCGGAGGCCCGGGGCCGGACGGGGGTCGGGCGGGGGCCGGACCGGGGTCGGACCGGGGCCCGGCGGAATACCCGGTTCCGCGCGCCGCCGTCCCGCGGCGCGGCGCTCCTAGCGCGCTGCCGCCGGCGCGGCGTCCGGGCGAGGATCGAGGGGGGTGAGCACACCGAGGCGGTCCTCGACCGCCTGAGCGGCATCCAGGCACAGGTCCTCGCGGAACGCGCGCCCGACGAGTTGCACACCGAGCGGCAGCCCGTCGGCGACTCCGGTGGGCACGGCGACCGCGGGCACGCCCGCGAAGCTGGTCACCGTGCACAGGCGCATCGCCGAGCCGACCCGCTCCCGTCCTGCCCGGTCGCGCGACTCCAGCCCGGGTTCGACGGGCGGCTCGGTGAACACGGGGCCGAGCAGCAGTGGGTAGGTGTCGAGGAACTCCGCCCAGGAGCGGCGGACGCCCAGCCACACTCCCATCAGCTGCATGAACTCCGCGGCGGTCGCGGGCGGGGTCTTCTCCATCGTCATCTCGATGTAGCGGTCCCCGCCCTCGCCGAGCAGGGTGCGCAGCACCGGCCAGTTGGGCGCGAACTCGGTCATGACGATCCGCTGGTACGCCTCCAGCGCCTCGTCGAGCCGCGGCACGTCCGCCACTTCCCGCACGTCGTAGCCGGCGTCGCGCAGCGCGTCGGCCGCGGCCGAGACCGCGCCGCTGACCGCGGCGTGGACCCCGTGGCCGCCGGGGTCGGCGACGACCGCGACCCGCACCGGCCCGGGCAGCGGCTCGCCGCGGACGGGTACCGGAACGGCCCGCGGGTCCCGCGGATCGGTCCCGGCCAGCACCTCGTACGCCAACCGCAGATCGGCGGTCGTGCGCGCCAGGGGGCCGTCGGTGACGAGTATCTGCGAGGCCGGCCCCGGGTCGGCCGGGCCGAAGAGCCGGTGATCGGCGGGGAACCGGCCGGCGGTCGGTTTGAGTCCGGCCACACCGCAGAACGAGGCCGGGATCCGCACCGACCCGCCGGAGTCGTTGCCGAGGCCGAGCGCGGCCATGCCGGTGGCGACTGCCGCTCCGTCGCCGCCGCTGGAGCCGCCCGGAGTCCGGCTCGGGTCCCACGGGTTGACGGTGTCGCCGAACAGTTCGCTGCGGGTGTGCATCCCGGCCAGGATCAGGGTGGGGACGTTGCTGTGGCCGATGGGTACGGCTCCGGCGGCGCGCAGCCGGGCCACCGGGGGCGCGTCGGCCTCCGCGACCAGATCGCGGAACCGGGCGGCTCCCATGGTGGTCGGCACGCCCTCGACGGCCGTGGTCTCCTTCACCGTGAAGGGCACTCCGGCGAGCGGCCCCGGTTCCGCACCGGCGGCCCGGCGCGCGTCCGTCCGCGCCGCGGCCTCCCGCGCGCGCTCGGCCATGAGCTGAGTGACCGCGTTGACCCGCGGGTTGACGTC
Organism: Streptomyces sp. NPDC006925; assembly: GCF_042869575.1. NCBI lineage: Bacteria > Bacillati > Actinomycetota > Actinomycetes > Kitasatosporales > Streptomycetaceae > Streptomyces > Streptomyces sp. NPDC006925. The sequence goes on from NZ_JBIAGB010000005.1 coordinate 304,498, forward strand.
GGCGATGCGGTCCAGGTGGCTGCCGACCAGTTCGGCGGCCGATACGTCACCGTTCCGGACCGCCGCCGCCTGGGCCGCGGCCGGCATCTTCCAAAGGGCGTCCCGCACGATTGCTGCCCTCCCCGTTCCTGTGTCGAATCCTGTGTCGAAGTGCTCGCCGCGGCACCCTAACCCAGATCCGATACACTTGTATTGAATTAAGGAGGCGCCCCGCATGCCCAAGCAGGTGGACTACGAGGACCGACGCCGGCGGATCGCCGAGGCCGTCTGCGTGCTCGCCGACGCACACGGCCCCGAAGGGGTGACGATGCGCGACGTGGCCGCCCACGCGGAGGTCTCGCTGGGCGCCGTGCAGCGCTGCTTCCGCACCAAGGAGGAGATGCTGGTGTTCGCCGTCGACCACGTCGGCGAACGCGTCACCGCGCGCATGCGGGCCCGGCTGTCCGACAGCCCGGAACTGTCGCCCGGCACCGCCCTGGAACACGCGGCCACCGAGATCGCCCTGCTCGACAGCGCGCACCGCGCCGAGGCCCGGGTGTGGCTCGCCTTCGTCGCCCAGGCCGCGGTCAGCGAGCCGCTCGCCGCCCGACTCCGGATCAGCTACGCGGCCCTCCAGGGCCTCCTCGCCCGCCTGGTCATCGACGCCGTCCGGGGCGGTCCCGGTGACCCGGACGGCCCCGACAGCGGCGCGGCGTCGGTCGATCCCCAGCGCGAGGCCCGCGCCCTGCTCGCCCTCGCGGACGGCCTGACCAGCCACGTCCTCATCGGACACCTGAGCACCGAGGAGGCCGAGGACACCCTCCGCGCGTACGTGGTCCGCCTCTGGGAGCACCCCCGCACCGCTCGGGCAGCCCGGGCCGAGTGACGGCGGTCGCCAGGCCGGTGCCGGACGCCGGAGAGCCCTGTGCCGGAACCTCGTCCGGGGCCGCAGGGGTCATCCGCGCCGCGGGCCAGGTTCCGGCAGGGACGGCGGGTCGTACCGGCCCGCCGCGGGCGGGGTTCAGTTCCCGCTCGCGGCGCCCTCCGCCGATCCGCCGCCCGAGGCGTCGGCTCCTCCGCCGGAACCGCGCAGCACGACCCCGATGTGGGCCGCCGCGGTGGACAGCTGCCGCCGCACCTCGCGCAGTTCGCCCTCGCCGACGCCGTGGTCGCGCGCCGCGTCCCGCACGTCGTCACGGAAGCGGTCCAGGAGGCGCTCCAGATCGCGCGCCGGGTCGCCGGTGGAGTCGGAAAGCAGCAGACCACCTCTGTCATCGGACTCCGCTCCGGCGGGGCCGGGGTGCTCCTCCGCGGGGCGGGGCGGCTGACCGGCGAACCGCCCCAGGTCGCCCATCTCACGGGCGAGTTCGGACATGCCGTCGCGGACGGCGCCCGACCAGTCGCCGCCCCGCATCCGGGTCTGCACCTGTTCCTGCACCTGGTGCGCGATGCGCCGCACCTCGGCGAGGGCCGCGCTGTGCGCCTCGCGCTCCTTGCGGGCCTGCTGCTTGGCCTGCTGGGCCTCTTCCTTGGCCCTGCGGGCCTGCTCCTTCCACTCGTCCTTGGCGCGGCGCATCTCCTCCTTGGCCTGGCGCCACCCCTCCTTGTCGCCGCGCACACCCTCCCAGGCGCCGCCCCAGGCGCTCTCGGCGCCGGGAGCCGCACCGGTGGCTGCGGAGCGGCTGCGTCCGCGCCCGTTCTTGGCGCGGCCGCGGGCGTCCCGGGCCTGCTCGCGCATCTCGCGCCGCAGGTCGCTGGCCGTGCCGCTGACGTCCTCCCGGATGTCGGCGGCGAGCGCGGCCACGGAGTCGCGGATCTCCACCTCCAGCTCGGCGAGTTCGGCCTGCCGGTCGACCAGCTCGGCCCGGCCGGCCTCCGTGATCGAGTAGACCTTCCGGCCGCCCTCGGTGGTGTGACTGACCAGCCGCTCGGCCTCCAGCTTGGCCAGCCGGGGGTAGACGGTTCCGGCGGAGGGCGCGTACAGCCCCTCGAACCGCTCCTCCAGGAGGCGGATGACCTCGTAGCCGTGCCGGGGCGCCTCGTCGAGCAGCATCAGCAGATACAGGCGCAGGCGGCCGTGTGCGAAGACGGGGGGCATGTCACAGGTCCTTCGCCGGAGAGGGGGTGCCCGGCTGCCCGGGCGGGTGCGGGTCGCGGGCCGGCGCCGCCTCCCGGGCGGGCGCGTCGCGGCCGGAGCCGGGCCCCTGCGCGGGCCGCGGAACCCCGACGCGGGAGGCGGCACCGGGGTCGGGACCGGGGCCTGCCGGGTCGGCACCGTTCTCGGCCGCGTGCTCGGCGGCCTCGCCGGGGGGCCGGCGGAGAAGAGCGAGGCCGCCGGAGACGTTCACGGCGTGCAGCGCCCCGCGGCCGGTGCCCAGGGTGCCGGTGATGCGGTGGTCGCCCCAGCCGCCGGTGTGCAGGTTGTCGAAGGCGCTGGAGACGGCGCCGCCCGTGGTGTGCGCGTCCACGGTGAGGTCCGCGTCGTCGGGGAGCCGGAGTGCGAGCTCACCCGAGACGCTGGAGAGCCGGATGTCGGCGGGCCGGTCGCCGCGGGGCGAGGCCAGGTCGAGGATCATCGCGCCGCTGACCGAGTCCGCCCTGATCTGATCGGCGGAGGCGTCGATGCAGGTCAGATCCCCGGAGACGGTGGAGAAGCGCAGCGAGCCGGAGAGCCGCTGGGTCTCCACGCTGCCGGAGACGGTGTCCGCCGCGACGGGACCGCACAGCCCGACCAGGGTCGTGTCACCGGAGACGCCGGCCACCCGGGTGCGGCCGCGGACCCCGGAGACGACGGCTCCGGCCGTGACGACACCGACCGACAGCTCGGCGTGCGCCGGCACTTGGACGGAGACCTCGACCTCGCGCCGCCAGCCCTTGCGGTCCAGCCACTTGTTGAAGCCCCGCCAGGGCAGGTCGTCGTAGGCGAGGACGAGTCTGCCGCCCTCCCGCCGGACGCGCAGCGGCGGTCCCTTGACCTTGCCGATCTCGACGCGGGTGGTCGGCTCCTGGGTACCGACGACGTTGACGGTCCCGCCCACCACGCGGACCTGGAGTTCCGTCACCGGATCGTCGAACTCGATCCGCTGCGGCGTCGTGATCTCCCACGAGCGATCGTCGGGTGCGGACACTGCGCGGCCTCCCAGGCTCGGGCACTGCGGGCGCACGGGAAGGCCGTACGGAACCGGCCGTACGGCACCGCAGCGCGACGACATATCGCGTATCGCTGTGAACACGATATGTCGCGTATCGCGAGCGGTGCAAGCCACCGGGGGCGGCGAGCCCGCGCGCACGCCCCGAACCGGCGTTCTCAGGCCCCCCCACCCCTGTCCGGCGACGGCGACGACCCGCCCGGAGCGGACCGCCCCGAACCGGACCGGGCCGAACCGGACCGGGCCGGACCGCGCCCGGTCCGTCGTCCGGCCGTAAGAACCTGAACGGCCCTGTCCGCCCTCGTCAGTCGTCGTCCTCGTCGTCCTCGTCGTCCAGCCGCGCCAGCCAGGTCGCCAGCCGCTCCACCGGCACCTCGAAGTCGGGGTTCAGATCGACGAAGGTGCGCAACTGCTCGGCCAGCCACCCGAGGCTGACCTCCTCCTCGCCGCGCCGCTGCGCCAGCTCTTCGATGCCACGGTCGGTGAAGTACACGGTTCTGCTCCTGATCGGTCCGTACGGGGAGTGGCAGTGCGACCTGCCGCCGCCTCAGAATATGTCGCGGCCCGCACCCCTCCCGCCCCGCCGGGCGGGACCCCCGGCCCGTGCGGCCGCCCGCGCCGCCGCGTCACCACCGCCGGCCGCCGTCGGCAGCCGTCAGCCGCGCCGCCCCACCGCGTCCGAGGCCACACCGACCGCGACACCGAGGACGAGCAACAGGACGCAGGCGTACACCTCGTAGCCGTCGAGAAAGCCGATCCGCTGGACCACCGTCCACAGGTTGAACCGGCCGCCGGTCACCTCGTGCAGGAGGCCGCCGGCGCCCTGGGCGAGGAGAACGAAGGACACGAACCCGAGAAAATTCTTCATGACGGCAGACTGGCCCGCTCCGGCCGGCCGCCGGATCGGGCTTCGGCCTCGGCGGAGGCGACCGAAGTATGCGTCATGGCCCGCGGACGTCATACCGAAGTCGCCGCCTCCCCGGCACCGGTCCCGACGGCACGCGGTCCGCCGTAGATTCGCCGCATGGAACTGCTCGGGACCGAACGCGGTGAACGACTACCCACGGTGGAGCGGCTGCTGCACCGCGGCAGCGAGCCGGTGCGCCGCGCCGCGCGACGGATACGCCGGACCCGGCGGCACCGCGAGGAGCGCGGCGCCGCCTCCCGCACCCGCCGCGGGACACGGGACCGGGTCGTCGACACCGGCGCGTTCCTGTTCGCCGGATGCTTCCTGGTACTGACCGCGGACTCGGTGGTGATCGACTCCGGCACCTCCGAGACCGCACTGTTCCTGGATCAACTGACCGGCGCACTGGCCTGCGCGTCACTGTTCCTGCGGCGTTGGCAACCGGTGTCGCTCGCCGTCGGACTGCTGCTCCTGGAGCCCTTCTCGCACTTCGTCACCGGACCGATCCTGGTGGCGCTGTTCACCGTCGCGGTCGACAAGCCGCCCCGCGTGACCGGGTACCTGGCGTGCGTGGCCTTCGCGCCGGTGCCGTTCCTCCTGGCGAACGGACCGGCGCCGGACGACCCCAGAACCGCGTCGGCCGCCACCTACTTCGCACTGGTCGCCGGGAGCATCGGCTGGGGGCTGTACGTACGGTCGCGGCGGCAACTCGTCATCTCGCTGCGCGAGCGGGCCGCACGGGCCGCGGCCGAGTCGCGGCGCGAGGCGCGGGAGGACATCGCCCGGGAGATGCACGACGTGCTGGGCCACCGGCTCTCCCTGCTGAGCGTCCACGCGGGCGCCCTGGAGTTCAACCCCGGCGCCACCCCGCAGGAGATCGGGCAGGCCGCCGCCGTGATCCGCGACAGTGCCCACCGGGCGCTGGAGGACCTGCGGGACGTCATCGGCGTGCTGCGTGCGCCGGAGGACGGCAACCGCCCTCAGCCGGTGCTCGCCGACATCGGAAACCTGGCGGACGAGGCCCGGCGGGCAGGCGCCTCGGTCGCACTCGATGTCGCGGTGGCGGGTGGTCCGGACTCGGCACCCGCGGTCGCGGGCCGCACGGCGTACCGCATCGTCCAGGAGGGTCTGACGAATGCCCGCAAGCACGGCGCGCATCCCACCGCGCCCGTCTCCGTGACCGTACGCGGCGCCTCGGGTGCGGGCCTCACCGTCGAGGTTCGCAACCCGGTGCGGCACGACGGCGCCGCCCGCGACCCCACCGGTCCGCGGCTCCCCGGCGCGGGGCAGGGCCTCATCGGACTGGCGGAGCGCACACTGCTCACCGGCGGCACCCTCGAACACGGCAGGGACGGCGCCGACTACCGCCTCTACGCGGCGCTTCCCTGGCCGGACTGACCGGGCGGGCGGCCGGTACACGCGGGCGGCCCGCTCCAGCTGGCCGCGCCCGCTTTCCGTATGCCGGCCAGGTGCAGCACGGCGTCCAGGCCCCGGACCCCTCCGGGGGACGCGCCGGCCGGCAGGACGTAAGCGCGCAGACCCGCGCCCGCGGCACCGCCGTCAGCGGCCGGGTGGTCACCGACCATCAGCGTCTCGTCCGGATCCGCGCCGAGTTCCCGGCAGGCCGTCCGGAAGAGCGCGGGGTCCGGCTTCTCGGTGGCGTGCTCGTAGGAATGCACCCAGCACGAGAAGTACTCGGCAACTCCATGGTGGGCAAAGGTCTCCCGCAGGTCCCAGCCGACGTTGCTGAGGACGCCGAGCGTCAGCCCGGCGCCGCGCAGCGCAGCCAGTGTCGCGCCGGTGTCGGCGTACGGGACCCAGTGCCCAGGGGCGCGCAACTGTTCGTAGAGCACCTCCGCGACGGGAGCGAGCGCCGGCACCGAGGCGTACCAGGCGGTGAAGGCCCGCCGGTGAGCGGCCGCTGAGACGTCCCTGGCCTGTTGTGCCGCCACCACGGCCGGTTCGGTGAGCCCCCGTTCCAGCCCGTCGAGCAGGTGGTCCATCTCGGCTTCGCCCACCGGACGCCCCAGGGCGGCCCGGATCCGGTCCGCGTACGTGCCGATCTGGAACAGCGTGCCGGAGAAGTCGAAGAGGACGGCGCGGAGTGGGACAGGAGCCGCGGAGGCGGTGGCTCCGGCCCTGATCGGACCTTCGGGACCGCAGACAGGGACTGTATCCATCCGCACGTCCTACCACCCCCGGTGCGGCGTCGGGAACGGTCGCGGTGTGCTTGGGGGCGATCACTGGGGGTGCGAGGGAGGGGGTCTGGCGGGGGTGGGGGTTGTGAGGCCGCCCATAGGGCCCACGTCACGTACGACCCGCCCTCGTGTGTCCGAAATGCCGGGTTCGGGGTGAGTGTGGGGACGGGAGGCCCGGGCGGGCGCGGGGGACTAAACCGGGTCGTAGGTCACATGGTTGCCGGGGTGGGGGGTGCCTCCCGCACGGTGGGCCCCACGCCGCAACCAGACCACCGGCAGCCCCCGTGCCGGGTGCGGCGCCACGTCCCCCCGCGAAAGGTTCCTGCCCCCATGCGCACCACCCTCACCGCTCTGAGTACCGTCCGCCCCACCCGCCGGCTGGCCGTCAGCGGCCTGACCGCCCTGGGCGCGGCCGGTATCGCCGCCACCGCCCTGACCGGCACCGCCCACGCCGCCGCCCCCGACGCCGCCGGCCCGGCCTCCCACCAGGCCGCCACCACCGCCCAGCACCTGACCACCCAGGCCGACCACGCTGCCAAGACCGCCAAGACGACCAAGACGACCAAGGACAGCGGCAAGGACAGCGGCAAGAGCGGGGCGAAGGCCAAGTACGCCGACAACCTGGACGGCTGGATCCGCGAGGCCCGCGCCGTCATGGCCAAGCACGACATCCCCGGCAGCTACGACGGCATCAAGCGCAACATCATCCGCGAATCCACCGGCGACCCGAACGCCGTCAACGACTGGGACATCAACGCCCAGAAGGGCATCCCCTCCAAGGGACTCCTCCAGGTCATCCAGCCCACCTTCGACCAGTACCACGTCAAGGGCACCCCCGACGACCTCACCGACCCCGTCGCCAACATCGTCGCCGCCTGCAACTACGCCGCCGACCGCTACGGCAGCATGGACAACGTCGACTCCGCCTACTGACACACGCACCCGACAACACACCACCCCCACACCACCAAGGAGCGGGCGGGAGGAACACACCTCCCACCCGCTCCTTCGCATGTGCTCTGCCGGGACCACCGGTCAGCTGCCGCGCGCCTCCTCGCCTCCCTCGTCCGGCGCCGCACTGTCGCCGAAGACGCGGGACACCATCGCCTGGATCAGGCGGTCGGCGCCGAAGGGGTCGCGCAGGATGTCCGGGGCTGTCATGTCGTCGAGCAGCAGGCCCGCCATGGCGAGGTAGAGAAGGGCGACGCCCAGGTCGTCGCCGGGCATCCCGGCGTCGCGGTGGTAGCCCAGCAGGCCCTCGAACTCAGCGCGCAGGAACCCGGACAGCTCCTCGTACAGCTCGGGACGCCGGGTGGCCTCCAGCCGCAGTTCCAGCATGGCCAGATAGCTGCTGCGGTCGGCGCGCATCCGGGCCAGCAGGTCGCGCATCAGCTCCACTTCGAGCCCGAGCGTGCGCGGGGCGCTCATCCGCGCGGCCAGTGCCGCTTCGTCCGGTGTGAGCCGCTCGCGGGTGCGGCGCATGGCCTGGGTGAGCATGTCGCCGCGGTGGGCGAAGTAGTTGGAGGCGGTACCGGTGGGCACTCCCGCTTCCTTGTCGACGGCCCGCAGCGTCAGCCCGCGGGAGCCCTCCCGCGCCAGCACTTCGATGGCCGCGTCGAGCAGCGCGGTGCGCCGCTCGGTGTTCTGCCGCATGACGACTCCCTGGTTCTCCTGAAGGTTTCCGCGGGTCCGCACCGAACCCTTGAACCACTTCACTTGAAGTACTATATTCAAACCACTCCAATCAGAGTACTCCGAGCGAAGTGCTCGGCTCCGCGAGGCTCCCCCAGCACGCAATGACACGGAGAACGGGGTCGCGGCACCGCCCCACCGCCCCCGGCAGAGCAGTCATCGACCACGAAGGAGCAACCCCGTGCGCAAACTCGTCTACTACGTCGCCGTCACGATCGACGGGTTCATCGCAGGCCCGCAGGGCGAGTACGACTTCTTCCCGGTGCCCGACGACTTCGTCTCGGCGACCCTGGAGAATCTGCCCGAGACGATCCCCACTCCCGCCCGGGCGGCGATGGGCCTGCCGGAGACGCCGAACCGGCGCTTCGACACGGTGCTGATGGGCCGGGGCACCTACGAGCCCGCACTCAGTCAGGGCGTCACCAGTCCGTACGCGCATCTGCGGCAGATCGTCTTCTCCCGCACGTTGCCGCCCGAGACGGACCCGGCGGTGGAGATCGTGCGGGACCGGGACCCGGTCGAGGTCGTACAGGAACTCAAACAGCAGCAGGGCCAGGACATCTGGCTCGCGGGCGGCGGGAAGCTGGCAGGCCCGCTGCTGGAGGAGATCGACGAACTGATGATCAAGCGCAGCCCCCGGCTGGCCTGCGCCGGAGTCCCGCTCTTCGACGGCGCGTTCACACCGACCCCGTTCCGGCCCGTGGCCACCCGCGACTTCGCGTCGGGCATCAGCATGACCACCTACGAGCGGGAGCGCTGAACCGGGCACCGGGCGCCGGCCCGTTCGCGGCGCCGGCCCCCGCGCGGGGGTCCGGTCGCCGCGGGCGGGATGTCAGGCACTCGTGGTGGAGCCCGGGCGGAGGATCATCAGGACGACCACCGTCGCCCACAGCAGGTTGAAGACGCCGGTCACCATGGCAAGTCGGGCCGCCGCGGCACGCGGGTCGGGTATCTCCGGCACGGCCTCGCCCTCGTCGAGGCCGACACCGGCCGCACCCAGCAGTCGCGCCTGCCGGGGCAGGACGACCGCGCCGAGGAGGACAGCAGCGAGGGTCGTCAGGACGACGGAGGCGAGCAGCCAGGCGTCGGTGAGGACCCCGAGCTGGGCGCCGGTGGCCACACCGAAGACCGGTACGGCCACACCGAAGACGGCGTAGGCCCGGCAGACGCGGTGCAGCAGGGCCGCGCCCGCCGCGCTGCCGGGCGACGCCCCGCCACCTGGGGCACCGGAGGCGCCCGCAGCGAGCAACTCCCGGGCCCTGCGGGGGAACATCGAGGCGGCGACGGAGATCGGTCCCACCGCCAGGATCGCGGCCAGGACGTGCAAGGGGAGCAGCAGCTTGGTCACCAGGGCTCCGATTCGGCAGGGCGAGGGGGCAGGGGCGCCGACGCGTCCGCCGTGGGCACCGACGCTCCTGCAATGCATTGGCAGGCAATAGGTAGCACAGCAATATATTCTCTGCCTACACTCTGCGCATGAAGACGGAAGCGGTACGCGGACACCTGGACGGGCTGCTGCTGGCAGCGCTCGAGGACGGGCCGCTGCACGGATACGCGATCATCACCGCGGTCCAGGAGCGCAGCGGCGGGGTGCTGGAGCTGCGGACGGGCACGGTCTATCCCGCGCTCAACCGGCTGGAGCGGCTGGGCCTGCTGGCGAGCGACTGGCAGTCCGTCGGCGAACGGCGCAGGCGCTGCTACGCCCTCACCGGAGCCGGGCGGCGGACGCTCGCGGACGAGCGCACCGGGTGGCGGCAGTTCACCGCGGCGATCGGCGCGGTGCTCGATCCGTCCGCGGCGACCGGGAACGCCCCGGCCACCGACGGGCCGGCACCCCTCGGTCCCGCCCGGCACCGGCCCGCCACATGAGCGCGCCCCAGCAGCGCCCCGACCCGCTGCTCAGCTACACCGCGGAGCTGCGCGCGGCGCTGCCGGGACCGGCCCGGGCCGCGTCCCGCATGGTCGAGGAGATCCACCACGGGCTGCTGGACGCGACGGACGCCTATGCCCGGGAGGGCATACCGCGCGCCGACGCCGCACACCGCGCCGTGCACGACTTCGGGCCGGTGGCCGAACTTGCACCCGAGTGCCGACGGGAGCTGGCGCTCGCCCAGACCCGGCACACCGCGCGTGCGGCCGCGCTCTGCGCCCCGCTGCTGCTGGCGTGCTGGGCGCTGGCGCGCGCGGCGCTCGGTGCGGCGGCCGCTCCGCTGGCCGTCCTCGCCGCCGTCAGCGCGCTGCTGGCCGCGACCGCCCTGGCCGCGACCGGTGGCCCACCGGCGCGCCGGTTCCGCGTCCCCGAGGCGCTGCCCCGCCTGGTCGCCTGGACGGGAACCGGCGCGAGTGCCGGCATGGCGGCGGCCACCGTGGCTCTGGCGTGCACCGCGGCCGCCACCGCGCAGTGGCCGCTGCTCCTGCTCGCGGGGGCGCTGTCCGCCGCCTCGCACGCCGTGCTGGGCACCTCCGTCCGGGTGTCCCGCCGCTGCCTCGTGCCTGCGGGCGTGCGCCCCGGGCAGGGGAACGGACCCGTGGCGCGCACCGGGTGATTCCGCGCCCCGTGAGCCTTCACTCCGCCGCCCCGGGACGAGGCTGGCAGCGGGGCGTCGTCAGTCCGGCACCGGCGCGCCGCCGAGGACGGCCGCCCTGCAGGCGGCCCGTGTGCCCCAGGCCGCCTGCAGGGCGCGCACCTTGCGCAACGGCAGACTCAGTTCGTACTCGTCCGTGTATCCCACGGCACCGTGCACCTGCAGCGCCGTGCGGGCGGCCAGGTGGGCGGCGTCCGCGCAGGCCGCCTTGGCGGCGGGCAGATCGCGGGGGTCGGCCGCCGAGTCGCCCCGCACGGCGAGCGCCCCGCCGTACAGCAGGGGGCGTGCGAACTCCAGGGCCACGGCGACATCCGCCAACTGGTGCTTGACCGCCTGGAACGCGCCCACCGCCCGCCCGAACTGCCGCCGCTGCCGCACATACCCCACGCTCGTCGCCAGCATGGCCTCGCCCGCGCCGAGCAGTTGCGCCGCGGTCAGCAGCGTGGCGAACGCGCGCAGCCGCGGCAGGTCGGCGGGCACCGGCTCGCCCGGCACGCAGCGCACCAGGCGGCGGGCGGGGTCGAGGGAGCGCAGCGGGGCACCGGAAACCGACCCGATGGCCAGGCCGGCGGCCACCGGGACGAACACCGCGTCGGCCAGGTGCGCGTCCACCGCGTACCCGACCGCCTCCGGCTCACGGGCCCTGCTGTCCTCGGCCTCGGGTGCGGTGGCCGGGTCGACGACGGTCGCCAGCCGGTCGCCCGCCAGCAGGGCCGCGGTCCAGGGTGCGGCGGCGGGCAGCGCGGCGGCCAGCGCGACCGTCTCCACCAGCGGGCCGGGCGCCGCGGCACGGCCGATCTCCACGAAGGCGGCGGCGAGTTCGGCCGGGCGCCGGCCCAGCCCGCCGTCCCGCTCGGGGACGGCCAGCGCGGGCAGCCCGGTCTCCGCGAGGGACCGCCACAGGGCGCGGCCCGGCGCGTGGTCGCCCGCGGCCCAGGCCCGGGCGGTCCGGTGGGTCCCGGCGTCGGCGAGCAGGCGGCGGACGGTCGCGGTGTAGCTGCGGTGGTCCCGGTCGGGCAGAAAGCGCATCGCGGCTCAGCGTCCCCTCGGCAGGCCGAGCGCCCGCTCGGCGACGATGTCGCGCTGGATCTCGTTGGTGCCGGCGTAGACCGGACCGGCGAGGGCGAAGATCCAGCCGTCCAGCCAGCCGGAGTCCGGCAGCCCCTCGGCGATTTCGGACCTTGCCGGTCCCAGCAGGTCGAGCGCGGTCTCGTGCAGGTCGATGTCGAGCTCCGACCAGAAGATCTTGTTCATGGAGGGCAGGGCTTCGGCAGCGCGTGGAGCCTCGGCCGGATGTTCCTGGGCGGACGCGGCCGCGTAGCCGGCCAACTGGTAGGCACGGGCCCGTATCCACCCGTCGGCCGCCCGTGCGGCGACCGCGCCGTCGACGGGTGCGGCCTGCTGCCGGAGCAGGGCCAGCAGCCGCTCGGCGGTGGCGGTGAAGCGCCCCGGGGACCGCAGGGTCAGCCCCCGCTCGCTGCCCGCGGTCGACATCGCGGTGCGCCACCCCTGGCCGGGTTCGCCGATCACGTCCGCGTCCGGCACGAAGACGCCGTCCAGGAAGATCTCGGCGAACGCGGGCCTGCCGTCCAGCCGCCCCAGCGGCCGTACGGTGACACCGGGCGCGTCCAGGGGGAACATCAGGCAGCTCAGCCCGCGGTGCCGCCGCTCGCGCGGGTCGGTGCGGAAGAGGCCGAAGGCGCGGTCGGCGAATGCGGCACGGGAGGACCAGATCTTGTGCCCGGTCAGCAGCCAGCCGCCGCCGTGCTGTGCGGTGCGCTCGGCGCGGGAGCGCAGTGCCGCGAGGTCGGACCCGGCCTCGGGCTCGGACCACGCCTGCGCCCAGACCGTGCTGCCGTCCGCCATCGGCGGCAGGATCCGGGCCAGCTGCTCGCGGGTGCCGTGCGCGAAGAGGGTGGGGGCGAGGAGGCTGATGCCGTTCTGGCTGACGCGCCCGGGTGCTCCGGCCGCGTGGTACTCCTCCTCGAAGAGCAGCCATTCGGTGAGGCCGACGCCGCGACCGCCGTACTCGCGCGGCCAGGAGACGGCCGACCAGCCGCCGTCGTACAGCACGCGCTCCCAGTCGCGGTGCGCGGCGAAGCCCTCGGCCGTCTCCAGCGACGGCAGCGGCTCGGCGGGCACATGGGTACGCAGCCAGTCCCGGGCCGCGGCGCGGAACTCCTGCCGGCCGGCGCTCAGGTCCAGGTCCACGGTCAGGCACCGTCCTCGGAGCCGGTACCGCCGGCGGGGCGCTGCGGGCTCCGTGCCGCCGCCCGCATGGCACGCGCGTCCATCCCGGCGAGTGCGTCGGTGCCGGTCTCGGCGTTGTGCGCGTGCGCGAGGTGATGCAGGCCGAAGACCGAGTCCAGCCCGCTGTGCAGGCCCATCAGGTCCTCGGCCTGGTTGACCGCGCGCTTGGCCAGGGCGAGGCCGAAGCGCGGCATCCCGGCGATCCGGGCCGCCAGCGCCTCGGCCTCGGTGTCCAGGTCGGCGTCCGGGACGACGCGGTTGACCATGCCGATCTCGTGGGCGCGCCGGGCTGTCATCCGGTCCCCGGTGTAGAGGAACTCCTTGGCGGCGCGCGGTCCCATCACCCAGGGGTGCGCGAAGTACTCCACGCCGGGGATGCCCATCCGCAGCACCGGGTCGGCGAAGAAGGCGCTCTCCGCGGCCACGATCAGGTCGCACACCCAGGCGAGCATCAGTCCGCCTGCGACGCAGGCGCCCTGCACGGCGCAGACGACCGGTTTGGGCAGCTCGCGCCACCGGCGGCACATGCCCAGATAGACCTCGGACTCGCGGGCGAAGCGCGCTTCGGCGCCCTGCTTGCCCACGTGGTCCCACCACAGTCCGGCCGTGCGCGGGAAGGACAGGTGCGCATCCCGGCCGGGGCTGCCGATGTCGTGCCCGGCGCTGAAGTGCTCGCCTGCTCCGGCGAGGAGGACGGCGCCGACGGCGTCGTCGGCGGCGGCGCGCCGGAACGCCGCGTCCAGCGCGTAGGTCATCGCGGAGTTCTGCGCGTTGCGGTACTCGGGGCGGTTGAGGGTGACGCGGGCGACGGCGCCGGTGCGCTCGTACGTCACCGTCTCCGGAGCCCCTGCGCCGTGATCGGCCATGTGCGCTCCTCGGACAAGGCTTCCCTAACAAGTGTTTGGTAGATTAACCTGGCCCCGCCCGCACGTCGAGAGTCCGCGGAACCCCGCGAAGCCGGGAGACCCGCGGAGCCGCGAGAGCCACCGATCCGCGAGGGGGCACCGTATGAGCAGTGCCGCACCCGTCTGCCCGGAGCCGCACGAGCTGCTGGCGGACCGCTCCGTCGTCGTCACGGCCGCGGCCGGGAGCGGGATCGGCGGCGCGACGGCGCGACGCATGCTGGCGGAGGGCGCGGCCGGCGTGGTCCTCGGCGACGTCCACGAGCGGCGCCTCGACACGACACGGCGGGCGCTCGCCCGGGAGTTCGGGTCCGACCGGGTCCGCGCGGTCCGCTGCGACGTCACGGACGAGAGCGAGGTGCGAACGCTGCTGGAGACCTGCACGGCGGCGTACGGCCGCATCGACGTCCTGGTGAACAACGCGGGCCTGGGTGGCACCGCCGAGCTGGTGGAGATGGCCGACGAGCAGTGGGCCCGCGTCCTGGACACCACCTTGACCGGCACCTTCCGCTGCACCCGCGCGGGGCTGCGCGCCATGCGCGAGCAGCCGGGCGGCGGGGCGATCGTCAACAACGCCTCGGTCGTCGGCTGGCGCGCCCAGCGCGGCCAGGCGCACTACGCGGCGGCCAAGGCGGGGGTCATGGCGCTGACCCGCTGCGCGGCGGTGGAGGCGGCGGAGTACGACGTGCGGGTCAACGCGGTCTCACCCTCGCTGGCGATGCACCCGAACCTGGTGAAGGTCACCACGCCGGAGCTGCTGGAGGAGCTGACCGCGCGGGAGGCGCAGGGGCGATGGGCGGAGCCCTGGGAGATCGCCAATGTGATCGTCTTCCTGGCCAGCGGCTACTCCTCGTACATGACGGGCGAGACGGTCTCCGCCAGCAGCCAGCATCCGTGACCGGCACCGGGACGCCCCCGCCTGCGGTCACCCGCACCGGCGCCGGACGGACAATGGACTCATGGTGACGCCGAAGAAGACCCCCGGTGCCGGGCGCCGTGCCGAACTGCTGGCGACCGCGGCCGACGTGTTCGCGGAGCTGGGCTACAACGCGACCACCGTCCGCACCATCGCGGACCGTGCCGGAATGCTGGCGGGCAGCCTCTATTACCACTTCGACTCCAAGGAGTCGATGGCCGACGAGATCCTCAGCGCCTTCCTCACCGACCTGTGGGACGGCTACCGGCGGACCGAGGAGGCCGGGCTGGGCCCGCGGGAGACGTTCGAGGAACTGGTCACCGAGTCGTTCCGGCAGATGGCCCGGCACCGCCCGGCGGTCGTCATCTACCAGAAGGAGGCCCGCCGGCTGGCCGCGCAGGAGCGGTTCCGCTATCTGGCCGACTCCCACGAGCGTTTCCGGAAGCTGTGGACGCGGACGCTGGAGCGCGGAGTGGCCGACGGCAGTTTCCGCGGCGAGCTGGACATCCCCGTCACCTACCGGTTCGTCCGCGACACGGTGTGGGTGGCCGCGGTCTGGTTCCGGCCCTGGGGCAGCAGAACCGCGTCGGAGATCGCCCAGCAGTACACCTCGATGGTGCTCGACGGAATCGCCACCCGCCCGGTGGCCCGATGATCCAAGGAGCGTGACCGATGTCCCGCGGTGAGGCGTACATAGTGGAGGCGGTCAGGTCGCCCGTCGGCAGGCGCGGCGGTGCACTGGCCGGTGTGCACCCGGCGGATCTGGGCGCGCACGTGCTGCGCGCGCTGGTGGAGCGGGCCGGGGCGGACCCGGCGGCGGTCGAGGACGTGGTCTTCGGCTGCCTGGACACCGTCGGACCGCAGGCCGGTGACATCGCGCGCACGGCGTGGCTGGCCGCCGGGCTGCCGGAGTCGGTGCCCGGCGTCACCGTCGACCGGCAGTGCGGTTCCTCGCAGCAGGCCGTGCACTTCGCGGCGCAGGCCGTGCTGTCCGGGACGGCCGACCTGGTGGTCGCGGGCGGGGTGCAGAACATGTCACAGGTCCCCATCGGCTACGCCTCCCGACAGGCGGGCGTGCCGCTCGGCCTCACCGACGGCCCCTTCCGCGGCTCGGAGGGCTGGCGGGCCCGCTACGGCGACGCGCCCGTCGACCAGTTCCACGGCGCGGAGCTGATCGCCGCACAGTGGGACATCAGCCGTGTGGAGATGGAGCAGTGGGCGCTGCGTTCGCACGAGCGGGCACTGCGCGCCACCGACGAGGGCCGCTTCGCGCGGGAGATCGCCCCCTGGGGGGAGCACGCCGTGGACGAGGGGCCGCGGCGCGACACGGACCCGGCGAGAATGGCGGCCCTCGATCCGCTGGTGCCGGGCGGCCGGCTGACCGCTGCCGTCTCCTCGCAGCTCTCGGACGCCTCCGCCGCGGTGCTGCTCGCCTCCGAAGAGGCGGTGCGCGCGCACCGTCTCACCCCGCGGGCCCGGGTGCACCACCTCTCCGTACGCGGCGAGGACCCGATCCGCATGCTGACGGCACCGATCCCGGCGACCGCGCACGCGCTGGAGCGGACGGGCATGACACTGGACGACATCGATCTGGTCGAGATCAACGAGGCGTTCGCCTCCGTCGTACTGGCCTGGCTGCGGGAGACGGGCTGCGACCCGGACAAAGTCAACGTCAACGGCGGCGCCCTGGCCCTGGGCCACCCCCTCGGGGCCACCGGCTGCCGGCTGCTGACCACCCTCCTGCACGAACTGGAGCGCACCGGCGGCCGCTACGGACTGCAGACCATGTGCGAGGGCGGCGGGCAGGCGAACGTGACGATCATCGAGCGCCTCTGAACCGGGCGCAACCGCGCGCCCCGGCAGGGGGTTCCGGCACGCCCGCCGGGGCGGTCTGGGAGCGTGGGCCCCATGTGTGTCTCCCTGGGCCCGGCCGACTTCTCCGGCACCACGCTGTACATGGGACGGCTGCACCACCCCGGACACGGGCTGGTGCACGTCCTCGGCTACCAGAACACCGCCGTCAACCGCGCCGAGGGCCCCAACGCCATGCTGCTGCATCTGCCCGCACGGGAGATGACGCGGGACAACTTCCTCCACGTGGGGCGCGGTTCCGACGTGCTGCAGCGGATGGTGGGGGCGGTGCGGCCCCGGTCGCTGGCGGCGGGCGGCATGGCCTGGATGGGACAGGAGGCCCCGGCGTCCGAGGTGCAGATCTTCGAGCACGACATCTACACGGTGCTGCTCGCCTCCGACCCCACGGCGGTGCCCGCCGCGCTGCACCGCGTCCCCGCAGCCAGGCGACCGTCCCTCGACCCGGCGCTGCTGCGGTTCTACGCCGAGCGCTATCCCGGGTACGCGATGGCCGTGTGCTGCTTCGAGAACACCGAGGCGGCCCGGGCCAAGCCCCTGCTGATGTGGTATCCGCCGCTCGCGCCCGACGTGCTGACGGCACCCGCACTGGACGCCCACACCGGTCGGCCGCCCGGCATGGTGGGCAAGGTGCCGGTCGACCACTGGGTGCTCCACGGCAGCGACGAGACACCACCGGGCTGGGGTGCACCGGTCGACTACGGCCGCGGGCCCGGCCATCGGCTGCGGGAGTTCCTGCCCGCCGAGGTGCGCGGCGAGCACTTCTCCGGGCTGCTGCCCAACGGGGATTTCGCGCTCCGCCACGCCGACCTGCTGTCCGGCGCTCCGGGCCGGGTGGCGCGGAGCGCCGAGGCGGTGGGCTGAGCCGACCGTTCACCCCGTGCCGTACACCGGTTCCGGCGGAGGCGACGCGGCGAGCAGTTCGCGCACCGGCCGGTCCAGTGCGGCCGCCTCCCAGCAGCCGCCCCGGTCGGTGCGCGCCGCGGGGCGCCAGCCGTCCATGACGGCGATCCGGCCGCCCGCCACCTCGAAGACCCGCCCGGTGACGCCGTCGCAGCCGTCGGAGCCCAGGTAGACGACGAGCGGGGAGACGTTCTCCGGGGCCATCGCGTCGAAGGCGCCGTCCGCGGGCGCGGCCATCTCCGTCGCGAAGGCGCGCTCGGTCATCCGGGTGCGGGCGGCCGGTGCCACCGCGTTGACCTGGACGCCGTAGCGGCCGAACTCGGCCGCGGCGACGAGGGTGAGCGCGGCCACCCCGGCCTTGGCCGCCGCGTAGTTGCCCTGTCCCACCGCACCCAGCAGACCCGCGCCCGAGGTGGTGTTGACGATCCGGGCCCGCGGGGTGCGGCCCGCCTTCGCCTCCGCGCGCCAGTGCCCCGCCGCGTGCCGCATCGGCAGGAAGTGGCCCTTGAGATGGACCCGCACGACCGCGTCCCAGTCGTCCTCGCCGAGGTTGACCAGCATCCGGTCGCGCAGGAACCCCGCGTTGTTGACGAGCGTGTCCAGTCGGCCGAAGCGGTCGAGAGCGGTGCGGATCAGCCGCTCCGCTCCCTCTCCGGTGGCCACGTCGTCGGTGCTGACGGCCGCCTCGCCGCCCGCCGCCCGGATCTCGGCCGCCACCTGCCCGGCCGGTGTCCTCGCGCGGTCCGCGGCGGCGCGCCCGCCGTCCAGGGCGACCCCCAGGTCGTTGACGACGACGCGGGCGCCCGCGTGTGCGAAGGCGAGGGCGTGTGCCCGGCCGAGCCCGCGGCCGGCGCCGGTGACCACGACGACGCGGCCCTCCGCGGCGCGGTGCCTGGCGGGGTGCTCCGGGGCGCTGCGCTCGGCGGGGTGGTCCCGGCGGGCGCGGTCCGGTGCGCGGGTGGCGTGCTGGTGCGGCATGGTCTCCTCCGGTTCGGTGGAAGGGCTCATCGCCTGTCGACAGTGGCGGCGTCCAGGAACGCGGGGCGCTCGCCGCCGCCGTGCACCGCGAGGGAGGCGCCGGTGATGTAGCCGGCGGCGTCCGAGGCCAGGAACACGCAGGCGTCGCCCACCTCGTCGGGCTCGGCGAGCCGTCCCAGCGGCACGGTGGCGCTGACGGCGGCGACGCCCGCAGCGTCGCCGTAGTGCAGCTCCGTCAGTTCGGTGCGGGCCATCCCGAGCACGACGGTGTTCACCCGCACCCGGTCGGCGGCCCACTCCATGGCCATCGACCGCGCCAGGTTCTCCAGCCCCGCCTTGGCGGCGCCGTACGCGGCCGATCCGGGCGAGGGGCGGCCGCCGCTGACGCTGCCCACCATCACGACGGCACCGCCCCGCCGCTGCCCGCGCATGACCGCGTGGGCGGCGCGGGAGAGGTGCAGGGGCGCGAGGAGGTTGAGTTCCAGGACGCGCGCGTGGTGCCGCGGCGCCCCCTCCGCCAGCGGGCGGTAGGGGGTACCGCCCGCATTGTTGACCAGCACGTCCAGGGAGCCCAGATCGCGGACGACGCGGTCGCAGAGCTGGGCTGCGGCCTCGGGGTCACGGACGTCCAGCGGGAGGTAGCGGGCCTGCCGGTCCCCGGCCGCGAGGGGGTGCGGGGGCGGGCGCCGGGCGCAGACGACGACGTCCGCGCCGTCGCGGAGGAACGCGCGGGCGATCCCCGCACCCACCCCGCGGGTTCCGCCGGTGACGACAGCGACGCTCATGGGCACCTCCGGGTGTCGGCGGGCGGGCGGTGCGGGGCCCGCTGGGCGGGACCGCGTGCTCCGGCGCGGCCGCGCCGGAGCGGCCCGGTGCAGCGGAACTCCGCGATCGAGCCCGGCACTTCGGCCCTTCCGTGCGGACCAACCCCCTGCTAGCTTGCACCAAACAAACGTTAGGTGGAAAGGTAGCTGATCCCGCGATGTCTGTCTCCACCTCCACACCGCACGACGGCGTCGCCGTGGTGACCGTCCACCAGCCACCGGTCAACGCCCTCCCGGTGCACGCCTGGTACGCGCTGGCGGACGCGGTGACGGCGGCGGGCCGCGACCCCGCGCACCGCGCCGTGGTGCTTACCGGCACCGGACGCGGCTTCAACGCGGGCGTCGACGTCAAGGAGCTGCAGCGCGCCGCGGACCACAGCGCGCTCATCGGCGCCAACCGCGGCTGCGCGGCGGCGTTCTGCGCGGTCTACGAGTGCGAGGTGCCCGTCGTCGCGGCCGTGCACGGCCACTGCCTGGGCGGCGGCATCGGCCTGGTGGGCAGCGCCGACGCGATCGTGGCGACCCGGGACGCCACCTTCGGGCTCCCCGAACTGGACAGGGGCGCCCTGGGGGCGGCCACGCATCTGTCCCGGATGCTGCCCCCGCACCTGGTCCGCCCGCTCTACTACACCGGCCGCACCCTCACCGCCGCCGAACTGCACCACCACGGTGCCGTATGGGCACTGGCCGAGAGCCGGGCCGCGCTGCTGGAGACGGCGCTGGAGCTGGCGGCACGGATCGCGGCCAAGGACGGCTATCTGCTCCGTCTGGCCAAAGAGGCGCTCAACGGGATCGACCAGAGCGACGTGCGCCGCCGCTACCGCTACGAGCAGGGCTTCACCTTCGAGGCCAACCTCGCGGGCGTCTCCGACCGGCACCGGGACGCCTTCCTCGACCGGCGTGCCGGGGACGGGAGCCGACCGTGACCGACCTCGACAAGCGGCTGCCCCTCACCGCGTTCGCGGACCGGATCGAGTCCGGCATGACAGTGGGCATCGGCGGCTGGGGCGCTCGCCGCAAACCGATGGCGCTGGTGCGGGCGCTGCTGCGCGGCGGAGCCGACGAGCTGACCGTCGTCTCCTGCGGCGGCCCTGACGTGGGTCTGCTGGCCGCGGCGGGCCGGATCCGCCGGCTGGTGGCGCCCTTCGTGACGCTGGACTCGGTGCCGCTGGAGCCGCACTTCCGGGCCGCCCGCGAGGCGGGGACCCTCGCCTTCGAGGAATGGGACGAGTCGCTGTTCCTGTCAGGGCTGACGGCCGCGGCGCACCGGCTGCCGTTCCTGCCGGTGCGCGGCGGCCTCGGATCGGACATCCCGCGCCGCAACCCCCGGCTGCGCACGGTCACCTCGCCGTACCCGGACGGCGAGGAGCTGCTGGCGGCGCCCGCGCTGACGATGGATGTGGCCCTGGTGCACATGAACCGCGCCGACGTCCGGGGAAACGGGCAGTACCTGGGGCCCGACCCGTACTTCGACGACCTGTTCACGGAGGCGGCCGAGCACACCTATCTCTCCTGCGAGCGGATCGTGGACCGCTTCACCGGACCGCCGCAGTCGCTGCTGGTGCAGCGGCAGAACGTCACCGGTGTCCTGCACACCCCCCGCGGCGCGCACTTCACCAGTTGCGCCCCCGACTACGGGCGGGACGAGGCATTCCAGCGCGCCTACGTGCGGGCCGCCGCCGACCCGTCGGCCTGGCGGGAATTCACCGCGCGCTTCCTCTCCGGCGGCGAGGACACCTACCAGCAGGCGGTGCACGAGCACCAGGCGCGTACGGAGGCGGCACGATGACCGGGATGACCGGGATGACCGGGACGACCGCCCCCACCCGTGCCGAGGTCTGCGTCGTCGCCTGCGCGGAGGCGTGGCGCGGCGACGGTGAGGTGCTGGCCGCGGCGGCGGGCGGCGTGGTCCCCGCGCTGGGAGCCCGCCTGGCGCGGCTGACGTTCAGCCCGCACCTGCTGCTGACCGACGGCGAGGCGATGCTGCTGAGCACTCCCGAGGATCCCGGGCGCTTCGAGGGCTGGCTGCCCTATCGCAGGCACCTCGCGCTCGCCGCACGCGGCAGGCGCCACATGATGATGGGCGCCGCCCAACTCGACTGCTACGGCAACCAGAACATCTCCTGCATCGGCGACCACGACCGGCCGGCGCGGCAGTTGCTCGGTGCGCGCGGGGCGCCGTCCAACACCGTCAACCACCCGGTCTCCTACTGGGTGCCGCGCCATTCGGTGCGGGTCTTCGTGGAGCGCGTGGACATGGTCAGCGGCGTGGGCCACGACCGGGCGGCCGCTGCGGGTCCGGGCGCCGCCCGCTTCCACGGGCTGCGGCGGGTGGTGACCGACCTGGCGGTGCTGGACTTCGCGACCGTGGACCGCCGGATGCGGCTGGCCAGTGTCCACCCGGGCGTCGACGTCGCGCAGGTGCGCGAGCGGACGGGATTCGACCTGGCGGTACCGGACGAGGTGCCCGTCACCCGCCGGCCGACCCGGCGCGAGCTGCGACTGCTGCGGGAGGTACTGGACCCGCATGGCGCCCGCGAGCAGGAGGTGCGGGCATGACAGGACGGCCGGAGCCGCCCGCCGCCCGCGCCACCGCTGCGGACCCGGAGCCGGAGTGGGCCCCGCTGCGCACCGCCTTCACCTCGCTGGTCGGAGTGCGCCATCCGCTGGTGCAGACGGGCATGGGCTGGGTCTCCGGACCTCGCCTGGTGACCGCCACGGCCGAGGCCGGGGCGCTGGGAATCCTGGCCTCGGCGACCATGACGCTGCCGCAACTGCGCTCCGCCGTGCGGGAGGTGCGGTCCCGCACGGCGGCGCCGTTCGGGGTCAACCTGCGGGCCGACGCGAGCGACGCGGCCGACCGGGTGCGGCTGCTGGTCGACGAGGGGGTGCGGGTCGCGTCGTTCGCGCTGGCACCCTCCGCGGAGCTGATCGGGCGGCTCAAGGACGCGGGGATCGTCGTACTGCCGTCCGTGGGGGCGGTACGGCATGCGCGGAAGGTCGCCGCCTGGGGTGCGGACGCCGTCCTGGTGCAGGGCAACGAAGGCGGCGGCCACACCGGACCGGTCGCCACCTCGGTGCTGCTGCCGCAGGTGGTCGACGCGGTGGGGCCCGAGGGCCTCCCGGTCGTCGGGGCGGGCGGCTTCCACGACGGGCGGGGGCTTGCCGCCGCGCTGTGCTACGGCGCGGCGGCAGCCGCCATGGGCACCCGGTTCCTGCTGACGCGCGAGTCGACGGTGCCCGACGCCGTCAAAGCCCGCTACCTCGCGGCGCGGGTCGAGGACATCACCGTCACCACACGGGTGGACGGCCTGCCGCACCGGATGCTGCGCAGCGAGGTGGTCGCGGCCCTGGAGTCCGGCGGCCGGGCCGCCGCGCTGCTGCGCGCGCTGCGCCACGCCGCCGCGTTCCGGAAGCACACGGGCCTGTCCTGGACGTCGATGCTGCGCGAGGGGCGGGCACTGCGGCACGGCAAGGACCTGACCTTCGGCCAGACGCTGCTCGCCGCCAACACGCCCATGCTGCTGCGGGCCGCCATGGTGGAGGGCCGCGCGGACGCCGGAGTGCTGGCCGCGGGCCAGGTCGCCGGGGTGATCGACGACCTGCCGAGTGTCGCGGAGGTGGTGGAGGGCACGGTGGCCCGGGCAGCCGCGCTGCTGCGGGAGCTGGGCGCGCGGGCCGGGGGCCCGCCCTCGGGCGCGGGCGCGTCGGCGCCTGCCCGGCTCGGCTGAGCAGCCATCCCCGTGTCCGCGGACCTCCCCGCGGACCGTGGGTCACCCCTGCGGGTGACCCGGGGCCCGGACGGCGGAGCCCGGCCGTGCGGCGGCGGCCGCGGCCGCCGACACTCGAGGCAGGGCGCTCACGGTGTCAGGCGCGCTGCCGGCGCACCGGAGGCGCCGCTCCGCCCCGTCGCCTCCCCGCCCGTGCCACCGCCTCGCCGCCGGAGTCCGCATGGCCAGCAGGAAGAATCTCGTCGCCGACCGGACCGCCCTCGCCCACAAGGCCCGGTACGCGCTGGCGCACCCGCAGCGCGTACCGGGCCATCTCCGGCGTGCGGGCCGCGACCGGTGGCTGGCGTTCAAGCACCGCGACCATGTCAGCTACTACCGCGCGGTGATGGCCTCCGACACCCGGCGCGATCCGGACGCCGCGGTCGGCAGCCCGACCCGCGAGGGGTGGCTGAGGCTGGGCGAGCTGCAGTTCAAGTATCTGCGGCGGCACGGCCTGGCGCCGTCGGCGCGGATGCTGGACATCGGCTGCGGCAATCTGCGTGCGGGTTGGCGTTTCATCGAGCACTTGGAGGCGGGCCACTACTACGGCATCGACATCTCCCCCGACGTGCTGATCGCCGCGAAACGCACGCTCACCGAGCGCAATCTTCAGGCCAAGCTTCCCCATCTGACCCTGACCCGGGATCTGACGCTGGACTTCCTGCCGGACGCGCACTTCGACGTCGTCCACGCGCACAGCGTCTTCTCGCACTCGCCGCTCGACGTCATCGAGGAGTGCTTCGCGCACGTGGGCCGGGTGCTGGCACCGGGCGGATTCTTCGACTTCACCTTCGACCGCACGGTCGGTGCCGAGCACAACGTGCTCCGCGAGGACTTCTACTACCGGACCGAGACGCTGACCGAGCTGGCCGCGCGGCACGGCCTGCACGCCCGCTTCATGGACGACTGGGAACTCCTGGGACACGGCCAGTCCAAGATCCGCGCCACCGCCGGGACCGCCCGGACCGCCGGGACCGCGCCGCCCCTTCCGGCGTGAGGGCGCGGGCCCCCGGTTGTCCGTCTTCGGGGTCCGGCCCCGCGCGGCTGCGGCACCACGCGGCACCGCGTCGCGTGCCCGGCCCGGCGGCACCGCACCGGGCACGCGCGAAGGCCGGGTCCCGACGGCCCGGCCGACCGTGCGCGGTTGCGGCTCAGACCGTCAGCACGATCTTGCCGAACAGTTCGCCCTCCGCCATCTTCGTGAAGCCCTCCCGGGCCCGGTCGAGCGGGAGCACGGAGTCGATGACGGGCCGGATCCCCTTGGCGGCGCAGAAGTTCAGCAGCCCCGCCAGCTCCTCCTTGGTGCCCATCGTGGAGCCCACCACCCGCAGCTCCAGGAAGAAGATCCGGTTCAGCTCGGTCGCGGGCGGGTTCGGACCACTGGTGGCGCCGGAGATGACCAGAGTGCCCCCGGGGCGCAGCGACTTGACCGAGTGCGACCAGGTGGCCGCGCCCACCGTCTCCAACACCGCGTCCATCTTGTGCGGCAGCCTGGTGCCCGCCTCCACCGCCTCCTCGGCGCCGAGTTCCAGGGCCCGCTTGCGCTTGGCCTCGTCCCGGCTGGTGGCGAAGACCCGCAGCCCGGCGGCGGCGCCCAGCACGATGGCGGCGGTGGCCACCCCGCCGCCCGCGCCCTGCACCAGCACCGAGTCCCCCGGGCTGACCCCGGCGTTGGTGAACAGCATCCGGTAAGCCGTCAGCCAGGCCGTCGGCAGGCAGGCCGCCTCCTCGAAGGAGAGTTCCGCCGGTTTCGGCAGCACGTTCCACTGCGGCACCGCGACCCGCTCGGCGAACGTGCCCTGGTAGCGCTCCGTCAGGATGGAGCGCGGCTCGCGCGGGCCGACCCCGTGGCCGGACTGCCCGATGACCGAGTGCAGGACGACCTCGTTGCCGTCGTCGTCGACCCCCGCCGCGTCGCAGCCGAGGATCATCGGCAGCGACTCCTCGCCGATCCCCACGCCCCGCAGCGACCAGAGGTCGTGGTGGTTGAGCGACGCCGCCTTCACCGCCACGGTCATCCATCCCGGAGGCACCTTGGGCTCCGGCCTCTGCCCCAGCTCCAGCCCGCTGAGCGGCTCTTCCCTGTCGATACGAGCGGCGTAAGCAGCAAACATGCCCCGACGCTACGCCGCCTCGCCGACCCACCGACAGACCATCCGGCCCCGGAGCGACCGATCTCACGCCGTCGGCGCACGTCCGCCGAGGCCCGGAGCCGCTCCCGGCCGCCGCTCAGTCCCGCAGCGGCATCGCCTCGGCCAATGCGCGCCACTCCTCCCGGGGAAGATCGGTGCCGGTGGCGGCGGTGACCACCTGGAGGGCGACGTGGTCGGCGCCTGCCGCCAGGAACGAGTCCACCTTTGCTCGTACCGCCTCGGCGTCGCCGATGGCGAACAGCGCGTCGACGAGCCGGTCGCTGCCGCCGCCGTCGAAGTCGGATTCCGCGAAGCCGAGCCGGAGCAGGCTGTTGCGGTAGTTGGCCAGGGCCAGGTACCGGGAGAGGTAGTCGCGCGCCGTGGCGTACGCCGCGGCGGGGTCGGCGCCCGGCTGCCGCAGGACCACCTTCAGCTCGGGGGCCAGCAGCGGGTCGGCGCCGAGGATGTCGCGGGCCTCCGCGGTGTGCTCGACGGTGACGAGGTAGGGCAGCGCGCCCAGCGACCGCTCGGCGGCCAACTGCAGCATCTTCGGACCGAGCGCCGCCAGCGCACGCCCGGCGGCGGGCACCGGACGCGGCGCGTTGTCGAGCGTGTCGAGATAGGAGCGCATGGCCGACCGGGGCCGGCCGGCCAGTGGATGGTCCAGCGCGTGCCCGCTGCGCGTCTCCGCGTGGCTGACCCCGAGGCCGAGCAGGAAGCGGCCGCCGTACTCGTCCGTCAGCTGCGCGTGCCGCGCGGCGACCTCGACAGCCCCGTGCTCCCAGATGTTGAGGATGCTGGTGCCGACCGTCGCCCGCGAGGTGGCGGCCAGCAGCCGCTGCGCCATGTCCGGCGAGGGGCTGCCGCCGATCCAGAGCGTGCCGTAGCCCAGCTCGTCGAGTTCGGCGGCGGCCTCTTCTGCCAGGGGGCGCCGCGCCGCGTCGTCGGTACGCAGCGCGGAGGCCCAGATGCCGACCCTGCCCAAGGATGCGTGATGTGCCATGGCGGACACAGCATCACACTGCGGGCCGGTATTCCGGGAACCGCTGCCCGGCCCGGCCCGGTCGGACGGGGCCGGACAGCGGTTCCCGGAGTGCGACGGTCTAGAGCACCTTCGAGAGGAACGACTTGGTGCGCTCGTGCTGCGGGTCGGTCAGGACGTCCCTGGGGTTGCCGGACTCGACGACGACACCGCCGTCCATGAAGACCAGCGAGTCGCCGACCTCCCGCGCGAAACCCATCTCGTGGGTGACGACCACCATCGTCATCCCGTCCCGGGCCAGCGCCTTCATCACGTCCAGCACCTCGCCGACCAGCTCCGGGTCGAGCGCGGAGGTCGGCTCGTCGAAGAGCATCAGCTTGGGGTCCATGGCCAGCGCCCGCGCGATGGCGACGCGCTGCTGCTGGCCTCCGGACAGCTGCGCGGGGAACGAGTCGATCTTGTCGGCCAGCCCCACCCGGTCCAGCAGCTCCGCGGCCCGCTTGCGCGCCTCGGCGCGCGGGGTCCGCTTGACCTGGACGGGCGCCTCCATCACGTTCTCCACCGCGGTCATGTGCGGGAAGAGGTTGAAGCGCTGGAAGACCATCCCGATGTCGCGGCGCTGGGCCGCCACCTCGCGGTCGCGCAGCTCGTAGAGTCTGCCGCCCTTCTCGCGGTACCCGACGAGCGTGCCGTCGACGTACAGCCGGCCGGCGTTGATCTTCTCCAGGTGGTTGATACACCGCAGGAAGGTGGACTTGCCGGACCCGGACGGACCGACGATGCAGAACACCTCGCCGGTCTTCACCTCGAGGTCGATGCCCTTGAGGACCTCGACGTGGCCGAACGACTTGCAGACGCGCTCGGCCCTGACCATCGGGCCGCCGCTCTCCGTCTTCTTGACCGACGTGTTCATGCGCCCTGCGCCCCCGATCCGGTACCGCGCCCGAAGGCGAAGACGTTCTTGCGTACGCGCTGCCACGGGGTCTCGGGCAGTTGGCGCAGGGAGCCGCGCGCGTAGCGCCGCTCCAGGTAGTACTGGCCCACGCTGAAGACGCTGGTGATGACCAGGTACCAGATGGTGGCGACCAGCAGCATCTCCACGACGGCACTGGAGTTGTTGCCGATGTTCTGCGCCTTGCGCAGCAGTTCCTCGTACATCACGACCGAACAGAGCGAGGAGGTCTTCAGCAGGTTGATGAACTCGTTGCCGGTGGGCGGCACGATCACCCGCATCGCCTGCGGGAGCACGATGCGCCGCATGTTCTGGCCCTGGGTCATTCCCAGCGCCTGGGACGCCTCGGTCTGGCCCTCGTCCACCGACTGGATGCCCGCCCGGCAGATCTCCGCCATGTAGGCGGCCTCGTTCAGCCCCAGGCCGAGGAGCGCCGCCATGAACGGGGTCATGACGTCGGTCATCTCGTCCTTGTAGAGCGGCATCAGGTTCAGCACCGGGAAGATCAGCGCCAGGTTGAACCAGAGCAGCAGCTGCACATAGACGGGCGTGCCGCGGAAGAACCAGATGTAGCCCCAGGCGACGGAGGAGGTCACCGGGTTCTTCGACATCCGCATGACGGCCAGGACGATTCCCAGCACCAGCCCCATGAGCATCGAGAGCACGCTGACGACCAGCGTGTTGCGGACGCCCTCGAGGATCTGGTCGTTGAAGAAGAAGTCCCCCACCGCCTGCCAGCGCAGCCCCTCCGCGGTGGCGAAGGCGCGGATGAGCAGCGCCAGCAGGGCAAGGACCACGACGGCGGAGACGTACCGCCCGTAGTGCCGTACGGGGATGGCCTTGATGGCCTCCGGTGCGTCCTTCGACGGAGGTGCCCCGCCGGAGGGGATCTTGTCGGTGGTGGGTGGTGTCACGGGGGCTTGCCTCTCAGCGTCCTGGACGTCCTGCGGGGTGTGTCTGGTGCGTCGTCGCCGGGCGGCTCAGGAGCCGCCGTTGATCGCGGCCTTCTTGACGCCGCCGTCCTCGACGCCCCACTTCTCCAGCGCCTTCTTGTACGAGCCGTCCTCGATGATCGCGTCCATCGCGGCCCGGAGAGCGTCGCGGAGCTGCTTGTTGTCCTTGGCGACGGCCATGCCGTAGGGGGCGGACTGCATCTGGTCGCCGACGACCTCGAAGTCGGAGCCGGACTTGGCCGCGTTGGCGGCGACCGGGAAGTCCGAGATGTCGGCGACGACGCCGCCGGCCTTCAGTCGCACCCGGGCCTCGTCGTCGGTGTTGTACGCCTCGATGCCGATCTTCTTCTTGCCGTCCTCGACGCACTTCTCGGTCTGCGTCTTGAGGATCTCGTGCGAGGTGGTGCCGCGCTGGGTGGCGATCTTCTTGCCGCACATCTGGTCGACCGACTCGATCTTGTCCGGGTTGCCCTTCTTGACCAGGATCGAGGAGCCCGCGGAGAGGTAGTCGACGAAGTCGACGCCCTTGCCGGCCTTCTTCCCCTTGTCGTCCAGGCCCTCCTGGCGGTCCTTGGTGTCCGTCATCGACGACATGATCATGTCGAAGCGGCCGGTCTGCATGGAGGTGATCAGACCGTCGAAGGTGCCGTTGGTGAACTCGAAGCGGACCCCCAGCTTCTCTCCCATCGCCTTGGCGAGGTCGGGGTCCAGACCGACGATGTCGGCCCCTTCCTTGAACTCCATCGGCTTGTACGCGGCGTCGGTGCCGACCTTGATGACACCGGCGCTGCGGATCCTGTCGGGCAGCTTCGAGCTCAGCTCGGCCTTCTCGCCGGAGCTGCCGCCGTCGGCACCCTCGGTCTGGTCGCCGCAGCCGGTCAGCAGCAGGGCGCCGCCGGTGAGGAGGGCGACGGGGATGATCCCGGCGCGTCGAGCGGCCGTACGTGCGGCCCGGCCGGCGGTCATGCGCCTGCTAGCGGTCATGAGCGGGTCCTCCTGCGATGGGGGAGAGCAGCCGTGGGGTCGGGCACACACCTTCGGATGTCGCGACCGTGTCCGACGGATGAACGGATGAACGATGGGGGGCATCTTGCCATCCGGACAAGCGGCAGCAGGACGCCTCCGAGGTCAAAATCGGATAACGGATACAGGACTCCGGATACAGGGCGGTGGGAACGGCCGTAAAGGGGGTTACGGGCCGGAGTGCGGTCTCTCACACCACCCGGCCGTCTCACCCTGCGGACTTCGAGTCGGAGTCGAGGCGTTTTGCCCTGCATTCCGCCAGCTTGGACACCGGTGCGGCCGGAAGTAGGTCGTCCCCGGCGGCGGGTGTCGGGTAGAAAGGTCGATTACACCCCTCACCCGGGGACCAGGGCGCGTGTGCGGCGCGCCCGGCGTCCGTACCTCCCTCCGGGCAGCGGCAGGCCGCTCGCCCGGGAAGCGGACGCGGTGCCCGCCCGTTCCTCACCGCAGGGAGCGGTCACCCTCACCAGATTCGACTAAGGGGTTCAACACAGTGGCAGCGGAGATCGTCAATCAGAAGGACGGGCTGGAGCCGGACGTGATCGA
This sequence comes from Streptomyces sp. NPDC006925, assembly GCF_042869575.1. Taxonomy (NCBI): domain Bacteria; kingdom Bacillati; phylum Actinomycetota; class Actinomycetes; order Kitasatosporales; family Streptomycetaceae; genus Streptomyces; species Streptomyces sp. NPDC006925. The sequence continues at coordinate 334,008 of NZ_JBIAGB010000005.1, forward strand.
TCCGGCGTTCGCCCTGCACCGGGGCGGCAAGATGGCCGTTCAGGCGACCGTGCCCGTGCGGGACGCGGACGACCTGTCCCTCGCCTACACGCCGGGCGTCGCCAAGGTCTGCAGCGCCATCGCGGAGCAGCCCGATCTCGTCGACGACTACACCTGGAAGTCCCAGGTCGTCGCGGTGGTGACCGACGGCAGCGCGGTGCTCGGGCTGGGCGACATCGGCCCCGGCGCCTCGCTCCCGGTCATGGAGGGCAAGGCCATCCTCTTCAAGCAGTTCGGCGGCGTCGACGCGGTGCCGCTCGCGCTGGACACCCAGGACACGGACGAGATCGTGGACACGGTCCAGCGGCTGGCGCCCTCGTTCGGCGGGGTCAACCTGGAGGACATCTCGGCACCCCGGTGCTTCGAGATCGAGGCCCGCCTCAAGGAGAAGCTGGACATTCCCGTCTTCCACGACGACCAGCACGGCACGGCCATCGTCACGCTGGCCGCGCTGCGCAACGCGGCGAAGCTGAGCGACCGCGCGCTGGGCTCGCTGCGCGCCGTCATCTCCGGCGCGGGCGCCGCCGGGGTGGCCATCGCGAAGATCCTGGTGGAGGCCGGTATCGGGGACGTGGCGGTCTGCGACCGCAAGGGCGTCGTCTCCCGCGACCGCGGCGACCTCACCCAGGTCAAGCGGGACCTGGCGGGCTTCACCAACAAGGGGAACCGCACCGGTTCCCTGGAGTCCGTGCTCGAGGGCGCCGACGTGTTCATCGGCGTGAGCGGCGGCACGGTGCCCGAGGAGGCCGTCGCGCGGATGGCCGAGGACGCCTTCATCTTCGCCATGGCCAACCCGAACCCGGAGATCCACCCGGACGTGGCGCGCAAGTACGCGTCCGTGGTGGCCACCGGCCGCAGCGACTACCCGAACCAGATCAACAACGTGCTGGCGTTCCCGGGCGTCTTCGCCGGAGCCCTGCAGGTGCGCGCCACGGACATCACCGAGGGCATGAAGCTGGCCGCCGCCGAGGCGCTGGCCGCCGTGGTGGCCGACGAGCTGAGCGCGGACCGGGTGATCCCCTCGCCCTTCGACGAGCGCGTCGCCCCGGCCGTGACCTCCGCGGTGGCGGCGGCGGCCCGCGCGGAGGGCGTCGCCCGCCGCTGAGCCCCACCAGGGCCGCCCGCCCCCGCCGTGCGGGCGGGCGGGCGGCCCGGGCGCTGCCCTGATCGGCGCGCGTGCCGGTCCGGCGGCGTGCACCGGCCCGGTCGCGCGGGCCTCGTGCGAAGCGTTCAGCGCAGCCCCAGGACCATGGCGTCGGCGGGCGAGGACCAGACCGTCCGGGCCTCGCCGAATCCGGCCTCGCGCAGGGCGGCCGCGTGCCACTCCGCGCTCTGGAACTCCTCGTCGTTGTGGTCGCTGTGCTGCGCCTCGGCCGGGTTCCCGAACAGGGCGAACCGCTCGGCGGCGGCCGCCTCCAGCTCCGGGTCCTCCCCCAGCGCGCGCCACCACCCCTTCCAGTCCTGCGCCCCCTCGGCGGTCCGCCGCGCGCGCCGCTCCTCGTCGAAGACGTGCACCGCGGCGTTGATGCGCGGGGTCGACTCGTCCGGCATGTGGTCGGCGTTGAGGAACACCCCGCCCTCCCGCACCAGGCCCGCGAGCCGGCCGTAGAGCGCACGCAGCGGTTCGGTGCGCATCCAGTGCAGGGCCGTGGCCGTCAGGATCGCGTCGTAGGGGCCCTCGGGCAGCGTGGCAGGCCAGTCGGGGTCGCTCAGGTCCGCCGTGACGAAGCGCGCCCGCCCGTCCCCCTCGAAGGTGCCGCGCGCGATGGCCAGCAGCGCCGGGTCCCGGTCGACGCCGACGGTGTTCGCGCCCGGCATCCGCCGCAGCACGCGGTCCGAGATACTGCCCGTACCGCAGGCGAGGTCGAGCACCCGGGGTGCGGAGCCCACCAGGGCCTCGGTCATGTCGAGCATGACCCGGAACCGCTCCTCGCGGTCGGGCAGGTACCACTCCTGCTGTCGGTCCCAACTCTCCTGCCGGCGCCGCCAGTCGGCAGCGCTCCGTGCGTGGGTCGCCATATCCGTCCTCCGCCGTAATACGCTCTAACAACTTTCAACCATTACTGACGATAGACCGCCCGCTGTAAGGACCACAAGTGGAACTGAACTATTACTCAGATCTGGCAGTGCGACTCGTGAACAGCGAGCAGCCCGAGCGCGGCGAAGACACCCTCACCTCCGTCGGCGCCGTCCTCGAACTCTTCGGGTCGCACGGGACCATGGCGCGCCGCGTGACCGAGGCGGACGTCAGCCGGCTCCGCGCCGTGCGCACCCGGCTGCGCGCCGTCTTCACCGCGGCCGCCGAGGGCGACGAGGTCCGCGCGGTCGACCTGCTGAACGCCCTGCTGATGGAGTTCCCCACGAGTCCGCAGATCTCCGGACACGGGGACCTGGACGACGAGGGGCGGCCCCGCTGGCACATGCACCTGGCCGAACAGCCCGCCAACGCCACCGCCGCCTACGCGGCGACAGCCTGCATGGGGCTCGCCTTCCACCTCACCGACCTGGGCGTGGACCGGCTGGGCATCTGCCAGGCCACGCCCTGCCGCAACGCCTACCTGGACACCTCCACCAACCGCTCCCGCCGCTACTGCTCCGACCGCTGCGCGACCCGCGCCAACGTGGCGGCCTACCGGGCCCGCAAACGCCTGGAGAGCAACCCGGCCGCCCTCGAGGACACCCCTGACCCCGCGGGCGGACGCGGCCGCAGCGGACCGACCAGCGGGCGCACGGCGGAGGATGCCCAGCGCACCGCGGACCCCGGCGAGCGCTGAGCCCCGCGCGGCGGGCGCAGCCGCAGCCAGGCCCGGGCCACGACCAGGTCGTCGGGGACCGCGCCGAACTCCCGGCTGTCGTTCTTCACCCGGGGGTTGTCACCGCGCACCCACCACCCGCCGGGACGCCGCTCGACCGCGCGCTTGACGATGAGCAGGTCGTGCTGGAACGGGTGACGCAGCACCACGACGTCCCCCGGCCGCACCGCGGCCCCGTAGCCGACGACCAACTGGTCCCCGGGCAGCAGGGTCGGCCGCATCGACGGGTTGTAGACCTCGGCCAGTCCGATCCGCTTCAGCAGCCCCTCGTGCCGATCCCCCTCCCGGCGCTCCGCCCCGTGGCTCGGCCCGCGCTGCGGCGTACGCTCCGGCATATTCCCGCCTCCGGTCCCAAGGCCGCCTCCGGCCCGATCACTCCAGCAGATCCAGTCCGTCACCGGACTTTTGTCCTAGGCCCGTGGGGGCACACGCGAAAAGACTTCCCACACGGAGTAATCTCGCACGTGAGAAGACGATCACGAGGAAGGACGGCTTTTATGCTCTCCCGACTGTTCGCCCCCAAGGTGCAGGTCAGCGCCCATTGTGACCTGCCCTGCGGTGTCTACGACCCGGCACAGGCCCGGATCGAGGCCGAATCCGTGAAGGCCGTTCAGGAGAAGTACCAGGCCAACGACGACCCGCACTTCCGGGCCCGGGCCACCGTCATCAAGGAGGAGCGCGCGGAACTCGCCAAGCACCACGTCTCGGTGCTGTGGAGCGACTACTTCAAGCCGCCGCACTTCGAGAAGTACCCGCAGCTCCACCAGCTGGTGAACGACACCCTCAAGGCGCTCAGCGCCGCCAAGGGCTCCACCGACCCGGCCACCGGGCAGAAGGCGCTGGAGCTCATCGCCGAGATCGACAAGATCTTCTGGGAGACCAAGCAGGGCTGACCTGATCTCAAGCCCTTTGACCTGCGGTTTCCTTGATCGCCTGGTCATCCTGTCCGCACCCGGTCCGGCAGACCGCCGAGCACGGCGCCCATGCCAGACCGGGTGCGGTCTTCTTCACCCGGCCACAGATGCACGTGGATGCGCAGCGCGATGACGGCACCTACCGGGAGCGAGCCGAGCGCGGGGGGCACAGGTATCACCGATGGTGCTCGACACGGGCCCTGGACCTGCCCTCGGAGAACATCTGAAGATCATTTTTCAGGGAACGGACATCTCTGGCCCGTCTGGATGACGACGCCACCCAGCGGTGCGTATTCAGGTCCGGCGTCTGGCCTCAGCCAGTGCCGCCAGGAGTGATTCGAGGTCTCCGCTGTAGACGATCGCTTCCTCCTCGTCGGCCGGAGCGTCGAAGCGGTCGAGGAAGTCATCGAGGGCTTCGGGGGACACGGTGAGAGCGTTGGCGTCCTCCCGACGGTTGCGCTCGGCCAGACGTCGCAACAGTTCGTCGCGGTCGGCGGGGAGGTAGACGACCACGGGCAGGCCGCCCGCTTCTCGAGCGGCCCGCCGCCAGGCATCACGATCGCCCCGACGCCACAGCCCGTGATCCAGGACAACGTCGTTGCTGGCTTCCAGCTCCTTGACGAACCGTGTCCGGACCGCCTTGACGACGGGCCGTTCGCGCTCGAAGTAGGCGTGCTCGGGATAGTCGACGCCGTAGCGCCCGTGGAGTCGGTGGACTTCCTCGTCAACAGACAGCCGAATGAAGCCGTGGCCGGTGAGGGCCTGAGCAACGGTGGTCTTCCCGGATCCGGTCAACCCGGTCAGGAGAACGGCTAGGGGCACGGGGCCGTCCCTTCCGCAACGAGCGTGGGCGAGTGAACAGTGTCTCTGCTCCCGGCCGGTGTGCGCGTCAAGGACGCCAGGTGGTGAGGAGGCCGCGCGCTTCGGAGTTCCAACCGTGCGGCATCCGGTCCATGCTCACTCGACGGAAGGCGAACCGCGGATCACTGGTGTTGATCACACCTCCGTGCCTTCCTACGTGGGCCAGCAGGCGGTCGGCCTCGTCGCGAACGGCCGGAGTGTGCTCCTGCCAGAGGCCCGTCGTGAAGTGCTGGACCCTTCGACGGAGGTCGTCCAGCACGCCCGAACGCCACTTGAAGTGGTGGACCGCACAGATCCGGTCCACATCCGGTCGGTGACCAGGTGCCCGGTGGTTGCCGGAGGAGACGGCGACGTCGTGGCGGGCGAGGACGATCTTGCGGGGGTCGCCGTGCAGGAGTCGATGGGTGAGGTGGCCGCCGAGCGGATAGGCACCGTCGAGTCCCTCCTCGGGCCTCCAGGCGGTCAGGCGCCCGTTCGCGGTGACGCGGTCGATCATCAGCCCGCCGACCACACGGCGTCCGAATCCGTCGGCCCAGGCAATCATCTCGGCAACCGGGACGGGGTACTGCTGGAACTCGTCGGCGTCCGCGAGCAGATGCCATCCAGGCCGGCACGGCGCCGCATGAGATCTCTGAGCTGCGTGTTGGTGGCTCGTGCCAGGGTCCGGTGCTGGTGCCGACAGGGGTGATGCAGAACTCGCTGACCGCCACCTGCAACGCGCGCCGTCACACGCAAGGAACATGCTCGGGAAATGGAACGCAATCAGGAACCGCCCGATGCCCAGCCACTGGTAGTGGCGGATCCAGGCGGCCAGCAGCCGCGGCTCGACAGGGCCAACGACCGCGATCAGCGCTGGGAGTGTATTCAGCATCAGGCCCCCTTCGTGCTCAGTGAGGCGAAGGTGCGGATGAGGAAGTCGACCTGCTCAGCCGCCGATCGCATCCCCAGCAGGCCGGTGGCCCCAGTGCCGGGGCGCTGGGGCCACCGGCAGGGGAGGGTGCGCAACGTCCACGAGTCCGTCCGGATCACAGGTGGGGAAGGTCAGTGCCCAAGGCTGTCCGCTCAGGCGGGCAGAGAGGGACGGGTCGTGATCGGAGATGATCAGGGGAACGCCAAGGCGGGCCGCGTCCATGACGAGCCCGGACTCCTTGCCCACCCCAGGACGCCGGGTGACCAGGGCGGCGTCGGCGGCGCCGTAAACGATTTGCAGCTCTCCGCGACCGGTCCGGGCAGCGAGCGAGGGCGGTGTCGATGACAGTGATGTCCTTGTAGGGCCACCAGCCGCCCACCAGGCACACCACGGTCTCATCGGTGGGGATACCGAACGCGGCTCGGCCACCGTCGCGTTCGGCATCGCTCAGCCGACGGCCCTCGCCGACCGCGAAGGTTCCCAGCGCTGCGGACAGGTCGGGGAAAGCTGTAGAGGACTGATCCGCCACAGCCTGAGTCGGGTACACCACGATCGCTCGGTGCTCACCCCGGCGGGCGAGTCGCCCGAGCAACCGCACGAAGGCGTCCTCCGTGGTGACAGCCTCGTGGAAGAAACGCAGATGCGGCTGGCCGCCCAGGAAGGCGGCCAGCCCGTGCAGGGCCTCGCTTGCCGTCAGGATTACCACCGCGTCGGCGCCCGGCGCCTGACGGCGGGCGGTCCGCAGCGCGGACGCCTCGGTCAGGCAACGGGCAAGGAGAGTGACCTGATGCGGCAGTCGCCGAAGGCAGCGGGACCAGCGGCGTGAGTGGAAGGCCCGCTGCCCGACGGCGGAGCCCGACCGCCAGACGGGCGGCGGCTAGCAGTACGGCCGCCGTCGACCCGGCCGGTACGGTCAGCGAGGTGTCAGCCCCGCGCAGGGCAGTCACCGCCTCCTCTGCGATTCTGTGCGGCGCAATGATCAGGCTGCCGGGACGTGCCTGGGCGAGGGCAACCAGCGTGCGCTGGTGGTGACCGCCCAGGCGGTTCGCGTACTGCTCGATGAGCACGAGCGTGCCGCTCATCGGAGACCGCCTGGTCTCCGGGCGGCGGGGAACCTGTCCCGCAGCCAGGTGGGGTCGTTGAGATGGTCGAAGCTCTGCGGGACACGGACGGAGTCGCATGCGAAGGCATCCGGCAGCCGCGTAACGCGCTCCGGCAGCCGCGTAGGCGGCGGAACTCGCCGCAACGGCTGGCCGCCCACGCCTTGACCCGCTGGCGGGCGTTGTCGTCGGCCATGCTGTACTCGGTGCCGCGGACGAGCATCGCGCACTCGCGGAAACCAGCCTTCCAGGCGTAGAAGGGGCTCTGGTTGAAACGCGTGATTCCGGCAGTCTTCTGGGCGAAATCGACCCGGCCTGGCAGCGCAGCGAGCACGTCGACCGCCTCGCCCATCTCGCGCAGGGCGCTGCGGCGGATCAGCTTCAGCCCGCCGTAACCGTAGGTCAGGCCGTTGACCGGGTTGACCGCTCGCCACACCCGCATGGAAACACCCTCGTCCAGCGGCTCGACAGCGGCGGAATCGAAGTCGGCCCCGACGGCGAAGTCGCCATCGGCGAGGAAGACTGCTCGCGGTCGACAACCTCGGGCACACAGCCGGTACGCCCGGCGCATCCCATGCACGCCATGCAGACGCTACACCGACCCGCCGAGTGTCCGCTGAAGCCGGGAATGCAGGGAGTTGGCCATCGGCTCGTCGTACGACAGGAGGACGGCGTCGAAGAGTGTCACGAGAGGGCCCCCAGGTAGCGCGCGGCAACTCGGACCGGTGTGAAGTCACTGGTGGAGGCGTGGGCTCGCTTGGTGTGGAACATGTGAAACTCGTCGTCCAGGGCGAGCCGCTCCGCGAGATCGGTGGCTTCCGCGGGAGTGGAGAATTGCAGTTCGGGGTCGATGTGCTCGGCGAGGCAGCCCAGACGCGGGGCGATGACCGGCAGGCCCATGCCCTGGCAGTCGATCACGCTCATCGACCAGGGACAGCCGGGCCGGAACGGGGCGATGCCGAAGCGCGCACCGGCCAGCAGGTCCCAGTAGCGGATGCGGTCGCCTCGGTCGGACACGATCTGCACGTGCGGCAGAGCAGCGAGTTGGTCGCCCATGTGCTCGGGGCTGTCGTCCAGGCTCTTCCGCTCCGCACGGCGTGAACCGAAGAGATCCATGACCCGTAGCCGGAGTGTGCCGGAGGCGGCGAGTTGCCGCGCAAGGTCCACGAGCCGTTCGGTCCCGTAATGCGCATACAACCTGTGGTTGTAGACACCGATCGCTCCGGCGCTGTACATCGTCCGTCGTCGAGCACGACGCCGCCCATCTCCGGTACGACGGCCGGGCTTACCGGCTCACCATGCGCAGGCTACTGCGCAGCACGGGCACCGAGCAGATGACCCGCAACCTGATCCGTATCTCCGTCGACCGCTACCCGGGCGGCCCAGAGCGGTCCAACTCCCATTCCCGGGCCAACCCGCTGACCTGGGATGAACTCGATCGGACGGCCACCTGCCGGGGCGAGGCGAGGCGTCGGCAGACCAAGCACGTTCGTGACGCCTGCAAAGAAGTCTGGCTGCTGTTCGACAACGAACACGGCCGCTTCCCTCTATATCCGGGCGAGTCCGTATGGATCGGGTGCGCCTACACCGTCAGCGACGACAAATGGGGCAACTGGTTCCAGCGAGCCGTCCGCCTGCCACCGAACAGCTCGAAGTCCAGCTCGCTTTCCCCGTCGTCCTTGACTCTGTGGTTTGGGGTACCGAGACCTCCATGACCGCTGAGGCTTCCCCGCTGCGGACCCCGCCCGTCCACAGCGGGGACGGTGAGCTACGGCAATTCACGTGGATCACGACCACACCGGCCCTGCACGATCGGTACCGTCTGGAGTGGCGGGTGCGACACGAAGTCGCACGTTTTAACTGGACCGGTGTCGAGGGGAGTTGGGAAATTGATTCTGACGATGCCGGTCCCAGACTCGTGTTCAAGTCTGTTCCCGCTCTGGCATGCGTCGCTGGTAACGGCGGGGTATGAAGCCCAGGGAAACGCCGGAGGATCCCCGCGTCAACAGGGATTACGGGCAAGGGAAATGGCTGGACGGGCGAATGCGAATGAACCCTCGCTGACACTTCGTAATCCAGAGCCCTCACACTGGCGGCGCGCCAGGAGGGTGCAAAGACCAGCGCAGACAGGCCGCACGGCCTGATGGCGCAGGCGCGGCACGGTGCTGCTACCGCGTCGGTGAACACCGCCGTCCCCGGAGGAAAGAGGGCGCCCAACTCAGCCGCGCGTTGAACGTGCGGAACGTGGAAACCCCGTTACGGTCCGGGTGAATTATGCCGGGTAGGCCAATCGTAAGAGAGGTTCAACTCCGTAGCGGGACAGGATGACCCAAGAAGCGAATGCCGGTAGGGCGAAAGCCCAGGTGAACGCGTTCTCAATATCGTGGATCCCCACCGCTCGGGAACGTATAAGCCGCCGGATAGACGTCCGCCGCCGACCTCTCCGTCACCCGTTCGGGTGGTGTGGAGGATTCAGGGGGGCAGAGGCCCGTCACCCGAAAGGGTGCTGACGTGGGTCAGGTGAGCTGACGAGGTCACCGCAGCAAGAGCGCAAGAACCGAAGGACAAGTTAGACGCTGGGAGGTACCAGATGAGCATGGTGGCTGAGACTGCCGTGGCTCCCGAGGGAGCCTCTACGGTGAACGGACCCGAGGACGAGAACCCCGGCTGGCACGGCATCGACTGGGCCAAGCACGAGGCGAACGTACGGCGCCTGAGGCAGCGGATCTTCGTGGCTTCGCAGAAGGGTGACACCAAGCAGGTACGCAACCTGCAAAAGCTCATGTTGCGCTCGTACTCGAACACCCTGGTCGCGACCAGGCGGGTCACGCAGCAGAGCGGCGGCCGCAAGACCGCCGGGCTGGACGGGGAAACCGCGCTGAACCCGCGCAAGCGGATGCAGCTGGCAGCCAAGGTCCACACCGAGGCCACCCCCTGGAGAGCCCAGCCGGTCAAGCGGGTGTACATCCCGAAGGCGAATGGGAAACAGCGACCGCTCGGCATCCCGGTCATTCGTGACCGGGTACTCCAGGCCCGCGTGAAGAACGCGCTGGAGCCCGAATGGGAGGCCCGGTTCGAGCCCCGTTCCTATGGGTTCAGACCGGGTCGGTCGGCACATGACGCGACCGAGACGATCTACTCGACGCTGGCGCGCAAGGCCAGACGCGTGTGGATCCTCGACGCGGATCTGTCAGCGGCATTCGATCGCATCAACCACGACTACCTGCTGAAGGCCGTCGGAGACTTCCCTGCGAAGGGGCTGATCCGACAGTGGCTGAAGGCCGGCGTGGTCGATCGCGGAAAGTTCGCGGCCACCGAGGAGGGCACTCCACAAGGTGGCGTGATCAGCCCACTGCTGATGAACATCGCGCTGCACGGGATCGAGGCAGCAGCCGGAGTGCACTACCGCCCCGTGCCCTCAACCGGCGTTCACGCCGGGAAGGCCATGGTGCGGGAAAGCTCTCCCACACTGGCCTCGCGCTTTCACCACGGTGGCTGTCCGATGCTTGGTCGAAAAAGCGAGAAGTGCCCCTGACCTGCAACGATGGGACTTGTCTAGGGTCCTGT